>VBCH01000043.1 GCA_005884455.1 Betaproteobacteria bacterium
TCAATCGATACTGTTGTCGTCGCGGCTCCACAGATTCGCGCCGGCAAAATCAAAGCGATTGCAGTGACTACCATAACGCGGTCATCGCTCTTGCCGGATGTCCCCACGTTGGCCGAGTCGGGCTATGCGGGATTTGACGTGGGAGCGTGGGTCGCTCTTTCTGCGCCCGCTGGCACGCCCGACAGCGTGCTTAAGAAACTGCGGGACGAGACAGCGCGGCTTCGTACCGTCCGGGAAATCCAAGACAAATTCTCGGCATTAGGCGTTGAAGTTGTTGGCTCCTCGCCGGACGAGTTCGTCGCAAGAGTAAAAGACGAGATCCAAAGGTATTCTCGGATTGCAAAAGCGGCCAACATTAGGGCGGACTGAGGTACAACCTTGACCGCTTAGGGTCGTTTTGCGACAAGCCTGCAATCGGCCAATAGCTGCCGTTCGGTCGATTATCAAAAGCAATTGAAGAGTTGGCGTAGCCGGCGTGGACCGGCCCGCCGCCTCGGGCTGGGATCAACCGCTTCTTGTGCCAACTCCCAACGAGGCGGTGAAGTGATTTACATACATGATCCGGCGATGCAACTCCCGCTCATGCAATCCGAATTAAAGTTTCATCCATTCATTTTTCGCCAGCAGGACGAGCCCCTGCACTCTTCTCCATAGCTGCAGTCTGAGTCAAAATTACAAGCCCCATACTTCTGGGAACATGAACCGAGCACACATTGCTGTAGTCTGGCGCAGTCAGAGTCAAATGTGCACCCATTAGGCCTCTTGAACGGAGAACACGTGCCAAATTCGCAGCTTCCGCCCATGCAATCCGAATCAAAGGCGCATCTGTCGGTAGCACCTGAGTTCGGGCTCGCCTGAGAATCTGGGCGCTGCATTCCTTCGCAGGCCGCTAAACCGAGTGCGACCGCCAATAACATCGCTACCGCATTTCTTGATCTCGTCGCTGCCTCCTGCTCACTAAGCTTGATGCCTTCCAACGCGTTCAAGGTGCCGATTTCTCTATCGGGATCGCTTGGCTCTGCCCTGTAGGGAAGGCAGACGACTCCAGCTCTGGTGGGAAGGCGGTACAACCGTTGCCGTCCCAACGCCAAGACCTTAATCGATTGTTCGTAAGTTCAAAGTTTCGCGGCCACAGGTAAGCAGGGTGTGTCCGAAAGGTAAAATCATGTAACGCAGTTGGCTCCCAACCACGGTGAAGTCGTCTGTACGCGGTCTTAAGCGTGTAGACGCCAACGCCTCAATATCGCCACCAATTGCAGAACAGCCTACCAGTACAAATCCACGGGCAGGTTAAGCGTTCGGTGCGTGGCGTCTGACCGATAGCCAGCCTACACTTTAAGAGGTTGCTTTCGGCCACAACCAGCCGGTCGTGCTCACAAGGACCGGGCACTCGGGCCTTACGCATCCGCTGTTGATCTAGCCACCGGCTTCTTCTGGTGGTTACGCACCTAGTTTCTTGACAGCCAGGTCGACCGCGGCCGCCAGATCCATATTCGCGCCGGCGGTCCATGCGTCGTCAAAACTACCGCGGAGCAGCTCCCGCAGCTTGGCAGTCGTGTCGGTCATCAGTCGCGCGTCGATCGGTTCAAGCGCCAAGCCAAGCGTGCTGCACGCCTTGGAGACCGCGCCGCCGAGCCGGGCACCCGCGTCCGGGTCGCCGCGCGCGAGCGCAACGGCGGCGGCTGCGGCGAGGCTCCACGTGAGAGTGTGTGCGTCTCCGATCGAGCTGCTGAGCCCGAGGCTCTCGCGCAGCTTCGCCGCCGCGGCTTCGGTCTCGCCGCCGTGCAGGTCGATCACCGCGAGGTTTCCGAGGCAGCTCGCTATCCCGTACGTGTCGCCGACGGAGCGGTAGCCCTCGAGCGCGCGCTCGATCAGTGGACCTGCGCGCCGGTCGTCGACGCTCATGAGCATGTAGCCGAGGTTCGACCGGACGACCGCAGCCCCTCGAGCATCCCCGCTACGGTCTGCAAGGTCCAGCGCTTCATCGTTTATTGCCGCTGCACGCAGCGTATCGCCTAGGCAGATGTACGTCCCCGCAAGGTGGGTGAGGGCGAGCACAAGCCAGCGCGTGTCACCGATCTGCCGCAGAACATCGGCGGCCTCCTCGAAAAGGGCTCGGGAGCGCTCGAAATCGCCGCCGGCGTCGACCATATGGGCCATCCCGAACAGGCCTCGCGCTCGCGCCGTCGGAGATGCGTTCTGGCCGACGGCGAACGCCCGCTCGTACCAGAGCGACGCCTCGGCGATGCGTCCCCGGTTCCACCAGAAACGCCATATCGTCCCGGCCAGCATCAGCGCGCGTTCACCGTCGCGACTCTCGCAGGCGTACGCGAGCGCCTCGCGGAGATTGTCGTTTTCCACCACGAGACGGTCGTACCACTGACGCTGCTCGGGCCCGGTCAGCTTCGGCTCGGCCTGCTCGACCAGCTGGAGGAAAAACCCCAGGTGCCGGTCGCGGATTTCGTCCCGCTCGGAACTCCCCTCGATGCGCTCGCGACCGAACTCGCGAATCGTCTCGAGCATGAGAAACCGGCCCTCGCCGACGGGCTTCAACAGGCTCCAGTCGACGAGTGCGGTGACCTGGTCGAGGTCCGTTCGGGCGACGACCTCTGCCGCCTCGAGCGAAAAGCTGCCTGGGAAGACCGCGAGCCGATGGAAGGCTCGCTGCAGCGGCTCCTCCAGGAGGGCGTAGCTCCAACCGATCGTCGCGCGGAGCGTCTGTTGCCGTTCGGGCGCATCGCGCGTGCCGCCGGTCAGCAGCGGGAGGCTGTGAGCGAGCCGCTCCAGCAGCAACGACGGGTCGAGCACCTTGACGCGCGACGCCGCGAGCTCGAGCGCGAGCGGAAGTCCGTCGAGACGCTCGCAGATCGCGCTGACGTCCGGATGGGAGCGCAAGTCGGGCCGCACAGCTCTCGCTCGATCGAGGAAGAACTCGGCGGCATCGGACGGCGGCAGCGGATCGAGCGCGTACTCGCGCTCGCCGGAAAGCCGGAGCCGCGCGCGACTCGTGACCAGAATCTTGAGGTCAGGCACGAGGGACAAAAGCGTGCTCACCTCGGCAGCCGCCGGCAGCAAATGCTCGAAGTTGTCGAGCACCAGCAGCGCGTCCCGGTCGCGAAGCTCCTTCAGTTCGCGCACTCCTGCGGCGAGCGCGATCGTCGCGGCGACGAGCGCCGGCTCTTGAACCGGCGCGAGGGGAACGAAGATGACACTCCCGCGGACGTCGTCGACCAGCCCGGCAGCGACCTGCAGTGCCAGCCGCGTCTTGCCGCTCCCGCCCGCGCCCGTCACCGTGACGAGACGCGCGCCGCCGGCCAGCATGCCGCGCAATTCGGTTAACTCCCGCTCGCGACCGATGAAGCGCGTGCGCTGCTCGGGCAGGCCATGCGGGATCGCCGGAGACGTTGAAGCAGCGGCCGGCGCCGCTTCGTCCGCGCCGAGCGACACGGTGAACCGATAGCCTCGCCCCGGAATCGTTGCCACCGCGTGCGGCCCCAGCAGTTTGCGCAGCGCCGAGACCTGCACCTGCAGGTTGTTTTCCTCAACGACCAGCCCGGGCCAGACCAGATCGAGCAGCTCGTCCTTGCCCACGACCCGATCGCGGCGCTCGATCAGCGCCAGCAGCACATCGAAGGCGCGAGCGCCCAGTTTGGCGGGCACCCCGTTCACGAGCAGTTGTCGCGCCTCGGGTTGCACTTCAAAGGATCCAAATCGTACGGGGTTGGTGCCCATGGCCAGTCGCTGAGGGCAATGCGGACGACATAGTACCCATCATTCGTTCGACCGGGTTGGCGCGGCGAGATCGGCGTCAGCCGGTGTCGTTCTACGAGACGTGGCTTAACCAGCAGTCGAAGACATGGCGGGCCGCGTGATGGCTGGTCGTCGGTGCCCGAAAAACCGATGGAAGGTCACACCTTTCAGAACGTTTAAGGCCGGCTAAAGGACTGAAGCACCTCGCGGCTAGGAAAGTACGTCCCAGCAGCACCGGACCTCCCCCGACTGAAACACGACTGCAAGGAGATCGCCATGAGCGCCAAGCCCATCCTTACCCACCCCCGCGTTGCCACGACCATTGTCGCCGCCGTACTGTCGGCCTTTATCGCGATCGGGCTTCTCAGCGCGGTCGCCGGACTGTTCCAGCGCGACGGTACCCCGTTGGCGCAAATCGTCATCGCCGAGCGCGCCTGCGCCGATTATGCATTCGTATCCGAGCGCGAGACCTGCATGCGATTGTTCCTCGCCGCATTACGCGTCCAGCGCGTCGCGAGCCGCTGAAGCTTTGCGCGGCAATCCATCGATGCTGGATAGCGGCCGAACGAATATGCCGCTCTGGGCGCATCTGTACCGTTGACAGACGCGCCTCGGCAATTGCATCGGTGTGATTGCTCGCCACTACTGTACGCGAACGTCCGCTTTGGGTCGTATCCAGTCATTCCTTTGTACCGATACTTGACACCCCGCCTGGTCGTATTCGTACCGTGCTCCGACCAGGTACGTAAACACCTGAGAGAGGTGTTGGCCGAGTCCGATTCGGGAATAATCTCTTCGGAGCGCCAACGTCCACAAGCGCTTTGTTCG
>VBCH01000054.1 GCA_005884455.1 Betaproteobacteria bacterium
CCGCGAGCGAGATCGCCAGAGCCGTACCCCAGGCCCCTGCGCCGAGAATCGCGATGTTCAGCTAGATGCCCCAGACCTGATTGATTTTGACGTAACCGCTCTGGCCTTCGGCGTGGCGCACCCTGATCCAGCCGCCCGCCGGCGGCTCCGCGACATCGAGGGCGACGCCCTGCTGCGCCTGGAACACTAACGCCGCCTTCTCGTCCGCCGCCTGCCTGACCTCCGCGACGGCGGCGGTCACGATCACCGTGCGCTTATCCGAAAGTGTTTTCTTTTCTACCCAGGCGAGGTCTCCCGCCTGATCGCGAACCTTAAGCCAGCTGTCGATGTTGATCACGACCTCGACCGGGTACTGGCGGCTTGCGACGAAAAGTTTTTTCGCGCGAACCGAGGGCGCGTCGTACATCGGCGTTCCGTTTTCGGCGATCGAGCGAAAGTCCCCGGCATTGGCCGACCACGCGAACGCGAGCAGAGCGAGAGGCGCGAGACTGCGCATCAGTGGGCTATCTCGATGCGCGGTCCGCCGGGCTGCGCGGAGGAGGCTTCGGCGGCTCGCTGCTGATAGAGCGCCTCGAAATTCACGGGCGCGAGCAGCACAGGAGGGAAACCCGCGCGGCTGACGACATCGGATACGGTTTCCCGCGCATAGGGAAACAGTACGTTCGCGCAAACTATCGCGAGCACCGGGGCTAGGTCCGCATCGGGGACGTTGCGGATCTGGAAAACGCCCGCCTGCGAGGCTTCCACCAGGAACAGCGTCTTGTCGCCGCGTTTTGCGCTTACCGTGATGACCAGAGTCACTTCGTACAAGAGCTCGTTCACGCGCTGCGACTGCTGTGTGATCTGAACTTCGAGCTGCGGTTGCTCGCCCTGCATGAACGTCTGCGGCCCGCCAGGGACTTCTAGGGACAGATCCTTCACGTAGATTTTCTCGATGCCGAACGTCGGCTGCTGCGTTTCGCTCATCAGTACTCCGATAGAATTGAAAAGGCGCGCGGAGGCTAGTCCGCGAGCAGCGAGTCGAGCTTTCCTGCGTGTTCCAGCGCCGCGAGCTCTTCGAATCCGCCCACGTGCGTTTCACCGATGTAAATCTGCGGCACCGTGCGCCTGCCGGTCTTGTTCATCATTTCCTCGCGTTGGCGCGGATCGAGATCGACCCGTATTTTCTCGATCTCGGTTACGCCCTTCGAACCCAGCAGCATCTCCGCGCGCAAGCAAAACGGGCAGACTGCGGTCGAGTACATCCGAATCCTGGCCACTTACTTCTCCAGGGGCAGACCCGCTTGCCGCCAGGCCCCGATCCCACCGCTCAGCGTGAAGACCTGTTCGAAGCCCTGCTTGCGCAGCGCTGTCGCCGCCTTGCCCGAGCGGTTGCCGTCGTCGCAAACGACGATCACCGGCTTCGCCTTGTGCTTCTCGATCTCTCCGGCGCGCGGCTCGAGCTCCCCGAGGGGGATGTTGCGAGCGTTCAGCATGTGCCCTTTTTCGTACTCGGCCGCTTGACGCACGTCCAGCACGAGCGCGTTCTGCTGGTTGATCAGCAAGGTCGCCTGAAGGGTCGAAACCGAGGCGCCGGCGGCTCCGCGGCGCACCGCGGGCCAAACCAGCATCGCGCCGCTCACGAACGCCACCCCGACAAGAAGTATGTTGTCGGTGACGAATTTCAGAATGTTGACTTCGGCCACGTCACGATCTCGGCGGGTTGCCGCACAATACGTCGCGCATGGTGGCGATCAGATGCAGCGTACGCTGGTCGCTCACGGAATAATAGACGTGATTGGCGTTCTTTCTCGGACTGAGGATGCGTTTTTCGCGGAGGATCGCCAGGTGCTGCGAGACGTTGCTCTGGGAAGTGCCGACCGCCTCGACGATGTCCTGTACGCTCAACTCATGCTCGCCCAGGACGCACAGGATCTTCAGCCGCAGCGGATGGGCGATGGCCCGCATTGCGCGGGCCATTTTCTCGATTTGCTCCTTGCGGCCGATCAGTTCGAAAATGTCCCGTGGTTCGCGCTGCGGGCCTTGTGCTCGAATTTCCATAGGCGCTCATTATAAAATGCTTTCTTGCGGCGTGAACGGTCGCCGCGTCGGGAATGCCCACTATGCATAAAGTCGTTCTGTTGCGCCACGGTGAATCGGTCTGGAACATGGAAAACCGCTTCACAGGCTGGACCGACGTGGACCTCACGCAACGTGGCGTGGACGAAGCAAAGCGAGCCGGCGCAATGCTCAAGGAGGCGGGCTTCGCCTTCGATTGTGCCTACACTTCGGTGTTGAAGCGCGCCATCAAGACCCTGTGGCTCGCTCTGGAGACGATGGACTTGATGTGGATCCCGGTGCGTCATTCGTGGCGTCTGAACGAACGCCACTATGGCGCGCTACAGGGGCTGAACAAGGCCGAAATGGCCGCGAAGTTCGGCGAGGAACAGGTCCTTCTTTGGCGTCGCAGCTATGACCTGCCCCCTCCCGCGCTCGCGCGTGACGACCCCCGTCATCCGCGGGGCGACCCGCGCTACGCCGCTCTCGCCGACTCGGAGCTGCCGCTCACCGAATGCCTGAAGGACACGGTGGAGCGCTTCCTGCCCTATTGGAAAGACGCGATCGCGCCAGCGGTGCGCCAGGGCAAGCGGGTCATCATCGTCGCGCACGGCAACAGCCTCCGTGCCCTCATCAAATATCTCGACGGCGTCAGCGATCAGGAAATCGTCGGACTCAACGTGCCCACCGGCCGCCCGCTCGTCTACGAGCTCGACGCAGGCCTCAAGCCGGTGCGCAGCTATTATCTCGGCGACCAGGCAGAGATCGAGGCGGCCATGCGTGCAGTTGCCGATCAAGCCAAGGTGAAGCCTTGAATCCAACGCGAAGGGCGCTTAAGGGAACCCCGCTCCCTGCGTTTCTCCGCGGCATCGGCTGCTTGCTTTGCGCAATGCTGCCGCTCGTCCAGCCCTCGGCGTTCGCCCAGGGCGAAGCGGAAAAGCTCGACGCCCTCCGAACGCGTATCGAAGGGCTGCGCTCGAAAATCGCGGAGGCCGAAGAAAGCCGCACCGAAGCGCGCGACCAGCTCCGGGACTCCGAGCGCTCCATATCCGAAGCGAGCCGCGCGCTCCGCGCTTTGGGGGGCAGACGCGCAGCGGCGCAGCGCGACCTCGATACGCTGCTGCGCCGTGGCCAGGCGCTCGAGACGGAAATAGCCTCGCGCCGGGAAGGCCTGGGGAGACTGCTCACCCTGCGTTATCTCAATGGAGAGCAAAGCGGGCTGAAACTTCTGCTCTCAGGCGAGGAGCCCGGCCGCATCGCACGCGAGCTGCACTATTACGGCTATGTTTCCCGCGCGCAAGCCGAGTTCATCGGCGAGCTGCGCTCCGGCCTCGCCCGGCTGAAAGAACTCGAGGCGCGGACCCGGGAAAGGAACGTCGAGATCGCCGCCATCGAATCGGCGCGGCGCACCGAGCGCACCGCGCTGATCAAACAGCAGGACGAGCACCGCAAAGTGCTTGCGCGCGTCTCCAGCCAGTTGCGCACGCAGCGCCGCGAGGTGCAGCAGCTCGAGCGTGACGAGTCGCGGTTGTCGCGGCTCGTCGAGGAGCTCGGCAGGGTGATCGCGGCCACCCCGCTCCTTCGCAACGAACGAGTTCCCGAGCCCGACGGCGCGGAAGGGTCCTTGTCGGGGCTCAAGCGCGGATTGCGGCTGCCGATCAGGGGTGTGCTCGCAAACCGCTTCGGCGCCCAGCGTCCCAGCGGCGGGCCATCGTGGAAGGGTTTGTTCATTCGCTCGCCTTCAGGACAGGAGGTGCGGGCGGTCGCATCCGGGCGTGTGGTGTTCGCCGACTGGCTGCGCGGCTTTGGAAATCTGCTCATCATCGACCACGGAAAGGGCTATCTCACCATCTACGGGAACAACGAATCGGTGCTCAAGCAGGTCGGAGAGCCGGTGCGCACGGGGGATACGGTTGCGACCGTAGGAGCGAGCGGCGGCAACATGGAATCGGGTCTATACTTCGAGATTCGACATGAAGGAAAGGCCTTTGATCCCATGCGCTGGGTGTCCTTGAAGTGACCGATAGCGACCCCAAGCTACCGAGCCAGGACCCGGGACCGAATATCATGATGACCCACATCAGACAGGCCAGCTTGGTGCTGGTTGGCGTGCTGGCAGGAGTGCTGCTCAGCCTGAACTTCTCCGCGGTGGCCCAGCGGGAGGCGGCGCGTTTCCCGCTTCCGGTCGATGAGCTGCGCGCCTTCGCCGAAGTGTTCGGCGCCATCAAGTCGAGCTACGTCGAGCCGGTCGAGGACAAGAAGCTCATCACGGAAGCGATCAGCGGCATGCTGACCGGGCTCGATCCGCACTCGGCTTATCTGGACCAAGACGCGTTCCGCGAGCTTCAGGTGGGCACCCAGGGCCAATTCGGCGGCCTCGGCATAGAGGTCGGCATGGAAGAAGGGTTCGTCAAGGTCGTGTCGCCCATCGAGGACACGCCTGCATTTCGCGCCGGGTTGAAGCCCGGGGATTTCATCATCAAGATCGACGACACCTCGGTCAAGGGCATGACCCTGAACGACGCGGTCAAGCGCATGCGCGGCAAGCCGAAAACGAACATCCGGCTCACGATCCTGAGGAAGGGCGAGCCGAAGCCCTTCGAGGTCACCCTCACGCGCGACATCATTCGCGTGCAAAGCGTGAAGTCCAAGCTGATCGAGCCCGGCTACGGATGGGTCCGAGTGTCCCAGTTCCAGGAGCACACCGGGGAAAACCTCGTGAAGCACGTCGAGGGGCTCTACAAGAACGGACCGCTGAAGGGCCTGATTCTGGACTTGCGCAACGATCCGGGCGGGCTCCTCAACGGGGCGGTGGGGATCTCTTCGGCGTTCCTGCCGCGCGGGGTGGTAGTGGTGTCGACCGACGGCCGTACCGAAGACGCCAAGCGCAAGTTCATCGCCGCGCCGGAGGATTATCTGCGGGGCAACCGCGAGGATTATCTGAAGAACCTGCCTGCGGCGGTGAAGACCGTGCCGATGGTCGTGCTCGTCAACGGCGGATCGGCCTCCGCATCCGAAATCGTCGCGGGCGCTCTGCAGGACCACAAGCGCGCGACGGTGCTGGGCACCCCCACGTTCGGCAAGGGCTCGGTGCAGACGATCCTTCCGCTCGGCAACAATACCGCGATCAAGCTGACCACCGCCCGCTACTACACCCCGAGCGGGCGCTCGATCCAGGCCAAAGGCATCGTGCCCGACGTCCTGATCGAGGATCCCACGACGCCCACCGTGGGACGCTTGCGTGAAGCCGATCTGGAAAAGCATCTCCTCAACGACCAGGAGCGGGAAGCCCAGCCCGAGAAATCGCAGCGCACCAGTGCAAAACCATCGGTCGATGCGGAAGAAAAACCGCCAGCGCCGCTCGAGTTCGCTTCTGAAAAAGACTTCCAGTTCCAGCAGGCGCTCAAGCTCCTGAAGGGCATGCCGCTCACCACCGCGCAAAGCACGCCGCCCGCAGCCGCCAAGAATTGATAAGGCGGACGCCTTCGGCGCCGCTTGATCTCCGCGGGGTGGAACCGGCGCGGAGCGCGGTTCATTCCGCGGTCGACGATTGTCCTCATATGAATGATGAACAGCTCCTACGGTATTCGCGGCATATCCTCTTACCGGAGATCGGTGTCGAGGGGCAGGAGAAGCTGCTCGGGTCCTCGGCGCTGGTCATAGGCGCGGGAGGGCTCGGTTCACCCGCGGCGCTGTATCTCGCTGCGGCCGGTGTTGGAACGATCACTCTCGCCGACGGCGACACGGTGGACCTCACCAACCTGCAGCGCCAGATCCTTCACACCACCGAATCGATAGGACGGCCCAAGGCCGCGTCCGGGCGCGAGGCGCTCGGAAGAATAAACCCGGAAGTGAGGGTCGTTCCCCTCCAACAGCGCCTCCAGGACGAAGGGCTCGGCGCGCTGGTCGCGTCGAGCAGCGTCGTTCTCGACTGCTCGGACAATTTCGCGACCCGACACGCGGTGAATCGCGCATGCGTGCGGCATCACAAGCCGCTCGTCTCAGGCGCCGCCGTGCGCTTCGACGGCCAGGTCAGCGTTTTCGACCTAAGGGACGAACTCAGTCCCTGCTATCACTGCCTGTTCCCGGAGAATGCGGAGCTCGAGGAAGTGCGCTGCGCGGTCATGGGCGTGTTTGCGCCGCTCACCGGGATCATCGGTACGGTCCAGGCGGCGGAGGCGCTGAAGCTGCTCGCGGGAGCTGGCGAGACGCTGAAGGGGCGCTTGCTGATTCTGGACGCGCTCGCGATGCAGTGGCGAACTGTCAAACTCGTCAGGGATGCCGCCTGCACGGTGTGCTCGAGGGTGATGGCCTAATTCAGAGGAGCAGCGGCCATTGTTTCTCCCATAGTTCCGAAGGCGTCCGCTTGAAACCGCTCTTGGCGTACAGCTGCCAGCGCCCGATCACGTAACAGAGCATCAGGTTGGCCTGAGGACCGGGATCGGCCGGAGGCTGCGATCCTGCCGATGCGTCCTGTCCCTGTGTCGCGGCCACGCGCAGGCATTGTTTGAGCGTCGCCTCGAGGCGGTCGTGCAGCTGGTTGATGCGGACCTGGAGCCGTTCGTCCTCGTTCACGAGCGCGTCGCCGACCAGCACGCGCGTCATGCCCGGATTCTTCTCGGCGAAGCTGAGCAGCGAGGAGAGGATCGCCTGGGTCTGCTTCAGGCCGTTCTCCTCCTCGGCGGTGATCTTGTTCACGAGGCCGAACAGGGTCTGCTCGATGAATTCGATCAGGCCCTCGAACATCTGTGCCTTGCTCGCGAAGTGCCGGTACAGCGCGGCTTCGGACACATCCAGCTCCTTGGCCAGAGCCGCGGTCGTCACTTTCTCTCCCTTCGGGTTTTCGAGCATCCGTGCCAGCACTTGCAGGATCTGCAGGCGGCGGGCACCGGGCTTGGCAGCGGGCATGGCATCCTCCGGGACGGTCGGCCGGGTGCTTATTGTATGACTCCGGGTAAGTGCTTGCTACCGGCTTTCGCAGCGATTTTCCGGGTCGCCGCGGATTGGACAGGGATTCGAATCCCGTCCGATCACCTGGAGCGGATCAGCGTCCCGACACCTTCATCGGTGAGAATTTCCAGCAGCAGGGCATGCTCGACGCGGCCATCGATGATGTGCACGCTCTTGACGCCGTTCCTCGCGGCATCGAGCGCCGAGCTGATCTTGGGAAGCATTCCGCCTGAAAGCGTTCCGTCCGACACGAGAGCGTCGATCTTTTTCGGGGTAAGGCCGGTCAGAAGCTTGCCGTTCTTGTCGAGCACCCCCGGAGTGTTGGTAAGCACGACGAGCTTTTCCGCCTTCAGGACTTCTGCGAGTTTCCCGGCCACCAGATCGGCGTTGATGTTGTAAGACTGCCCGTCCGCACCAACGCCGATGGGCGCGACGACCGGGATGAACCCCCCTTGCTCCAGCGCCCAGATCACTTTCGGGTCGATCGAGGCGATTTCGCCGACCTGGCCGATGTCGATCTTTCCGCCGCCGTTGTTCCTGTCGGAGAGCAGCATCTTTTTCGCGTGAACGAAAGCCCCGTCCTGACCCGTGAGGCCGACCGCCTTGCCGCCCGCCTGGTTGATGAGCGTCACCACTTCCTTGTTGACCTGGCCGCCCAGCACCATCTCGACCACGTCCATCGTCTCGGCGTCCGTAACTCGCATGCCCTGGACGAATTCGCCCTTCTTGCCCATCCGCGCCAGCTGCTCGTCGATCTGCGGGCCGCCGCCGTGCACGATCACCGGGTTCATACCGACGAGCTTCAACAGCACCACGTCGTGGGCGAAGCTGCGCTTGAGCAGCTCCTCGATCATTGCGTTGCCGCCGTACTTGACGACGATGGTCTTGCCGTGGAAGCGCTTGATGTACGGCAGCGCTTCGGCGAGGACATTGGCCTTGTGAGCCGGAGTCTGGGCGGCGTTGCTCATCGGCATGCGCATCTTGAGCGCCGATTGTACCTTTGAGTGCGGAAAAAAAGAAAAAAAAGGCGGCCGCTTGGCCGCCTCTGCCTATTGATGGCTTTTAGGTATTACTGGATCGTCAGCTGCTTCGCTGCGGCCGTCGCCTTCTTGGGCAGCGTCAGCTCGAGGACGCCGTCCGAGTACTTGGCGCTGGCGCGAGCCTCGTCGATTTCCTGGCCCAGCCGGAAAGCGCGCGATACCGTGCCGAAGTAGCGCTCGCTGTGCAGCACGCGTTCGCCGTCTTTTTCATCGCGCTCGGCGCGCGACTCGGCAGTGATCGACACTTCGTCGCCGTCGATGTTGACCTTGATGTTTTCCTTCTTGACTCCCGGCAGCTCGGCGAGCACCTTGTATTCGCCGTTCTGCTCGGCCACATCGACCTTCATGCGGCGGAGTGGAGCAGCCGCTTCAAACCCGACCGGCCCGACGACAAAACCCCTGAAAATGTCGTCGAATAGATCGCCAAACGGATCGTAACGAGTAATGTTTGCCATGATTCTCTCCTTCTGTTCGTTCCGGGCAAGAGCCCGCGTACCGCAGATATGGGGACCGTCCCGGCCATTTCAAGCGCGCTTGCGAGCCTTGCGCGAAGCGGCTAGATTGCGCCGGATGATTCAAGGAACCCCGGGGCCCTGCTCGACGGAGGCACCGCAGATCAGCCGGTGCGCGCGCTGCGGGAACGCTTTCGAATGTGGAGCTCGCGCGGGTCGCGAGACTTGCTGGTGCGAGGAATTCCCCGCCCTGTCCGCTCCGACCGCCGGTTCGGGCTGCTACTGCCCCCGCTGTCTTAGCGAGACGATCGAAACGGATCGGGACTCCTAGACGGAATCCCTAGGGACGGCTCGTCGCCGCGAGTTCTCTGACTTCGGCCAAGACCTGAATTGTCTTGACCGTTTTGTCGCTCAGCTCAACCTTGAGCCGGATCGGTACGAGGTCTCCCTTTTTCAACGGCCGTTTCAGGTCCACCAGCATCATGTGGTGGCCGCCCGGCTTGAGCTCCACGGTCTTGCCGGGGGGAAGCTCCAGCCTCGGCACCGGGCGCATGCGCATCACGTTGCCTTCCATCGACATCTCGTGGATCTCGGCGCGGCCGGCGGCCGGGCTTTCCGCGCCAAGGAGGCTCGCGCGCCGATCGCTCGTGAGCTTCATGTAGGCCCCGGCTGTCGTCTGGCCGCTCACCGTCCCGCGCACCCACGCGGCCCGGGCCTCGACCTGTCCGTAAGCGACCCCTGCGGCGGCAAGCAGTAACACGCCGAGGAGCGCTCTCGTCATCGTCCGCATCTTCAAATCCGTCACAGCACGTAGCGCGCGAGGTCCTCGCTCTGCGCAAGCTCCTTGAGTTTCGCATCGACGAAGGCGGCGTCGATCCTCAAGCTCTCCCCGCCACGATTGCCCGCATCGAACGAAATCTCCTCCAGCAGCTTCTCCATTACCGTGTACAGGCGCCGCGCGCCGATGTTCTCGGTCTTTTCATTCACCGACCAGGCGATCTCGGCAAGACGCCGGATCCCGTCCGGCACGAAGGCGACTTCGACCTCCTCGGTGGCGAGCAGCGCTTGGTACTGGCGGGTGAGGCAGGCATCAGTCGCCGTGAGGATTCTCTCGAAATCCTCCACCGAAAGCGAATCCAGCTCGACGCGAATGGGGAAGCGCCCCTGCAGCTCCGGAATCAGGTCCGAAGGTTTGGAAAGATGAAACGCTCCGCTCGCGATGAACAGGATGTGGTCGGTTTTCACCATTCCGTACTTGGTGGAGACCGTGGTGCCCTCCACAATGGGAAGCAGGTCCCGCTGCACACCCTGCCGCGAAACGTCGGCGCCGACCGTCTCCCCGCGGCTCGCGATCTTGTCGATCTCGTCCAGAAACACGATGCCGTTCTCCTCTACGTTGGCGAGCGCCTTGGCGCGCAGGTCCTCCTCGTTGACCAGGCGAGCCGCCTCCTCGTCGGTGAGCATCCTCATCGCTTCGCGGATCTTCATGCGGCGCAGTTTTCTCCTGCCGCCGCCGAGATTTTGAAACATGCCCTGGATCTGCTGGGTGAGCTCCTCCATACCGGGCGGGGCGAATATCTCCATGTGCGCCTGCGGCGCGGACACTTCGATGTCGATCTCCTTGTCGTCGAGCTCGCCCTCGCGCAGTCTCTTGCGGAACTTCTGCCGCGTCGCGGACTCTTCCTCGCCGACGATGTTCGCCTGAAGCTCGGCGCCGTCCGCCCCGAAGGCGCCCGTGCGGCGGGGCGAAGGCAGCAGGACGTCGAGCACCCGCTCTTCGGCCGAATCCTCGGCTCGGCGTCGCACCTTCTTCGTCGCCGCTTCGCGAGTGTCCTTGATCGAGATTTCGACGAGATCACGGACGATCGTATCGACATCGCGGCCGACGTAGCCGACTTCAGTGAACTTCGTCGCCTCGACCTTTATGAAGGGGGCGTCTGCGAGCCGCGCGAGGCGACGCGCGATCTCGGTCTTGCCCACTCCCGTCGGTCCAATCATGAGGATGTTCTTGGGCGTGATCTCCTGCCGCAGGGGCTCGGCCACCTGCTGGCGCCGCCAGCGGTTTCTGAGGGCGATTGCCACGGCGCGCTTTGCACGGGTCTGGCCGACGATGTGCTTGTCCAGCTCGTGGACGATTTCCTGGGGAGTCATGGAAGACATGGGGTGGGAAGCCGGGAGCGGGACGTCCGGGATTCTAAGAGACCCCCGGGCCGCCGACACTCTAGTCGAGCGTTTCGACGACGACTTGCTGGTTGGTGTAAATGCACAGGTCGGCCGCGATCGAAAGCGCCTTGCGAACGACGGCCTCCGCATCGAGCTGGGTGTTTTCGAGGAGCGCGCGCGCGGCCGCCTGCGCGTAAGGGCCTCCCGAACCGATTGCGATCAGTCCCAGCTCGGGCTCGATGACGTCGCCCATCCCGGTGATGATCAGCGAGGATTCGCGGTCGGCGACGGCGAGCATCGCCTCCAGGCGCCGCAGTATCCGGTCGGTGCGCCAGTCCTTGGCGAGCTCCACGGCCGAGCGGAGGAGATTTCCCTGGTGCTTTTCGAGCTTCGCCTCGAAGCGCTCGAACAGCGTAAACGCATCGGCCGTTCCTCCGGCGAAGCCGGCGAGGATCCGATCGTGATAAAGACGCCGCACCTTTCGCGCGCTCGCTTTCACCACGACTTGGCCGAGCGTGACCTGGCCGTCGCCGCCCAACGCGACTTTGCCGTCGCGGCGAGCCGACATAATGGTGGTTCCGTGGAATTGTTCCATGTCCGGATTCAGGGAAGATGGGGCCGGGCTGCCGGCTATCAAGCTATTTGCGCGGAATAACGCGGGCGACCTTGCTCAAGCCCGTGACCCCGAACAAGGCCCGGATGAGCTCGTTCGCACCGCGAACCTGGATCGTCACGCCGGACTCCTGGAGCGCCGATAGCACCTTCAGCATAACGCCGGCCGTGGCAAGATCAACGCGCGTCGCTCGCGACATGTCGATGATCAGCATCTTGTTCGCTACGGCCCAGTCTTGCAACTGTCTGGCGAGGGTATCACCCGCCCCGCTCAGCTCGCCCGAAAGAATCAGAGCCTGATCCTGATCCGTGGTCTCGACCTGCCGGAGGACCGCGGAGCCCTTGGCCTGCGCTCCCGGTTGAGACTCCCAGGAAGGCGGCGAAACCTCGAAGGTGACCGCATAGTTGACCGCCGCTTCCTCGAACTTGTCCTTGAGATCCAGCGTTCTGTATACGTCGAACAACAGCGCCCAAGCCGCAGCGTCGGTTTCGATCTTTCCCGCCTGGCAGAACCTCTCGAGAAACGCGAGGAGCCGGGATTCTCCGGAAAGTATCACTTCCTTTCCCGCATCGTGGACGGACAAGAGAGCCTCGCGGAGAACTCTGCAGCCTGGCCCGTCGAGGCCCAGCAGTTTGCCGCACTCAATGCGCACGGTTTGCCCGGGCATGTTCCGCAGTTTTTCCAGCTCGGGGGCGCTCGCGCCGGTCAGCATGCCGCTCAGTGCAAAATAGCCGATGCCCCCTGTGGCGAGCGCGGGGTCGTGACGCTCGTCGGACTCGATCCACGCGGGCGCGGAGCGCTCGAATTTCACGACGAACTCCAGGGCGAGCGCCTCGAACTCGAGCTTCATGCCCAGATACTGGTACAGGTCGAAAAGCATCAGCCAGGCCTGCTGCGCCGAATCCCCGAGGTCCGCTTCGCGCACCGAACGCGAAAGCGCAGCCAGCGCCTGCTCTGCCTGTCCGTTCGCGAACAGGGTCGCCGCTTCTTCGATGATCGGCGCGACGTCGCTCGCAGCCGGGGACGCTTCGATGCTCGGGACGGGATCCTTGGCGAGAGATGAAGCCAGCGCGGACACGTCCAGAGGCGGCGCCGCGGTTGCCGGAGCCGCTGAAACCTGGGGCGGCGCGGATGGAGGCGGAGGAACGTAGGCGCTGAAATCGAGCGAGTCGTCGCCGGTTTGCGGGCCCTCGGCGGATTTCTCCGGGGAATGCTTGGCCGGTTGCCGCGTGATCGGCGCTTTTTTACTTTCGGTCTTCTTCCTGCCGAATAGTGAAAAGAACACGAGGAACTACCCGCCTCCCGGAGAATCTGCGGTGCAAATACGCGTTTCCTTGTATCACTTTGCCCGATACAACGCAACGCTCGATGTCGGGGATAGCTTTGGGCGCTGCTTGAAAAACTATCCGGCAGAAGATGTTGCCGGCCTCTCTTCGTCCGAATGCCCGCAGGTGATTTTATCGGGCCATATCAACTCTTCGCCTGCGCCGATAACTGCCCGAAGCGTAGAAACAACAAACCAGAACGCGACGAGCAGGGCGACCAAGGGGTCGAAATAGGAGCGCCCCATGACCGTGACAAGAAGGCCGGCTACGACTGGCGCAAGCGATACAAAAATATCGCCGATGTTGTGGAGGTACGCGAGGCGTATCGCTGCGTTGTCATGGCCTGGGCGACGGAGCAGACTGACTATGCCCCAGTTGGCGCCCGCGGCTGCAAGACCCATTACGATTGGAACAAGTCCCTGGACCGGAGCAGGATGCAGAAGCCGGTCAACAGCCTGCCAAATCAGCAAACCGCTCACGGCAATCAGACCGACTGAGCTGAAGAGGTTCGCGGAGCGCACGAGGTTTCGCGATAGACCCTGCGGTAGAACAAATGCCAGGTACAGAAACACGAGCGCTAATTCGTCGGAGAAGTTGTGAACACTGTCCATGATGAGGCTCAGGCTTCCCGCCTTGAAGCCGGCTATGGCTTCGGGAATGAAGATAAGCGTGTTCAGCGCGACAGCGGCGGCAAGAGGTTTGCGGTAATGAGCCACGCTGGACTGCGGATCTTACTGCTTTGTGTACGAAGCGTTTCGCGCCGCATCGACCGTGCCACGACGGCCGAGCAAAGCCACCGCGGTTCCCACGACTACCATGGCGCACACGATCATCGCCCCTGAGGGAAGGTCGAGCCACAGCGACGCGAGCAGCCCGACAGCGTACCCGAGCACCCCGATGGAGTAGGCCTTGAGATAGCGGCGGTCCCTTTGATAAAAGGTCGTGAGGGCCGGTACGACGAGGGTGATGAAAACAAGAAAGAGGCCGACCAGTTGCACCGAAACGGTCACCGCGCAAGCGAAGAGGACATAGAAGCCGATCCGTCCGAGGCGCTCGCGCAGCCCGAACCA
>VBCH01000055.1 GCA_005884455.1 Betaproteobacteria bacterium
AAGCGCGCGCGCCGAGAGGCGCGTGCGGCTCGCCTCGGCGATGGCGGATGAAGGCATCGACATCCTGGTCGTCGCCGGGAATCCGTGGCGCTGCGACTATCTGCGTTTTGCGGCCGACATCACCCCGCTCGAAGGGCACGCCTTTGCCTTCATCGACCGCGAGGCGCCGGCGCGGATCATCGTCGAGCACCCAGCCGAGGCCGCGCGCCTCCGTTCGGAGCAGGCGGAACTCGATGTGAGATGGTCCCTCTCCGCGATCGAAGAGACCGAGACCGCGATCCGCGGGCTCGGCAAGCGGCGCATCGCGCTCGCTCCGCGCGTCGCGGTGCCCTATCGTCTCGCAATGGGGCCCCTCGTCGCAAGCATCGCGCCGGCGACGGCGCTGCTCGATCGCCTCATGCTGCGGAAGTCGCCGGCCGAGATCGAGGCGTTTCGCCGCGCCGCCGTCCTCGCCGACGAAGGCTACGCCGTTTTTCGCAGCGCGGCGCGCGTCGGGCG
>VBCH01000056.1 GCA_005884455.1 Betaproteobacteria bacterium
GCCACCCAACAACGGGCTTTCGCCCTCTACGACGAGGCTCTCGAAGCCGGTATCGCGGCCGTTCGCCCCGGAGCCAACGCGGGAGACGTCGCGCGGGCGCAAAACGAAGTATTTCGCCGCCATGGCCTCGGCGACTACGTGACCTCGGAATACACCCGCGTGCGCGGCCACGGGCTGGGCCTCTACGTAGACGGGCGGCCCGCCGTGCTCGAGGACGTCGATCTGGATCTCGAGCCCGACATGACCCTCGTCGTCCATCCGAACACCTATCATCCGGAGGTCGGGTATTTCGTGCACGGGGATTCGGTGCGCGTCACGCCCGGAGGCTGCGAGGTCCTGACCCGGACTCCGCGGCGATTGTTTTCCGTGCCGCTGGGCTAAAGCCGTGCGGCGCGGGTTGATCAGCTGGTCGCGCGACGAAGTTCCCCCTTCGGTACTCGATCGCCGCGTAGAACGACTTCAAGAAAAAATTCAATCAGCGAAACTGGATGCGGTCCTCTTGTACACCTCCTTTGCGCGCCCGAGCGCCGTGGCCTGGCTCACGCATTTCGTGCCCTATTGGAACGAGGCGCTGCTCGCGGTCTTCCCGACCGGAGCGCCGGTGCTGCTTGCGGCATTCTCCAAGCGCGTGCACGACTGGATTCGAAGCGTCAGTCACCTCGGCGAAGTGCGTTCCGCGCCCGACCTGGGCCGAGCAGCGGTGAATTTTCTCGAAGAGCGTCTTCTGAAGCCCTCGAGTATCGGCGTCCTGGAGCTCGATGCCCTGCCCTGGTCCGTCGCCGAACCCATCGCCAAGTCCAGGTACGGACGTGGGCTCGTCGATGCGACGGGTTTGTTCGCCGCGATCCGCCAGCCGGCGGATGAAGCCGAGATCCGGCTCGCGCACCGTGCCGCGGAAATCGCGACCCGGGCGTTTAGCGCTCTGCCCGCTCGAGCGCACCGCGCGTCCGAGGTACTCTCCACGCTCGAACGCTCGGCGCGGCTCGACGGCGCCGAGGAGGTCCTCCCGCGGCTCGCGCCGGATCTACGCGCGGACGCGACGCTGCGCCGATTCGAGGGCGACGCTTCTCTCGGAGAGTGTTTTGCGATCGAGCTGTCCGTCGCCTACAAGGCGACCTGGGTCCGCGTTGCACGAAGTTTCTGCAACGGCGCCGAGCCGCAGAGCTGGCGCCGCGCGGCCGAATGGTTTTCCCGAGCAGGCGGAAGCTTGAACGAAGCGAATATTGCCTCCGGTCTTGCAGCCGCGGGCGGCGCGCCGCCCGGGAGGCTAGTCGCATGGACCGTGGAAACCTGCCTCGGCAGCCCGCCGCTTTCAGTCGTTGCCTGCGACCAGACGCCCCCGCGGCCGGTGCTCCCTGCGGGTTCCCTTGCCACCTTGTCCTTGCGGCTGGGTCTTGACGACGGCCCCTGGCTGGGCTCCGGGCCCCTCATTCTCGGAACCCGCGGCCAGGGGGCCCGGTGCCTCATCTGAGGGCGAGGCGCCAAAAACGCTCCGCCTGAGCTCGGCGAGACGATCGCGCGCTTCGGCGGCTTTTTCGAACTCTAAATTGCGCGCGTAGTCGAGCATCTCCTTTTCCAGCCGCTTGATCTCGCGGGCAAGCTGCTTCTCCGACATCGACTCGTAGCGCGCCTGTTCCTGGGCGGCTTTCAACTCTATCTGCACGTCCTGGAAGTCGCGGGCACCCTCGATCATGTCGTGCACCGACTTGGAAATGCCGATCGGCGTGATGCCGCGCTTCGCATTGAATTCGATCTGCTTCGCACGGCGGCGATCAGTCTCTCCGATTGCGCGTTTCATCGAGTCGGTGACCGTGTCGGCGTAGAGAATGGCCATTCCGTTCAGATGGCGCGCCGCACGGCCGATCGTCTGGATGAGCGATCGCTCCGAACGCAGGAAGACCGTCTCCACCTCCGAGTGCAGATAGCGCACCTTGACTCCGTGCTCGGCGAGATAATCGGTGAGCTCCTCGGCCATGCGCTTGGTGAGCGTCGTCACCAGCACCCGTTCCCGGCGCACGACGCGCAGATTGATCTCGCTGAGCAGATCGTCCACCTGCGTCGAGGCGGGGCGCACTTCGAGCAACGGGTCGACGAGGCCGGTCGGCCGCACGACCTGCTCAACGATCTGCCCCGAGCTCTGGCGCTCGTATTCCGCTGGAGTCGCCGACACGAACACGGTCTGGCGCATGACCTGTTCGAACTCCTCGAACTTGAGCGGACGATTGTCCAGGGCCGAAGGCAGGCGAAAGCCATACTCCACGAGGTTCTCCTTGCGCGAGCGATCGCCGCGGTACATGCCCCCCAGCTGGCCGATAGTAACGTGCGATTCGTCGATGAACATCAGCGCGTTCGGCGGCAAATAGTCGATCAGAGTCGGCGGCGGCTCGCCCTCTTTCCTTCCGGACAAGTGCCGCGAATAGTTCTCGATGCCCTTGCAGAAGCCCAGCTCGCTCAGCATCTCCAGGTCGAAACGCGTGCGCTGCTCGATGCGCTGAGCCTCCAGGAGCTTGCCTGCGCTCTGGAAGTGCTCGATCCGCTCGGCGAGCTCGATCTTGATCGCCTCGATCGCGCGCAGGGTCGTCTCTCGGGGCGTCACGTAGTGGCTCGAGGGATAGACCGTGAAGCGCGGCACGCGCTGGCTCGCATGCCCGGTCAGCGGGTCGAACAGCGTCAAGCTCTCGACCTCGTCGTCGAGAAGCGCGATGCGCAGCGCCGTCTCGGAGTTCTCGGCGGGGAACACGTCGAGGACGTCGCCGCGCACGCGGAATGTGCCGCGCTTGAATTCGAGCTCGTTTCGCTCGTACTGCATCGCCGCGAGGCGCGCGATCACGTCGCGCTGGGGCATCCGCTCCTTTTCGCGCACGTGCAGGATCATGCCGTGGTAGTCGACCGGGTTGCCGATGCCGTAGATGCAGGACACCGTCGCAACGATCACGGTGTCCTTGCGTTCGAGCAGCGACTTCGTCGCCGACAGCCGCATCTGCTCGATGTGCTCGTTGATGCTCGAGTCCTTCTCGATATAGAGGTCCCGCGACGGAACATAGGCCTCGGGCTGGTAATAGTCGTAATAGGAGACGAAGTACTCGATCGCGTTCTCGGGGAAGGACTCGCGCATCTCGGAATAGAGCTGGGCGGCAAGGGTCTTGTTCGGCGCGAGCACGAGAGCCGGCCGCCCGAGGCGCGCGATCACGTTCGCCATGGTGAATGTCTTCCCCGAGCCCGTGACGCCGAGCAGGGTCTGATACGAGAGGCCGTCGCGGATGCCCTCGACGAGCTTGTCGATGGCTTCGGGCTGATCGCCTGCCGGAGGGAACGCCTCGGCCAGACGGAATGGGCTGTGGGGGAAGTCGAGCATCACGGGTGCCGCACTGCGAGAGGAAGCATGAAAGCTTTTGAGTCTAGCACGATGAAACCGGCGCTACCGCGACGCCGGCCCGGCGTCCAGAAGCCGAGTGACCGTGTCCAGAAGGAAGCCGATCTCCGCCTCGCCGATGACGTAAGGCGGCATCCAGTAAACGGTAGCGCCTAGGGGGCGCAGCAGCACGCCCGCCTCGAGAGCGCGTCGGTAAAAATCCTGACCGAATCCCGGCTTGGCTTCCCGCACCTCGAACGCCCAGATCATTCCCGTGTTGCGGAAGTGGGCGACGCGCCGGTGCGAGCGCAGGCTCCCGGCGCGCCGGTTGAGGATCGCCGCGGTATTCCGGTTGCGCTCCAACACTTTCTCTTCTTCCAGGATGTCGAGCACCGCGAGGGCCGCGCTGCAGGCAAGCGGGTTGCCGCTGAAGGAATGCGAGTGAAGGAAGCCCCGCTCGAGCCTGTCGTCGTAGAAAGCCTGGTAGACGCGATCGGTCGCCAGCACCACCGAGAGCGAAAGGTAGCCGCCCGTGAGACCCTTGGAGAGGCACAGGAAGTCGGGATTGATTCCCGCCTGTTCGCACGCGAACAGGGTTCCGGTGCGCCCGAACCCCACCGCGATCTCGTCGGCGATGAGGTGGACGTCGAAGCGCTCGCAAAGCTCGCGGGCGCGGCGCAGGTATTCCGCGTCGTACATGGCCATCCCGCCCGCGCATTGCACCAGCGGCTCGACGATAAGCGCGGCAGTTTCGTCTGCGTGGCGCTCGAAATGCTCTTCGAGCGCCTTTGCGCAGCGTCGCGCATACTCCTGCGGTGTCTCACCCGGCTCGGCCAGGCGCCAGTCCGGAGAAGGCACCTGCGCACTCGCGCGCAGGAGCGGAGCGTAGGTATCGCGGTACAGAGGGATATCCGTGACCGACAGAGCGCCGAGCGTCTCCCCGTGGTAGCTGTTCGAGAGCGTCACGAATCCACTCTTCGTCGACCGGCCGGCGTTTCTCCAGTAGTGATAGCTCATCTTCAAGGCGATTTCGACCGCGGACGCGCCGTCGGAGGCGAAAAAGCAATGGCCGAGGCCGCCGGGAGCGAGCTTCGCGAGACGCTCGGAGAGTTCAACGGCCGGCGCGTGCGTAAACCCTGCGAGCATGACGTGTTCCAGCGAATCGAGCTGGCGCCGTAGCGCGGCATTGATGCGGGGGTTGCCGTGCCCCAGCAGGTTGACCCACCATGAGCCGATCGCATCGAGGATGCGGCGGCCTTCGAAATCGTAGAGCCAGACCCCTTCGGCGCGGCTCACCGGCACGAGCGGCAGCGTTTCGTGGTGTTTCATCTGCGTGCAGGGATGCCAGACTGCGCGCAGGCTGCGCTCGAGCATCTTTGCATTCTCGTTCACGCTGTGGACTCGATCAGCGCATCGAAGGACAAAAGACCCGCAACGCCCGCAGGGGTCGGCTCGCGCAGAAATGGCACTACACCGAGCAGCGGACAATCGAGGCGCTGCTCGAGAGCGCGGATGTTGCCGTCCAAATGAGGCATGTCGGGGAAGATGCAATTCGCCACCCAGCCCGCGCAGCGCAATCCGGAAGCTTCGATCTGCCGCCGCGTGAGCAGGGCGTGATTCAGGCAGCCGAGCCGCATCCCGACGACGAGCACCATAGGCAGACCGAGCCGCGCGGCGAGATCGGCGCCGGTCTGGGTTGCGCTGAGCGGCACGAGAAAACCTCCGGCGCCCTCCACCACTACGATGTCGGCCAGCCGCGAGAGCTCCTCGTGGGCGCTCGCGATCGTTTCAAGGTCAATTTCGACGCCTGCAAGTTCCGCTGCGATATGCGGTGCGATGGCCGGGTCGAACGCGTAAGGATTCGCGATTCGCGCCCTTGCTTGCACCGTGCTGGCGTTCGCGAGCGCCTCCACATCCGCCCAGTGACCTGCGTCGCGCCCTGCGGCAACGGGCTTCATGCCCACCACGGACTTCCCCGTCCGCGCAAAAGCGCGCAGCAGCGCGCAGGCGACCAGGGTCTTGCCGACCCCGGTGTCCGTTCCGGTGACGAAATAGCCCTGACCCACGTTCGGGCGCCCCGTTCTGCGTTCAGGCCTGCGTCGCCACGCCGCTTCGGCACACCTCGTTCAGCGCCGCGGCGAGGCGCAGGACCTCCTGCTCGCTATGCGCCGCAGAAAGCGAAATGCGCAAACGTGCGGTGCCCTCCGGCACGGTCGGCGGCCGGATCGCAGGCACGAGAATGCCGCGCTCGCGCAGCGCAGCGCTCGCTCGTACCGCCTCGCTGTTCGCGCCCAGGACGAGCGGTTGAATCGGCGTATCCGAGGGAGCAAGGTCCCTCTCGCCCTCACGCATCTCGTCCTTCAGCACCACGATCAGCTTTCGCAGCCGCTCGCGACGCCATTCGTCTTCCCGGATGAGCTGCAGGCTCGTTTCGATCGCGGCCGCGAGCATCGCGGGCGCGGCCGTGGTGTAGATATAGGTTCGCGCCCGCTGCAGCACCGTTTCCACGATTTCCTCGGCGCCCGCGACGAATGCGCCGGCGACGCCTGCCGCCTTGCCGAGCGTTCCGACGTAGACGAGACGCGGGGAGCGCAGGCCGAAGTGCGCCGGCGTGCCGCGGCCTTCGGGGCCGATCACGCCGAAACCGTGCGCGTCGTCGACCAGGAGCAGGGCATCGTGACGTTCGCACAAATCGAGCATAGCCGGCAAGGGCGTGATGTCGCCGTCCATGCTGAATACGCCATCGGTGACGATCAGTTTCGTCCTTGCGTCGGACTCGGCCAGCGCTCCCGACAGGAACCCGCTATCCGCGTGCGGATAGCGGACCACTCGGGCGCGCGACAGGCGCACGCCGTCGATCAGCGAGGCGTGGTTGAGCTCATCGGAGAAAATCGCGTCCTCCGGCCCCGCGAGCGCGGTGACAGCGCCGATGTTCGCCTGATATCCGGTGGAAAAAAGCAGAGCCCGCGGCATCTGCATGAACTCGGCGAGCTTCGCCTCGAGGCGCTCGTGCGCGGCGCTGTGCCCGCTCAGAAGATGCGAGGCGCCCTCCCCGACCCCGAAACGCGACGCGGCCTCGATCGCCGCTTCCACGATCCGCGGGTGGCTGGCGAGCCCCAGGTAGTCGTTGCTGCAGAACGCGAGGACCTCCCGCCCGCCCACGACGATTCGCGGCCCCTGCGGGCTCTGGCGGACGAGGCGGCTGCGGCGCAGACCGCGGCGCTCGAGCTCGGCGAGCTGCTGGGCGAGGCGTTGAAAGATCAAGGGCGGACCGTGGCGCGAAAAACCGCGTGGTTCACGCCTGCGGTTTGAGGCGGGCAAGCGCATGGGCCCGCCACATGGGCCAGGCACGAGCGTAATCCTGATTGGGAACGGAAGCGCGGACCTCCTGCTCGTCGAGGTAGGTGATCTTGCCGCCGGCCCCCGCGATTGCGATCGCCTGGAGCTGCATTCGTGCGCTCATTTCGAGATAGATGCTGCGCCCCACTGCGCGGGGGAGGCTCTCGCCCACGGTGACCGAGCCGTGACCGCGCATCAGGGCCGCCGGCGATTTCCCCAGCGTCTTGGCGAGCGCCTGCCCCAGATAGGGCGTCTTGACCAGCAAATCGGTGCCCTTCTCCGCATCGCGGATCTCGAAGTTCGGGACCCCCTCTCCCACGAACGCCGCCATGTGGAAAAGCGGGCGCATCGCGACTGCCGTGACGCTGAACGGCACGACCGAGGGGGAATGATTGTGCACGACCGCGTTCACGTCCGGACGCGCCTTGAAGATCTCGCCGTGAATGAAACGCTCGCGCACCGACTCTCGTCCCCGCGGATCGATCGGGTTGCTGTCGAGGTCGTACTCCATGATGTCCTCGGGCATGACCATTTCCGGCGCAAGCGAGCGCGCCAGGAGATAGCGCCTGGGGTCGCGGTCCGAGCGCACGCTTACATGCCCGTAGGCATCGATGACGCCGTGCTCGGCCAGGATTCGGTATGCGGCGACCAGGTCTTCGGTCTGGCTCATTTGCTCTCTTGTCTTGTGATCGGTGAAATCCGCTTGGGGTCAGTCCGCCTTGATGCCTGCGGTCGCGACCACGCGCGACCAGCGCGCCAATTCCTTCTTTACGAGGTCGCCGAAGCGCTCGGGAGTCCCTCCGCCGGGAATCATTCCCTGCTTGGCAAGCAGTTCACGGATGTCGGGTTGCCGCAGCAGCACGTTCAGTTCGGCGTTGAGTTTCGCGACGACCGCTCGGGGCGCGCCCGCGGGCGCGAACACACCGTACCAGGTGTCGACTTCGAGATCCGGAAGATCCAGCTCCTTCAACGTCGGCACCTTGGGAAACGCCGGCGAGCGTTCCGCGCTCATCACCGCAAGCATGCGGAGCTTCCCGCCATGGACGTACGGCGCCGCAGTCTGCAGGGGCACGACCATGGCCTGCACGTGACCGGCCATGAGATCGGTGAGCGCGCCGCCGGTTGCCTTGTAAGGCACGTGCACGAGATCGATGTGCGCCTGCAGCTTGAGGAGCTCCATTGCGAGGTGCTGTGGCGTGCCGTTGCCGGGCGACGCGTAGTAGAGCTTGCCGGGCTCGCGTTTCGCGAGCTCGATCAGCTCGCGCGCCGAGGTCACCGGCAGCTGCGGATTGACGAGCACCGTCGCAACGTTGGTGGCGAGCAGCACCACCGGCTCGAAGCTTTTGATCGGATCGTAGGGAAGCTGCGGATGGAGCGCCGGATTGGTGCTGAAGGAGGTCGCCGTACAAAGCAAGGTATGGCCGTCCGGCGCGGATTTCGCGACGAAGTCGGCTCCTATGTTGCCCGAAGCGCCCGCGCGGTTGTCGGTGACGACGGCGATCTTCCAGCGCTCGGCAAGTTTCGGTCCGAGAATCCGCGCGAGGATGTCCGCGCCAGTGCCCGGGGTATAGGGAACGACGATTTGAATCGTCCGAGCAGGCCACGCGCCCGCATCCTGCGCGAGAGAAGCGGCAGAACCCAGCGCCAAAGCCAGTCCCAGCGCCCCCAATACACGATGGCATGCCCTTTCACGCGGTGGGATCATCGGTGCGTTTCCTTCCTCGCGGCGGCGTCCACGGATCCATTATGCCCAAGTGACATCGGTTCCGTCTGCAGCCGGATCGGTTTATCTTCAACCCGTCGCGTTGACCGGCCCCCTGCGGGGAATTAGAATACGCGCCTTCCAATTTCTCCGGCGACACGCTCGTCGGAGTCTCGAATCCCCGATAGCTCAGTTGGTAGAGCGACGGACTGTTAATCCGCAGGTCCCAGGTTCGAGCCCTGGTCGGGGAGCCAAAATTCGATTGTGCGCGCCTGGACCGACGAGGTAGACTGGTGCCGTTTTCAACGAAGGGAGCTCCAAGAAATGCGCATGCGCCGGCTGTTGATCGCTTCCGTTCTATGCACCGCAGCGTACGGCTGCGGGACGACGCCCACAGAACCCAAAGCCGCGGCGCCCACTGAACCTAAAGCTGCTGCGCAGCCGCGCAGGGAACCGGTCTACACCACTGGAAGCAGATTGCCGTCGACCAATCCCGCCGCTGTTCAGGGCATGAGCCGCGAGGGGTGGGAAGACGAACGTCGAAACGCCTCCGGGAACCAGCAGATTCTCAAGTAACGCAACCGATCGGGCCCGGCGACCGGGCTCAACGTTTCTCCGCTGAGCCGACGACGACCCGGTCGCGTCCGGCGCCTTTGGCGGCATAGAGCGCCACGTCCGCCGCGCGCAGGAGGGCATCGCTGTCCTCGCCGTGATCCGGAAACAACGCAATTCCCAGCGAAGTCGTGATCTTGCCCAGAGGCGCTCCCGCGTGGCTGACGACGAGGCGCGCGATCGCCAGCCGGATGACTTCGGCGCGCCGCACGGCGGCATCGAGCCCGGTTTCGGGCAGGATCAGCGCGAATTCCTCGCCCCCATAGCGACACGCTATGTCGCTCCCGCGAACCTTGCCTTTGAGCAGTGCGGCGATCGCCTTGAGCACGACGTCGCCGGCCTCGTGTCCGAAGGAGTCGTTGATGCGCTTGAAGTGATCCAGATCGATCAACATCACCGCGAGCGGCGCCGCGCCGCGTCTGCATCGCACCAGCTCGCGCGGAAGAAACTCGTTCAGGTAGCGCCGGTTGTACAGACCGGTGAGCGGGTCGGAGATCGCTTGCTCCTGGAGCTTCTGCTCCCGCTGCTGCAGCGCGAGGGCCATGTCGTCGAACGCCTGTGCGAGCTGGCTCAGCTCCTCTCCGCCGTAGGGGATCCCCGTTCTGGCGTTCAGATCGCCGCCGCGCACCCGGTCGGCCGCCCGAAGCAGCCCCCCGATCTTGCGCAACATGAACCACTCGGTGCCGTACCAGACCCCGACGAGGAGAAAAAGCGTGGCCAGGCTGATGCCCAGCAAATCCCGGACGAGCGCTCTGTTCCCCTCGGAAAAGACCCGGCTGAGCGGCACGGTAACCATGACGCGAAGCGGAAAAGCGCCGTCGGGATTCTGCGTGACGACCTCGTGGGCGAGCAGCCAGTCGACTCCGTCCTCTCCTTTAGCCTCGAGCACGCCTTCCCGGCCGGCGAGCACCGCATCGATCACCTGCGAATTCCAAAGCCTTTTACCGACGCGCTCCGGCATCGCCGGCTTGCGCGCCAGGACGGTTCCCTTGACGTCGACCACGCTCAAGATGCCCTCGGGCGGCAGCGGCGTCGCTTCCGCCATGCGGCCGAGATTCTCCAGATCGAGCCCCGCGAAGGCCACGGCATAGAGCTTGCTATCGGCATCTCTTAGGGGAAATCCGAAATTGATTCCGGCCTTTCCCGTGACGCGACCGACTTGATATTCGCCGACTGTGAATCGGCCCGTTTCCTTGGCAAGTCGAAAGTACAGCCGATCGCCGCTGTAGACCTTGTCCCGCCAACTCGCGGCGTTGCAGAACAGCTGGCCGTCCGGGGTGAAAAGACCCATCGAATGATACGCTTCGCGGTTTTGCGCCAGCAAGCTCGCAAAATACTCGGTGCAGCGCCTTCTGTCGCTCAGCAAAGTGAACAGAACCTGCGAGGAGGCAACCATCATCTGCCTCGCACCCTCCACGACCTGCCATTGCTGCATGGCCGCCAACTTGACCAGCCGCCTGAGCTCCGCGCGCGCTTGGTTTTCCGTCGAAGCACGCCGCTCGACCGCACTGTAGACCGTCAGCAGCAGCGCCGGAAGGGCTGCGAGAATTACCAGAACGAAGATGCGGGCGCGGGTTTTTAGCGTCGCCATTTAACCGGGCCGCCCGGCGCGGACCTTACCCCGGATCACTGCCCGGCCGGCGGCTGCGGCGGCAAATACGCCAACTTTTTCACGAATTCTCGACAGGTCCTATCGGGAATTCCCTGAGGGGGGGCGGGGAAACCCCCTGATAGACCCAAAAACGGCACAAATGACAATGGAATATGACGGCTTTCGGCAACTGTAGATTTGGGAGTATAGTCCTCGCAAAGAGTTCTAAGGAACCATCGATTTCTAAAGAACCAGGTATGTTTTTTTAACACACCCATGAAAGGAAGGTCATGAACGCACCGGTCGATTTCAACGTGATAGAGGGAATGTTCAGGCGGCAATACAGGCAGATCGAGGTCAGATTCGATCCCGAGCATGCAACAACGTGGACTTACCTGAAGCCCTCGGGCGCGCCGTGCTTCAACCTCGGCATGCTCGAAGAGCTGCGTGCCCACGACAACGCCATCGAGTCCTGCGGCGGTCGGGTGCTGTACAAAGGAGACCTGCATCAGATTCACTATTACGTTGGCGCATCCAGGACCGAAGGCATATTCAGCCTGGGCGGAAATCTGGAGAATTTGGTGCAGCTGATCAAGTCGGGCGACCGCGACACGCTCATGCACTACGCCAAGCTCTGCGTCGACAACATGTACCAGCGGCTCTGCGGCTACGGAGCTCCCATAACCACCATTTCGCTGGTGCAGGGGGAAGCGCTCGGCGGCGGATTCGAAACCGCTCTCTCCTCGAACGTCATTGTCGCAGAGCGGCGCTCGCGCATGGGCCTTCCCGAAATCCTGTTCAATCTGTTCCCCGGCAACGGCGCTTACAGCCTGCTCGCGAGGCGCGTGGGGGTGCGACGTGCCGAAGAGATGATACTTTCCGGCCGCGTCTACACCGCCGAGGAAATGCACGCGGCGGGCGTCGTCGACGTGCTCGCGGAAGACGGGACCGGGGAAGCGGCCGTGCAGGATTACATCCGGCGCAACGAGCGGCGTCGCAATGGTCTGCAGGCCGTGTTCAGCTGCCGTCAGCATTTCCACCCGGTGAGCTACGAGGAGTTGCTCAACATCGCCAACCTGTGGGTGAGCGCGGCTCTGCGCTTGGAAGAGAAGGATCTCAAGCTGATGAGCCGCCTGGCGCGTTCGCAATCGAAGCGTGTCCCGGGCGGTGCGGCGGCGATGCCGGAGGCTGCGGCACCGGTGGAGCAAGAGCAGCAGTACGCGACCGCCTGAGCGCGGCCGTGCATTTCCGCCCGAAGCACGGGCGCTCGCGCGCGTGAGCCATGACCTGCCGGGGTCGTGATCCGATCCGTCCCGACCGGTGCGTTAGGACGCACCCCGGTGGGGCTCATGCGCCGCGAGTTTTCTTCGGAATAGTAGCCCTCGCCTGACGAAGCGATCCTCGCCGTCCCCAAAGTCCTCGGAAACCCCGCGGGCTAGCTGCGAAATTCCTTCAGCAGAAGGCTCGCGTTCGTTCCACCGAATCCGAAGCTATTGGAAAGTATGGTATGCAGCTCCGTGAACTTCGGACTGGTCACGATCGGCATTCCCGCGAATTCGGGATCGAGTTGCTCGATGTTGATGGAAGGGGCGATGAAGCGATGCTCGAGCATGCCTACGCAAAAGATCGTTTCGAGCGCCCCCGCGGCACCCAGGGGATGACCGGTCATCGATTTCGTCGATGAAAATGGCGGCGGTTTGCCGTCGAATACTTGCTTCATTGCCTCGACTTCGGCGATGTCGCCTTTGATGGTCGCCGTGCCGTGCGTGTTGACGGCGCCGACTTCCCGGGGACTCATCCCCGCGTCCTGGATCGCGCCCCGCATGCACTGGGCCGCCTGCACACCGCTGGGTTCCGGCATGACCATGTCGAAACCATCCGAGCTCGTGCCGAATCCCACGATCTCGGCGCGCACGCGAGCCCGACGCGCCAGCGCCTGGTCCAATGCCTCGAGCACGACGATCCCCGCACCGCCCCCAATCACGAACCCGTCGCGGGCGACATCATACGGGCGCGATGCCTGTTCAGGGCGCTCGTTGAATTTCGACGCGAGCGCGAAGCGAAGGGCCTGGAAACCGGCGGCGATCAAAGGGTGCACTTCTTCTCCGCCACCCGCGATGGCGCGGTCCACGATGCCGGAGCGGATGAGCTCGTATGCCGTGCCGACACTATGCGAGGAGGTGGAACACGCGGAACTGATCGAATAACTGCGTCCGTGGACCTTGAGCAGGTTGGCGACCGCCGCGCTCGACGCGCTCGCCATGCTCTTCAGCACGACGAACGGGCTGACCTTCGCGATCTCTCCGGAGTGGACCTGCCGCCCCCCGGTGTAGATGGATTCCACGCTTCCGATTCCAGTCCCGACGATGCACGCCGTTCTGTCGGATTGCACGTCGGCATCGGAAAGCCCGGAGTCGCCGACGGCATCGAGCGCGGCGAGGCAGCAGTACTTGGATCCTTCTGAAATCACCAGGCGCAGTTTTTTCGGGATGGACGAGCGCTCGAACTTCGCCTCGACGCCCATGATCGCACCGGCCACCCGACTCTTCAGGCCCAGCCTTTCCCAGTCCGGCATGGCGCGAAGGCCGCTTGCCCCGTTTTGGAGGGCCCTTACCACCTGGCTGTAGTCGTGCCCAAGGCACGATACGAGACCGACTCCCGTGATCGCCACGCGTCGAGGAGCCATCAACTCAGACCGCGTCACGCCTGACGATTCTGTCGCTTCTTGCCTTCGATCGCCTTGAAAAGATCGCCGATCGTCTGTATCCGGCCAAGTTCCTCATCGTCGATTTCGATCTCCAACTCATCCTCCAGCTCGGAAGCCAGTGTGATCAGAATCAATGAACTGATGTCCAGATCCTGTCGAAGCGACGTCGCTTCGTCGACGTCGGCCGCGGTAAGTTTTGCATCGGATGCCGCCAGTAGACGCTGGATTATTCGATCACGGAGTGATAAGTCAGCCATGGTTTCTCACGCCGCCGCTTATTCATGTCACGTCCCTGGCTCACCGGGCCGCGGTCTGGCTTCTCTTGAGATAATCGAGGAGCGAAGCGCGCGCCTGCTGAAACTGCTCCCGTATCACTTTCAAGACGCGGGGTCCGCTCGCTTGCAGCTCCGATGTCGTCTGGCCGTTGATTCCCACGCACGTCCGGCATAACTGCTCGGCACCGAGCGTGACCGCCGAGCCCTTCATGGCATGCACCAGGTCCCTGAGCGTTTCGTACTGCTCGGCCGCAACGGCGGCATCCATCTGCCGCAGCAGCGCCTCGCCGTCCTGGATGAATCCATTGAGGAGTTCCGGCATGAAGGTGTTCTCGGAGCTGATGAGCTCGAGCTCCGAGAGCGCCGCCGGATTGATGACCACCTGGGTCTCGTCGGCGTCGTCGCCGGAGACTGCCGCAGTGCTCGCGCGCTTCGCAATCAGGCTCGCAATGGTATCGAGCAGGCGGCGGGCCTCGACCGGCTTGGGCAGGAAAGCGTCGATCCCGGCGTCTTCGCACTCTTTCATCGCCTCCGATGTCACGTCGGCCGAAAGCATGATGATCGGAACCTGTATCGCCTCCGGGTCCATGAAACGGTATGCCCGTGCAGCGTCCAGACCGCCGAGCTCCGGCATGTTGAGGTCCATGATGATCACATCGAACCGCTCGTTCTCCAGAACGTCGAGCGCCTGCTCCCCGTCGTCCACGACCCGGACTCTGTGCCCGGCGCGCTCGAGTATCCCGACGATGACGCGCTGATTGACCGCGTTGTCTTCGGCCACCAGGATCTGGTAGCGGCGCCGGTTGGCGTCGCGGGCGGCGTAGTAATCGCTGAGGGAGATGACGCCTTCCTGGCTCCCTTGGACCGCAGTCGCGGAATGAATGGCGTTGAACAGTAGCCGCTTCTTGAACGGCATCTCCAGCACCGCAACGAAGCCGCCCGCGAGCGCTTCGGCGCTGCGAATCTGCGATACGCCGGCGGTGCACAGCACCGCGGGAGGCGCCTTCTGGCTGCGGCTGTTGCGAAGCCGTCCCAGATTCCGGCCCGGGGCGACCGTCGTGTCTTCGCGCAGGAGCACCAGGTGGTAAGGATGCCCGAGTGACTGCGCTTCGGCGAGGCGCGCGGCGCCCGCCTCGACGCCCGCCGCGCGCCCGGTGCGCGCGCCCCAAGTGGCGAGGTCCTGCTCGAGCGCCTGCAGTTCTGCGTCGGAGAATCCGACCAGCATGATCCGGATATCGTTGAGCCGCAACGAAGCCTCGGCCACCTGGCCCGTCATCTGCTTCTTAAGGGTCAGGTCGAACCAGAACGTGCTGCCCTTCCCGAGAGTGCTGTTCAGCCCGATCTGCCCGCCCATCATCTCCACCAGCTGCTTCGAAATGGTGGTGCCGAGCCCGGTGCCGCCGTAGCGGCGCGTGGTCGAGTCGTCGGCCTGGACGAAACTCTCGAAAATGCGTTCCTGAGCTTCCGGCGCGATGCCTATCCCCGTGTCCTCGATCGAAAATTTAAGCCTCACGGCATGCTCGCTCTCGCCCACGCCCGAAACGGTCAGGACGACGCTGCCGGACTGGGTGAACTTGACGCCGTTTCCGATGAGGTTGTAGAGCACCTGGCGCAGATGATAGGGATCGCCGCGCAGCGCGTGCGGCACTTCCGGCATCACGTGGGTCCTGAACAGCAGCCCGCGTATCTCGGCCTGCGGCGCAAGCACGGCCGCGGTCCCGTTGATCAGGCTGTGCAGATCGAAATCTGTTTCTTCGATGCTGACCTTGCCGGCTTCGATCTTGGAAATATCCAGCACATCCTCGATCAGCTTGAGCATCGATCGCGAGGCCTCGTGCATCGCCTTCACCATTTCGGCCTGTTCCGTGTTCAAAGCCGTGTCGCGCAGCAGGTCGTTCATCCCGACGATGGCGTTGAGGGGCGTGCGCATCTCGTGGCTGACCGTGGAGAGGAAACGGCGCTTCGCCTGGTTCGCGGCTTCCTCGCGACGCAGCGAATCGAACAGGCGGGTCACGAGCTTGCCCTGGACGAGCGACAACAGGATCATGCCCACCATCAGACCGATGCCTAGCACGCGGTTTTGTATCCAGTAATCGCTGAACGTCAGGACCACGGAGAAGCCCACGACGCTGAGCACCAGGGCGTTGTACAGATAGGGCTTGCCGTAGCGGGACCCGTGGCCGAACGTGACCACCAGATAAGCGATATACAGCACCGCGCCGTATTCGCCCAGGTAATACATGAACGCGCTGGTCGAGGCGACGTCGAGAAATGCCGCGAAGACACGACGCGCTGGCGATGCTCCGGGGGAGAAGTAGATCCACGCGAATACCGCGCTGCACAGCGTGGTGTAGCAGACCATGGCGGCGAACAGCAGCAGATTCAGTTCGCGGCTGCCAAAGGCCTGCGGGAGGAGGTAGAGAAACAGTACGGCCGCGATCAACAGCCGAACGATCGCCTGCTCGTGTTCGCTGTCCGGGCGCCCGCTTAGGCGGGCGCGGATTCCTGCGAGGGTCGATTTCAGCGTCATTAGGCCCGGCCGCGGGTCACTGCGCTACCTGGTCGGCAAACCGTTCGCCGATGGAGAGGACTTCTTCTCGGTTCCGCGCCATGATTTCCACGAGTTGCGGATCAAAATGCCTGCCGGCGTGCTCCTCCATGTAGACGAGCGCTTCCTCCACGGGCCAAGCCGGTTTATAGGGGCGGACCGAAGTGAGCGCATCGTAGACATCCGCGATGGCGACGATCCGCGCTTCAAGCGGAATGTGCTCGCCTCTCAAGCCGGTCGGGTAGCCGCTGCCGTCGTACTTCTCGTGATGGCCGAGCGCGATCACTGCGGCCATTTGCAAATATCCGGAAGAGCTGTCCTTCAGCATGTCGTAGCCGATGCGCGCGTGGGACTGCATGACCCGCAGGTCCTCGCCGTCCAGCCTTCCTGGGTTCTGCAGGATTCGGTCCGGTATGCCGATTTTTCCGATATCGTGCATCGGCGCGGCCAGCTCGATCGCATCCTGTTCGGCTGAGGACAGCCCGATGCCCTTGGCGATCAGCGAGGAGTACTTCGCCATCCGCACAAGGTGCATTCCGGTCACCTTGTCGCGCTGCTCTGCGGCCTTTGCGAGCCGAAACAGCGTCTCGACCTCGCGCCGCCGCAACTCGCGGGTGGCCTCGTCGATCTTCTGCTCGAGAATCCGCGTTCGGTTCTTCTTGAGAATTTCATGGCGGCGGAGGCTCAGGAGATTGCGGCAGCGCGCGCCGCATTCGAGCCGGTCTATCGGGCGGATCAGGAAGTCGGTAGCCCCGGCCTCCAAGGCACGGTAGCGGACTTCGCGATCGTTGACCACCGTGATGCAGACGATCGGAACGTCCTCGTAGCCGAAAATGCGGCGCAAGCGCCGGATGACCTCGATTCCATCCAGGCTCGGCATCTTGTAGTCGGTGAGCACCATGTCCACGGGGTGCTTGCGCGCGTATTCGATGCCCTCCAAGGGATCGGCGAACGTGGCGACCTCCAGACTCGCGTCGAGACTCCTCATGATCTCGCTCAGCACGATGCGTCCGGTGGACTGGTCGTCGATAACCAGGATCTTGAGCGGCGCGAGCTTGGTTTCGATCGAGTCGTGAACCAGCGTAAGCGGTCTAGACGACGTGGTGGTTTTCATTGGAACTCCCTGCCGGCCCGATTGGGAGGCTCCTCGATCCACGCTCCCAAGTCCAGGTCGAATTACACTATATTTGGCGGGAAATTGCGAGAAATCCCAATTCCCTGCGTTTCAGGGCCCTCCCCCCTCTAGGCCGCGCGCTGTTTCGGAGAGAGGAACGCCGATTCCATTTCGCGGCGCACCCGCACCGCCTCGGCGCCTGCGTCGTGGGCGACGTCGGCCCAGCACAGGACGCGTCCGGCCTTGACGGGATTGACGAGCTTCACCTGCTGCGCCAGGCCGAGCGGCAGCGCGCCAGCGCGCAGCGAATCCTCGGCGGGCATAAGCCTGCCCACCACCATGTATCCGCCTTCGCCGTCGAGAATCTCGCCGGCCTTGAGGTCGCGCTTGGCGCTCGCCACCGCATCGGCACGAAAACCGGTCGCGCAGCCGGTCGGCTCTCCGCGCAACCCGACCGAGGCGACTGAAATTCCGACCTCGAGTCCGATCAGGTGCCAGCGCTTGTACATGGCCGCATAACGGCCCGAGGGGTCGGTTCGCACCCCGTATTCCGTGAAGCAGCGCCGGATGTAATCGGACTCGCCCTCGAACACCACCCACACGCCGAAGCGGATGTCGTAAGGAATCGTCCGCCCGTCGCGATCGAGCGATGACACGACCTCGACCTGCCCCTTGTGATGCAGCTGCCCCCCTTCGGACTTCGGGCGCATCACCATCGGCAGCTCTTCTATGGATGCGGGTGGATACGCGAGGCCCTCCGGCGCCGGCGTAAGCCCGGTTGCGTTGCACACCGCGGTGGCTTCGATCGCCGGCTTCGACCCGTCGAGAAAGGAATTGAACATCTTCGGGTTGAGTCCGCCGACGCGCGCTTGCTCGGGCGTGAGGCCGTAGTAACCCCAGACGGTCTCCGGCGTGGACTGCGCAAAGTGCGGCAGCCATTTGTGGCCGCGCCCGGCCGCGACCACCGGGAATCCCGCCGCTCGCGCCCAATCGACGAGATCGCAGATGATCGCGGGCTGATCGCCGTATGCTAGGCTGTACACGACGCCCGCCTCCTTGGCTCTTTTCGCGAGCAGGGGCCCGCAGAACGCATCCGCCTCGACCGTCACCATCACCACGTGCTTGCCGTTTCGGAAGGCAGCGAGGGCATGCTCGACTGCAGCGATCGGATTCCCGGTGGCTTCGACGACGATCTCCACGGCCGGGTGCGCGACAAGCGCATTCCAATCGTCCGAGATGTGCGTCCGCCGCTCCTTGAGCGCCGCATCGAGCGACGCGGCAGCGTACTGTTCCGGCTTCCAGCCCACGCGCTCGAGGCTGGCGCGCGCATTCGCCGGCGAGAGGTCGGCGATGCCCGCGAGATGCACCCCCGGCGTGCGCGGCACTTGCGCAATGTACATGGCGCCGAATTTGCCTGCGCCTATGATGCCGACCCGCAGCGGCCTGCCCTGCGCTTCGCGCTCCTGGAGCTTTGCGAACAGATTCATGCGGCTTTAAGCTCGCCGTGCAGCTCTTCCGGCGGAGTTGCGTCCCTCCACGGAAGCGGCACGTCGTAATGAGCGAGCAGGCAGTCATCGGGGAGGCACTTCAATGGGGTAAAGTCGCGGTGCGCGATGTACCCCGGACGCTTGAAGCGCCGTATGTGGTTCGACACCGCGCACAGGCTCAGATACACGCTCACCCGATTCCAAGGGGAGAGGTTCGAAGTCGAGGCGTGCACCAAGCAGGAATGAAACAGGATCATGGACCCCGGCGGACCTTTTGGCGCCACGATGCCGCCGCGCTCGACGAGTTTCCTGATGGTATCGTGGTTGATCGTCCAAAGCGGGTAGCTGGTCGTCAAGGTGTCGTGATCGGCTTCGATCACACCCAGCTTGTGGCTGCCGGGAATGAGCATCAGCGGCCCGTTGAACTCGTTGACCTCGTCGAGGAAGATCGCGACGTTCATCGCGCGCGCGTCGGGCATCAGGTCATCGTTCTTCCAGGTGCCGTAGTCCTGGTGCCACTGCCAGACGTCGCCGTCGAAAGCCATCTTGCCGTTGATCTTGAACTGGTGCATGTACAACTCTTCGCCGAAAAGCTGCACGATGGGCTCGACCATGCGCGGATGGCGGGCGAGCTTCGCGAACGGGGTGCTGTACATGTGCGCGGCGAAGTTCGTGCGCACGGCGTCGCTTCCCTTCTCGCGCACGTTCTCCGGCCGGCGTTGGGCGTACAGGCGCGGCACCTCGTCGACCAGTAGCTTTATCTCATCCGGCCTGAACAGGTTCGGAAAGAAAAGATAGCCGTCGCGCTCGAATTGCTGGGTTTGCCGCGGATTGAGCTTCACCGGTGCGATTTCCTGTGCGGACCCCGGATTGAGCAGCACCGATTATAGACCGGAAAACGCCCGGATTTCAGCGGCCTCCGTCCTTCGGCGACAGCCCGATTTCCGGGGCCGGGCGTGGGGTAACGACTTGAAAGAAGACCTCGTCCTGCTTGATCAAGCCGAGCTCGTAGCGGGCGCGCTCCTCGATCGCCTCGAAGCCCTGCTTCAGGTCACGCACCTCGGCATCGAGCGCGCCGTTGCGTTGGCGCAATCTCGCGTTCGCTTCTTTCTGCTCCTGCACCTGCTGGTCGAGGCTCCATACCCGGAGCCATCCGCCCTTCCCGAGCCACAAGGGATACTGCAGCAAGAGGATGAACGCGGCGAGGGCAAAGGCGAGTATTTTCATCTCAGCTGATAGAAGGCTTCCCGCCCCGGGTAGCGGACCGCGTCGCCGAGGTCTTCCTCGATACGCAGCAGCTGGTTGTATTTTGCGACCCGATCCGAGCGCGACAGCGACCCGGTCTTGATCTGCAGCGCGTTCATGCCGACGGCGATGTCGGATATCGTCGTGTCCTCGGTCTCCCCCGAGCGGTGCGAAATCACGGCCGTGTAACCCGAGCGCTTCGCCAGCTCGATCGCCGCGAAAGTCTCGGTGAGCGTCCCGATCTGGTTCACCTTGATGAGGATGGAGTTGGCGACGCCGAGCTGGATTCCCTCGCGCAGGATCTTGGTGTTGGTAACAAAGACGTCATCACCCACCAGCTGTACCTTCTTGCCGAGCTTCTCGGTCAGGGCGCGCCAACCGTCCCAGTCCGACTCGGCCATCCCGTCTTCGATGCTGACGATCGGGTATTTGTCGGCCCATCTTGCGAGAAATTCACCGAATTCCGCGGAGCCGAGCTTTTGCTTTTTCGAGTCGATAACGTATTTGCCGTCCCGATAGAACTCGGTGCTGGCGCAATCGAGTGCGAGCGCGACGTTCGTGCCCGCGTGGTATCCCGCGCGCTCGATCGCCTCGAGCACCAGCTGCAACCCCGCTTCGTTGCTCGGCAGGTTCGGTGCGAACCCGCCTTCGTCGCCGACCGTAGTCGACAAACGTTTGCTCTCGAGAAGGCTTTTCAGCGCGTGGAAGATCTCGGCGCCGCATCGCAGGGCTTCGCGAAAGCTGGCCGCGCCGATCGGCACGATCATGAATTCCTGGATATCGAGGTTGTTGCTCGCGTGAGCCCCGCCGTTGATGACGTTCATCATCGGTACCGGCATCTGCATTCCGCCCGAGCCGCCGAAATACCGGTAGAGCGGCAGCCCCGATTCCTCGGCCGCCGCTTTCGCGACGGCCATGGACACCGCGAGAATGGCATTCGCGCCGAGACGGGATTTGTTGTCGGTGCCGTCGAGCTCGATCAGGGTTTTGTCGATGAAGCTCTGCTCCTGCGCGTCCAGACCCATGATCGCCTCGGAGATCTCGGTGTTGATGTGCTCGACGGCTTTCAGGACGCCCTTGCCCCCGTAGCGCCCCTTGTCCTGGTCGCGGAGTTCCAGCGCCTCGCGGCTGCCGGTCGAGGCTCCCGAAGGCACGGCGGCGCGACCCATGACCCCGGACTCGATCAGCACATCGGCCTCCACGGTCGGGTTGCCCCGTGAGTCGAGAATCTCCCTTGCGACGACGTCGACGATCGAGCTCATTTATCCGCCCTTTTTCTGCGTTTTCAGTTTCTGTTCCGCGAAGCGCCCGCGCTTCACCAGCGCGTCGAGCTCCTTCAAGGTGGCCAGCAACTCCTTCATCCGGTCCAGGGGCCAGGCGTTGGGGCCGTCAGAGAGCGCCTTGTCCGGGTCCGGATGGGTCTCCATGAACACGCCGGCGATGCCGCTCGCCACCGCTGCGCGGGCCAGCACGGGCACGAACTCGCGCTGTCCACCGGAAGAAATCCCCTGTCCGCCCGGGAGCTGCACCGAATGCGTGGCGTCGAACACCACCGGACAACCGGTCTCGCGCATGATCGCGAGCGAGCGCATGTCCGATACGAGGTTGTTGTAGCCGAACGATGCGCCGCGCTCGCACACGAGGATGTTGTCCTTTCCGCTCGCCTCGCGCGCCTTGTCCACCACGTTCTTCATTTCGGCCGGCGACAGGAACTGGCCCTTCTTGATATTGACCGGTCTTCCCGCCGCGGCGACGGCGTGGATGAAATCGGTCTGGCGGCAGAGAAACGCCGGCGTCTGCAGCACGTCGACCGTCGCCGCGACTTCGGCAATGTCGTCCTTGTCGTGTACGTCGGTCAGGACCGGCACGGCGAATTTCCTCTTCACCTCGGCGAGAATCTCCAGGCCTTTCTCCATCCCGAGGCCGCGGTACGACTTTCCCGAGCTGCGGTTGGCCTTGTCGTACGACGATTTGTAGATGAACGGCACATCGAGCTCTCTGCAGATTTCTTTCAGCGTGGACGCAGTATCGAGCGCCATCTGGCGCGATTCGACCACGCACGGACCGGCGATGAGGAACAAGGGCTTGTCGAGGCCGACTTCGAAGCCGCAAAGCTTCATGCTCTCAAGCCGCGATCGCGGTCTTGGTCTTGCTGGCCTGGTACTGCAGCGCGGCCTCGACGAACGCCGTAAAGAGCGAATGGCCGCCGCGGGGCGTCGACGTGAATTCAGGATGGAACTGGCAGCCGATGAACCAGGGGTGCGACGGCAGCTCGATCGTCTCGCAGAGCTGCTCGCGCTGGGTGAGCCCGGAAACGCGCAGGCCCTTGTCTTTCAGACGTTGCACGTACTGGTTGTTGACTTCGTAGCGATGGCGGTGGCGTTCGTTGATCACGTCCGCGCCGTAGACCTTGCGCGCGAGGCTCCCGGGCTCGAGCACGGCGCCCTGGGCGCCCAGCCGCATCGTCCCGCCGAGATCGGATTTTTCGTCGCGGCGCTCGACGCGGCCGTCGCGGTCCTGCCATTCGGTCACGAGCGCGATCACCGGGTGCGGCGTGTCGCGGTCGAATTCCGTGCTGTTCGCGCCCGCGAGCCCGACGACGTTGCGCGCGAACTCGATCACCGCGAGCTGCATCCCCAGACAAATACCGAGGTACGGGACCTTGTTCTCGCGCGCGTACTGGATCGCCTTCATCATGCCTTCCACGCCGCGCTTGCCGAAACCGCCCGGAACGAGTATCGCGTCCACGCCTTTCAGGAGCGCGCCGATTCCGTCCTTCTCGATCGTCTCCGAATCCACGTAACGGATGTTGACTCGACTGCGCGCGTGGATCCCGGCGTGGACGAGCGCCTCGTTCAGCGACTTGTAGGAATCGGTAAGGTCGACATACTTGCCGACCATGGCGATGGTGATCTCGTGCTGGGGATGCTCGAGCGCCTCGACCAGCTTTTTCCAGACCTTGAGCTCGGCCGGCTTGGCGATGATGCCGAGCTTGTGGCAGACGATTTCATCGAGCATCTGCTGGTGCAGCATCCAGGGGATCCTGTAGATCGAGTCCGCGTCCCAGACGGAGATGACGGCATTGGCTTGAACGTTTGTAAACAGCGCGATTTTCTTCTTTTCGTCCTCGGGAATGGGCCGATCGGAGCGGCACAAGAGTGCATCGGGCTGGATGCCGATCCCGCGCAGCTCCTTCACGGAGTGCTGCGTGGGCTTGGTCTTGATCTCGCCCGCGCTCTTGATGAAAGGCACGAGCGTCAAGTGGACGTAGCAGGTGTTGTGCGCGCCGAGCTCCAGGCCCATCTGCCGCACCGCTTCGAGGAAGGGCAGCGACTCGATGTCCCCGACCGTTCCGCCGATCTCGACGATCGCCACTTCCGCTTCGCCTGCGCCGCGTGCAATGAACGCCTTGATCTCGTCGGTGACATGCGGGATCACCTGCACGGTGCGGCCGAGGTAGTCGCCGCGGCGCTCTTTTCTTATCACCGAATCGTAGATCTGGCCGGTCGTGAAGTTGTTGTTGCGGTGCATCCGCGCCGACTGGAAACGCTCGTAGTGGCCCAGATCGAGGTCGGTCTCGGCGCCGTCCTCGGTGACGAACACCTCCCCGTGCTGGAAGGGGCTCATCGTGCCGGGATCGACGTTGATGTACGGGTCGAGCTTGAGGAGGGTGACTTTGATGCCGCGCGATTCGAGGATCGCGGCGAGGGAGGCGGCGGCTATCCCCTTCCCCAGAGAGGAAACCACGCCGCCCGACACGAACACATACTTGGCCATCTAAAACCAGGGGGATGGGATGGAGAATGGTACATGAAAACCCCTCCCCGCTCAATCCGAGCGCCGCTTCGTTATCATATCCGCATGATGCAGAAACAGCTCTACGCTGCGCTCTAGGGCTGGGCTAGCTCCGGTCGATTCCGGAAATGCGCGAGCGCCTCCGGATTCGCGAGCGCCTCGAGGTTCTTCACCGGTTGCCCGTGCACGACGCTGCGCACGGCGAGCTCGACGATCTTATTCGACTTGGTGCGAGGAATATCGGGCACCTGCAGGATTTTCGCCGGCACGTGCCGCGGAGTAGTATGGGTGCGGATCTGGTTCTTGATCCTTGCAACCAGCGCGTCTTCGAGGACAAGGCCTTCGCGGAGCTTCACGAACAGCACCACGCGCACGTCGCCGATCTCGCCTGGCGGCCAAGTCTGGCCGATCACGAGCGACTCGACCACCTCCTCCAGCTGCTCGACCTGCCGGTAGATCTCGGCCGTGCCGATGCGCACGCCGCCCGGATTGAGCACCGCATCCGATCTGCCGTAGATGATCATGCCCTCACGAGCGGTGATCTCGCACCAGTCGCCGTGGGTCCAGACCCCGGGAAATCTCTCGAAGTAGGCGGCCCGGTATTTCGTTCCGTCGGGGTCGTTCCAGAATCCGACCGGCAGCGACGGAAAGGGCCGCGTGCAGACGAGCTCGCCTTTTTGCTCTTTCACCGAGCGGGCGTTTTCGTCGAACACCTCGACCCTGAGGCCGAGAGCCCGGCACTGGATCTCGCCGCGCCACACCGGCAGGATCGGGTTTCCGAGCACGAAGCATCCGCAAATGTCGGTGCCGCCCGAGATCGACGAGAGGCACACGTCGCGCTTGATCGCGTTGTAGACGTAGTCGAAACCCTCGGGGGCTAGGGGGGAGCCGGTCGAGAGCACGGTGCGCACGTGCTCGAGCCGGTGCGTTTTCGCCGGCTCTACGCCCGCCTTGGAGATGGCGTCGATGAATTTCGCCGACGTGCCCAGGTGGGTCATTTCCTCGGCGTCGGCGTAGTCGAAAAGAATGCTGCCGTTGCGGACGAAGGGCGAGCCGTCATAGAGCAGGAGCGTGGCGCCCGAAGCGAGCGCCGAGGCGAGCCAGTTCCACATCATCCAGCCGAGCGTGGTGAAGTAGAACAGCCGATCTCCGGGCTTCACGTCGCAATGCAGCTGCTGCTCGCAGAGATGCTTGAGCAGCGCGCCGCCGGCTCCATGCACGATGCACTTGGGCACTCCGGTCGTGCCGGAGGAAAACAGGATGTACAGCGGATGGTCGAAGGGCAGCTGCTCGAAGGCGATGTCGCTTGCCGGCCGACCGGCGATGAAGTCCTCCAGACGCTGCGCGCCCGGAATGGCGGAAACGTCCGGCTGATCGCTCACGTAGGGAACGACCACGACGCGCTTCAGGCTCGGCAGGCTCGCAGCGATTTCTCGCACCTTTTCGAGCGAGTCGATTTCCTTTCCGTTGTAGAAGTAGCCGTCAGCCGCGAAGAGCACCGCTGGGGCGATCTGGCCGAAGCGGTCGAGCACGCCCCGCACCCCGAAATCAGGGGAGCATGTCGAGAAAGTCGCGCCGATGCTGGTCGCGGCGAGCATCGCGGCGATCGCCTCGGGCAGGTTGGGCAGATAAGCGGCCACCCGGTCGCCGGGTTTCACGCCCAAGGCGCGCAGTCCCTGCGCGACTCGCGAGACTTGCTCGTACAGCTCGCGATGACTGAGGCGTCGCTTTACCTTGTCTTCGCCCCAGAACGCCATCGCGGTGGACGCGTCGCGCCGCCGCAGCAGGTTCTCGGCGAAGTTGAGCCGCGCCTGCGGATACCAGCGCGCGCCCGGCATCCGGTCGCCGTTCACGAGAACCCGCGCGCCCTTCGCGCTCGCGCGCACGCTCGCGAACTTCCACAGCGAGTCCCAGAACTGCTCCGGGTGATCTATCGTCCAGCGGTAGAAGGCCGGATAGTCGTTCAATCCGAGCTTCCAGTCGCGGATCGCCTGGCGCGCGAAACGCGTGAGGTTCGCTTCTTCGATGCGCTCGGGACCCGGCGTCCAGAGCGGTGTCTCGGCCATGGCGGCCTCCTCTCGCCTCGTGGTTGGACATTATAATTTGCGCCGGATCGCGCTTGATCCAGATCGGGAGAAGCATGGCACGCGAATCGATGCAGTTCGATGTGGTCGTGGTGGGCGGCGGGCCGGCAGGACTCGCGAGCGCGATCCGGCTGAAGCAGCTCGCAGCGCAGAACGCGGTCGAACTGGGCGTGTGCGTGATCGAAAAGGGCTCGGAGATCGGGGCACACATCCTTTCCGGCGCCGTGATGGACCCGCGCGCGCTCGAGGAGCTCTTCCCCGACTGGAAGCCCCGCGGCGCCCCGCTCACGACCCCGGTGAGCGAGGACCGGTTCCTTTTTCTCACCCGGTCAGGCTCGCTCAGGGTACCGGGCTTTCTCCTGCCCGAATGCTTCAGGAACCATGGCAACTACGTCGTAAGCCTCGGCAACGTGTGCCGCTGGCTGGGGCAGCAAGCCGAAGCGCTGGGCGTCGAAATCTACCCCGGCTTTGCCGCCGCGGAAGTGCTCTACGACGACCGCGGCAACGTCTGCGGAGTCGCTACCGGCGACATGGGCGTGGGACGCGACGGCAAGCCGACCGCCCAGTATCAGCCGGGGATCGAGCTGCGCGGCAAGTATGTCTTCTTCGCCGAAGGCTGCCGCGGCCATCTGGGCAGGCGGCTGATGGAGCGCTATCGGCTGAGCGCGAACTCGGATCCCCAGGTGTACGGGATCGGCCTGAAGGAGCTGTGGGAGATCGAACCGAAAAGGCACCAGGCGGGGCTCGTCATCCACTCTGCCGGCTGGCCCCTGGTCGCGGATACTTACGGCGGCTCCTTCCTCTATCACATGCAGGACAATCTCGTGTCGGTCGGCTTTGTCGTCGGACTCGCCTACGCCAACCCTTACCTCGATCCGTACGAGGAATTCCAGCGCTACAAGACCCATCCGGACATCCGTTCGTTCCTCGAAGGCGGCAAGCGCATCGCCTACGGCGCGCGCGCCATTGCCGCCGGCGGCCTGATGTCGTTGCCCAGGCTCACGTTTCCCGGCGGGTGTCTTGTCGGCGACGAAGCGGGATTCCTCAACGCCTCGCGAATCAAAGGCAGTCACGCGGCGATCAAGTCCGGCATGCTCGCCGCGGAGGCCGCGTTTGGCGCCCTGCAGGCGGGACGATCCGCAGACGAGCTCGACGCTTACGGCACCGCGTTCCAGGAATCGTGGCTCTTCGACGAGCTGTACCGCGCGCGCAACTTCAAGCAGTGGATGTCCAGGGGACTCTATTCGGGCACGCTCATGGTGGGCGTGGAGCAAACCCTGCTCGGGGGAAAATTCCCCTGGACGCTACACCACCGCCACGCCGACCACGAATGTCTACGTCCCGCTTCGGAGTGCAAGCCCATCGACTATCCGAAGCCCGATGGAAAGCTCACATTCGATCGCCTCTCCTCGGTATTCATCTCCAATACGAACCACGAGGAGAACCAGCCCGGCCACCTGGTTCTCAAGGACGCGACCGTTCCCGTCGGCTTGAACCTCGCGAAATACGCGGGCCCCGAGAGCCGCTACTGCCCGGCGGGCGTATACGAATTCGTGAAAAACGGCGACGGCGCCGACCGCCTCCAGATCAACGCGCAGAACTGCGTTCACTGCAAGACCTGCGACATCAAGGACCCGACCCAGAACATCGTCTGGGTTACCCCGCAGGGTGGGGATGGACCGAACTACCCGAACATGTAGGCAGATCGCTAACTCTTCAAAGAGAAAGAAGTAGTTGCAAATAACGAACGTTCGTACTATTGTGTGCGCATGCGAAAAGGCGAGCAGACGCGCACTTTGATCCTCAACGAGGCGGTGGCCCTCGCAAGTCAGGTCGGTTTGGAGGGATTGAGCATCGGCTCGCTCGCCGCACGCCTGGCCATGTCCAAGAGCGGGCTCTTCGCTCACTTCGGCTCCAAGGAGGATCTGCAGCTCCTCACTCTCAAGCAGGCGCAGACGCTGTTCTTCGAGCAGGTTTTCTCGCCCGCGTTGAAACAAGCCCGCGGCCTGCCGCGCCTCAGAGCTCTTTTCTCGAACTGGCTCGCGTGGGTTAAACGCAACGATGATCTCGCGGGCGGCTGTCTGATGCTTGCTGCCTCGGTCGAATACGACGATAGGCCCGGGGCGGTGCGCGACCTGCTCGTCGCCGGGCAACGCGAGCTGCGCGGCGCTGTCGCCAAGGCCATCCGCCTTGCCATCGACGAAGGGCACCTCGAACCCCACACCGATCCCTGGCAGCTCACCTTCGAGATGTTCGGGATCGTCCTCGCCACGCATCACGACTTCAGGCTGCTCGGCGATGCGCGCGCGCCCGAGCGCGCGGGCGACGCTCTGGAACGGCTGATCGAAGCGCATCGCGCCGCGGCGCCACGCGCCTGAGGGCCGACATGCGCTCCCGCAACGCCACGGCACCGGAGTTCTCCGCGGCCTATCCCGCGCACCTGGTCGCGTCCTGGCCCCTGGGCGTCGCGCACTCGATCACGGTTCGCCCCATCCGCCCCGAGGACATCGACCTCGAGACGGCCTTCGCGCAAAAGCTCTCGAAAGAGACGCGCTACAACCGCTTCCTCGGCGGCGGCGTCCGACTCACAGCGGAGATGCTGGAAAAATTCACCCGCATCGATTTCAGCCGCGACATGGCGCTGATGGCAACGGCGACGATCGAGGGAGCCGAAACCGCAATCGGCGTCGCGCGCTACGTGCGCCTAGCGGACGGCGTCAGCTGCGAATTCGCGATCACCATCGCCGATGCCTGGCAAGGCCGCGGCATCGGCAGGAAGCTCCTCGCCATGCTCGTCGACGCAGCCCGCGGGCACGGCATGCGGCGGATCATCGGTGACGTGCTCGCCACGAACACGCCCATGTTGCGCCTCGCCCATTCGCAAGGATTTCGCATCGAGCGGCATCCCGAGGGCGCGGAGCTGCGCCGCGTGGTGCTCGAGCTTGTCGTTGACCCGCCGCGCATTCCAATTTCTGCGGGAAGCTGACACAATTGCGCAACAGAGGAGGCCCACTTGTCATGAAAACATCAAGAATCGAGCTGTGGACGTTGCTTTTCGTCTTCGCCTTTTTTCCCGCGGCGGCGGAGGCCCAGAACGTGTTCCGTCTGTACGGCGGGCTCGCGCCGACCAGCTACAAGATTTCGTTCGACCAGAACGCCCCCGTCGGCTATAGCAATCAGACTGCGAAATCCAACTACACCGCCGCCAATCTCGGCCTGACCTGGATATCACCCAAGGGAATCTATGTCGACTTCGCGGCTTCGCAAAGCCTCAGCGCCACGCACGACTTGTGGAATTCCGTACCCAACACCCCGCCGCAGGATTTTTCGCACGATACCTACACCTTGACGGGGGGCTACAGCCATGCCTTTGCCCAGGGTGCGAGCGTCTCGGGTTTTGGCGGCTACACCGCAAGCAGCACCGTACTTCACGCACCCCGCCCGCCGCTTACTTTTTCCAAGGACACATTCGACAGCCAGGGAATCTTCGTCGGAGCGGGCGGGGGGATTCCTGCGCTGCGCGGCCAGTTCAGCGGGAGCGTCGCCATTGCCGGGATGAAGGGCAAGTGGAAGGACGACAACGGCTTCAGTAATACCGCCGATACCACGTTCGGTTTCAGCCTCGGGGGGGCTTATACCTACCCGATCACTCCGGCGTTGGGTGTAACTGCGGATTTGAGATACCAGCAATACAAGTACAACTTCGACGTCGTCGCCGGCACGGCCGCGTACACGGTCACCGAGAAAATCACCAGCCTCGGGGTCAGGCTCGGCTACCGGTTCTGATTCACCGCTAGAACGTCGGCGGCACGATGATCGTCGACTTCTTCTTTTCCCCTTCTTTTTGCTTCTTGGCGGCCTCCTCCAACCTGGCGCTCTCCAATTCAAACATGCGCTGGCGCGCCGGTTCCGCATACTGACCGTTTGGGTAACGGTTGAGGTATTTCTGAACGTCGGCGGCCTTACGGCTGGATTTGACTGACTCCCAGAGCGACGTCTCCGCAGCCAGCTTCGCCTTGCTCTCGGCGTCGCGCTGCGCCTGCACCTTCGCCTCGCGCGGCGCCCTTTCTTCCGCTTCGCGCTTCGCCTGTGCCTCCGCCTCGCGTTTCGTTTGCGCTTCGGCGTCCCGCTTCGACTTCAGCTCGGCCGTGCGTTGCGCCTCCGTCTCGCGTTTCGCCTGGGCTTCAGCGTCACGCTTCGCCTCGGCCTCGCGCTGCGCCTTCACCTCGGCATCGCGTTTCGCCTGCGCCTCGGCCTTTGCCGCTTCGGCGGCATCGCGCCTGGCCTTTGCCTCCGCCTCGACCTTCTGAGCAGCCGATTGCTGGCTCGGCTTCATCACAAAGAAATAGGCGGCGGTGCCCGAAAGTACCAGTACCCCGAGGATCGCCGGTACGAGCATCGAGCGCCTCTTCCCCGCTGCCGCGGGTTCCGGCGACGGCGCGTCCGCGAGCTTGACCGTCTTCTCGACCGTCGCTCGCGCGCTCTCCCCGGCTTCGGCGCGCGGGACGCTCCTCTGGAGCCGCGTCCTGTCGGCTCCCGCCATGGTGCGGGTGCCGCTGTCGTCCGCGGGGGAGCCGCTGCGTAGTTTGGCGGCCTTGCGTGCCGCGAGCGACGCATACACGCCCTGCGGAAACTGCCGCACGTAGAGATCGAAGTCGTTCGCTTCGTCGCTGTCCTTGATCGAACGCCAGAACTCGAGCTCCATTTCCCCGGATCTCAGCGCCTCGGGGGCGTGGGTGGGCTGCTGGACGCGGGCCTCGCGCGGCACGACGAGGGTGGGCTCCTCCTCCGGTATCGCCGGCTTCCCCTCTGCGGCGCGCTTCAGCGCCTGTGAGAATTCGCGTGCGGTGGCAAAGCGCTGATCGGGACTCTTCGCGAGCGCCTTCGCGACCACCCGGTCGAACTCCGGCGACAGCGCCATGTTGATCGACGACGGCATCGGGGGATCGTCCTGGATGATCTTCTTCGCAACGGTCCAGGCGCCCTCCCCCGTAAAAGGCTTCTGGCCGGTCAAGAACTGGTACAGGATTACACCCGCGGAAAAGATGTCGGTACGCCGGTCGATGCCCTGCCCCTGGATTTGCTCGGGCGACATATAGGCGGGCGTCCCGACCACCGTGCCCGCCTGTGTGCGCTCCGCGTGCGTGCGGTCGGAATCGGTGACGCGTGCCACTCCGAAATCGGTGAGCTTGGCCCGGCCTTGGCCGTCGAGCATGACGTTGGCGGGCTTGATGTCGCGATGGATGACCCCGGCTTCGTGCGCGAAGTCGAGCGCATCGAGCAGCTCGCACATGATGCGCACGCATTCCTTCCGGTCGAACTGCCGGCCCGTGCTCAGGGTGGACTTCAACTCATCGCCGCGGATGAACTCCATGACGAGGTAGGCAATGTCGCCTTCCTCTCCGAAGTCGTAGACCTGGACGATGTTCGGGTGATTGAGCCGGGCCACTGCGTGCGCCTCGCGCACGAACCGCATCGAGAAGTCCTTGGCGGTCTCCTCGTCGAGCTGGCTGATCAGAATTGTCTTGATCGCCACCTTGCGGTGGAGCTTGGGGTCGAGCGCCTCGTAGACGATGCCCATCGCCCCCTTGCCGAGGACACGCTCGAGCTGGTAGCGACCTAGGGTTTGCGGTCCGCCGGCCATTTTTCAGGGCAAGCTGCTGCGTCCGCGCGCGCAGCGGGCGCTCAAAACTGATCCTCCGCCAGCGCCATGACCCCCGCCGCGCCGTGCACGATCGTGTTCCGCAGCCCCGGCGCCTGCGTGAGGATGTGATCGGCGTAGAAGCGCGCGGTCTTGATTTTCGCCTCGTAGAAGGACTTGTCGCCCTTTCCCTCGGTGAGCCGCTGGCGCGCGAGGAGCGCCGCGCGCGCCATCTGCCAGCCGCCGCAGACGATGCCCATGAGCTTGAGGAAAGGAACCGCGCCGGCGTGCGCCGCCTTGATGTCGTTGCCGTAGGCGATGACCATCCAGGAGACGCATTCCTCGGCGGCGGTCAGCGCCGCGGAAAAGGCCTCGCGGGTCGCCGCCATGTCCTCCCCAGCCGCCTTGCCGAGCTCCGCTTCCACCGCGCGCATCACCCCGATCACCTCCTTCACAGTCGCGCCGCCCTCGCGCGCGACCTTGCGGCCGATGAGGTCGTTCGCCTGGATGCCGGTCGTGCCTTCGTAGATCGTCGTGATCCTCGCGTCGCGCAGGTGCTGGGCCGCGCCGGTCTCCTCGATGAAGCCCATGCCGCCGTGCACCTGGATGCCGGTAGACGCCACGTCGATGCCGGTCTCGGTGAACCAGCCCTTCACAATCGGGATCATGAGGTCGACGAAAGCCTGGTTGCGCGCGCGCTCCTCCTTGTCCGGGTGCCTCAGCGACCTGTCCACCGCCGCCGCGACGACGTAGGCGAGCGCGCGCATCGCCTCGGTCTGGGACTTCATGCTCATCAGCATGCGCCGCACGTCCGGGTGGTGGATGATGGTCACGGCCTTGCCGCCGCCTGCGACATCGCGGCTCTGGACTCGTTCTTTAGCATAGGCGAGCGCCTGCTGGTAGGCCCGCTCGGCGATCGCGAGGCCTTCCATGCCCACCGCGAATCGCGCGAGATTCATCATGATGAACATGTATTCGAGGCCGCGGTTCTCCTCACCGACCAGGTAGCCGACCGCGTTTTCGTATACGAGGACGGCAGTCGGGCTCGCGTGGATGCCGAGCTTGTGCTCGATCGACGCGCACTGCACCTCGTTCCTCTGCCCCGGCGAGCCGTCGGCGTTCACCAGGAACTTCGGCACGAGGAACAGCGAGATGCCGCGCACGCCCTCGGGCGCGCCCTCCACGCGCCCAAGCACGAGATGGATGATGTTCTCCGCCAGATCGTGCTCCCCATACGTGATGAAGATTTTCTGCCCCGAGACGCGGTAGTGATCGCCCTCGCGAACCGCCTTGGTGCGAACGAGCGCCAGATCGGAGCCCGCCTGCGGCTCGGTGAGATTCATGGTGCCCGTCCAGCTGCCCTCGATCATTTTCGGGAGGTATTGCTTTTTCTGCTCCTCGGTGCCGCGCAGGATCAATGCCTCGACCGCGCCCGCGGTGAGCATCGTCACGAGGGAGAAGGAAAGGTTCGCCGACTTCCACATCTCGACGACGGGCGTCGAGACGATCTTCGGCAGCCCCTGTCCGCCGTGCTCGGCCGGCGCCTGCAGCGCATTCCAGCCGGCCTCGACGAACTGGCGGTACGCCTCCTTGAAACCCTTGGGCGTCGTGACCCTGCCCTTTTCCCACTTCGAACCCTCCTTGTCGGCGGGCTTGTTGAGCGGCGAGAGCACGCCGCTTGCGAACTTCGCGCTCTCCTCGAGGATCTGGTCGACCAGCTCGGCGTTGATCTCCTCGAAGCCGGGCAGCTTCGCGACCTCGGCCAGGCCGGCCATTTCCTGGAGGACGAAGTGCATGTCGCGAAGCGGTGCCTTGTATTCACTCATAGATGCCTCTGCAAAAGCCGTTTTATCCCAGCTCCTTCACCAGTTCCGGAACGATCTTGAACAGGTCTCCGATGATCCCATAGTCCGCCACCTGGAATATCGGCGCTTCCTCGTCCTTGTTGATGGCGACGATGACGCGGCTGTCCTTCATGCCTGCCAGGTGCTGGATCGCGCCGGAGATTCCCACGGCGATGTAGAGTTCCGGCGCGACGATCTTGCCGGTCTGCCCGACCTGCCAGTCGTTCGGCACGAACCCCGCGTCCACCGCGGCGCGCGAAGCCCCCATCGCCGCGCCCAGCTTGTCGGCAAGCGGCTCGAGAATCTTGAAATTATCACCGGATCCCATGCCGCGCCCGCCCGACACCACCACGCGCGCGGACGTCAGCTCGGGGCGCTCGGACTTGGTGAGGGCGCGGCCGACGAGTGACGACAGGCCCGCATCCGTGCCCCCCTGAAGAGCTTCCACCGCGCCCGAGCCGCCGTTTGCTGGAACCGCGTCGAAGCCCGTCGTTCGCACCGTGATGATCTTGATCCTGTCCTTCGATTGCACGGTCGCGAGGGCATTGCCGGCATAGATCGGGCGAACGAAAGTGTCGGCGCTCACGACCGCGACGATGTCGGAGATCTGCGCCAAATCGAGCAGCGCAGCAACGCGCGGCGCAAGGTTCTTCCCGAAGGAATTCGCCGGCAGGAGAACGTGCGTATACCCGCCGGCGAGGCCTCCCACAAGCGCCGCCATGTTTTCCGCGAGCTGGTCCTTGTAATGCGGCGCGTCGACCGCCAGGACTTTCCTGATGCCCGCGATCGCGGCAGCCGCCTTTGCAGCCGCGCCGCAGTTCGAGCCGGCAACCAGGACGACGATATCGCCGCCGATCTTCGCAGCCGCGGCGACGGTATTCAGCGTCGCCGACCTGACCGATTGGTTGTCGTGCTCGGCGATGACGAGCACGCTCATGCAATCACCTTGGCTTCGTTGCGGAGCTTCGCGACCAGGGTCTTCGCGTCGGGCACCTTGGCTCCCGCCTTGCGCTTGGGCGGCTCCTCCACCTTCAGGGTCTTGAGCCGCGGCGCGATGTCTACGCCGAGCGCGTCGGGTTTCAGCACTTCCAGGGGCTTCTTCTTCGCCTTCATGATATTGGGCAGCGTCACGTAGCGCGGCTCGTTCAGGCGCAGGTCGGTCGTCACCACGGCCGGCATCCTGATCGAGATCGTTTCGAGCCCTCCGTCCACCTCGCGCGTGACCTCGGCCGCTTTTCCGTTTGGAGCGCCCGAGATTTTCACCTTCGAAGCGAAGGTCGCCTGCGACCAGCCGAGCAGCGCCGCGAGCATCTGGCCCGTCTGGTTGCAGTCGTCGTCGATCGCCTGCTTGCCGAGGATGACGAGCTGCGGATTCTCCTTTTGGACGATCGCGCGCAGGAGCTTAGCCACTGCGAGCGGCTGCAGCTCCACCTCGGTCTCGACGAGGATTGCGCGGTCGGCCCCGAGCGCGAGCGCCGTGCGCAGGGTTTCCTGGCAGGCCTGCATGCCGCAGGATACCGCCACGATCTCGGTCGCGGTCCCGGCCTCCTTCAGGCGTATCGCTTCCTCGACTGCTATCTCGTCGAAGGGATTCATCGACATCTTGACGTTGGCCGTCTCGACGCCCGAGCCGTCGGCCTTGACGCGCACCTTGACGTTGAAGTCGACGACGCGCTTCACCGCGACCAGGATTTTCATTCACCGCCTCGCTTGAAAATACAGGCGGATTATAAGCCATGGCGCGCACCGCCCCGGCTCGCGGCGCTCACCGATATAATCCGCCGGTCCGAGATCGCTTCCGCCATGCCGCGCCCGCTCTCCCACATCCGAGTTCTCGATCTTTCGCGCGTTCTCGCCGGGCCCTGGGCATCGCAGAATCTCGCCGACCTCGGCGCGGAAGTGCTCAAGATCGAACGCCCCGGGTCGGGCGACGACACGCGCAGCTGGGGCCCTCCCTTCCTCAAGGACAAGGACGGCGGGGAGACGCGCGAATCGGCCTATTTCCTTTCGGTGAACCGCGGCAAGAAGTCGGTGACGCTCGACATCGCGAAGCCCGACGGCCAGCGCATCGCGCGCGCGCTCGCCGCGAAGTGCGACGTGCTGCTCGAGAACTACAAGGTCGGCGGCCTCGCAAAATACGGTCTCGCTTACGCCGATCTGAGGAGAATCAATCCGCGCATCGTC
>VBCH01000115.1 GCA_005884455.1 Betaproteobacteria bacterium
CACCCTCTGGTCCAGCTTCAGGAGGGTTTCCAAGAGATGCGAGCCGATGAATCCAGCCGCCCCCGTAACCAGCCAATTGCGCTGCCGGCTCCTGATGAGATCTTGCACCTCCTCGTACGTCCTCACCGGCTTTCACTCCTCACGAGTTACCGAACGGGAGTCGCGCACCGCTCCAACGGAACATCGAATGGCGAATTGTCGCGTTCGAGTGTGTATTGGTGTTTGCGGTCGCGGTGGTCCGGATGGACTGTCGCCGCGCTGCGGGCTCTGCCCGTGCCGGCGCATGCGCTCACTACCCCAGCATCAATTATTTCGCGCTCAACAAGACGACATTCGCTGAAACGTCCGCCGGTGCTCACCAGCCGCGCGCCGGTTCGTGAATCAGCTCGTTCAGTAACCCCTCGAAGCGTGCCAGTACCGTAGAGGTGGAATGCGTGCAACTGAAATATTCGCGGCAGCGCGCCGAGGCGCGCCCCCAGTGTTCTTCGTCGGTGAACAGCCGCTCGAGCTCGGCCGCCGCTTCCTCCACCCCCCCGACAACCCGATAGAGCGGCTCGCCGCGCAGTCGGGCACCGGTGTCGACAAAAGCCACGGTCGGCACGCCCCGGGCCCAGCTCTGAAGAAAGGTGTTCGGCATTCCTTCGTGAATCGAGGTATTGACGAGGACGCGCGCCCGGTCAAAGTACGGCTCGACGCGGGCCAGCGGCAGGAAACCGGTAAACTCGACGTTGGGGATCGCTGCCGCCTCGTTGCGTATCCTCTCGAAACAGGCGTTGCCGACATCGCCGCCTGCGCCGCCTATCATGACGAAGCGCCGCCGCGGAAGACGCCGCGCCAACTCAAGAAAAAGCTCGGGTCGTTTGTAGTCACGTTCACGCATGCTCGCGACCCAGAGCACGCAGTCGCCCGTGCCCGGCGACACGCCGGCAGGTAATTCGTAGCAGCTGGCGATCTGCGTGGATTCGCGGCCGTAATTGGCGCAGCAGTCTCGCTGCTGCGTTACGTTTTGCACCACAATTCTGTCAACGAGAGCCAGGCCGCGCTCGAACAGCCAGCGGTCGCGGAGATAACGGATCGGCTGGCGCCCCGGCACGAAGTCCAGATCGCACGCACTCGCGAAAATGGAGCGCCTGCCATAGCTGCGGCAGAAAACCGCAACAAGCGCAGTGAGCATGGCCGAGCAGCGCTGGTAATAAACATCCGCGTCGACGGCTCGCATCGCCCGCCACAGTGTGGTGACTCGGGGATGCACGAAGCGCAGCACCCGCAAACCGGCATTGGGACGGTAGGCCTTGTGCACCATTACGCCATCGAGCAGCACCCGCTGCGGCTGGCCGAAGTCGAGGCTGATCATCGATACCCGATAACCGGCGCGAACCAGGGCTCGCGCCAGGATGCTTTGCTGTACTTCCGCACCGCCGATGAGTTCGTTGTCTGGGTCGTGCGAAAACACCGGCCAGATGTTCGGGGCAACGAAGCAGATGTGCGGTCGCGGCAAATCGTCGGCCGGCAGTAACGGCAGCGGGCCACCGTCGCGGCGAGCCTCCGCGTCAGTGCGCTCAAGCCGATTGAGTGTGAGCCCCAGCTTGAGCATATTGGCGAGAGGCATTCAAATCACCGGTCTTCCGGGCTCGTTGACCGTACATCATTCCGATCGCCAACCACAGGAAGATCTGCTCCGGTCTCGGTGTGAGGTAGCCGCCGGCGATGCCGGCGACCAGAAAGCTCGCCAATCCGGCCGCGGCCCCCCGGTAGAATCCGCGCAAGCTGGGGCCCAAGACCGGATCGACGCCCAGTGCGTAAAAACCCTTGAAGACGTGGACGAAGTAGGCGCAGACGAAAATCAGGCCGACTATCCCCATGTCGAGGACGATCTCCAGATAGGCGTTGTGAGCTTGTGCCACTCCCGGAATACTGACCCCGACTCTCGTGCGCATGGCGTCGGACCATAGAATCGACCCGAGACCGTTGCCGTAAATGGGGCTGCGCAGTGCGTCGGACAGGAGAGGCAGCCAGATCCCTTCGATGCGCCCGGCGCTGATGGCGTCGAGTCCGCTTCCGAACCCGCTTTCCACGCGGTCGTATACTGCGCCGGGAAGGAGAAGCGCCGCGACCGTCGCCAGGAGCCCGAAGAACATCAAGGCTTTTGCGTTGCGGCGCCAAAGGAGGAACAGCACGTTGACCACGATGAAGCCGAGGAAGGCCCCGCGCGAAAACGTCAACACCAGCGCCACCACCACCATTCCCATCGACGCCAGCAGCGCGAACTTCGATCCCGTGTCCTTCAATTCGGCCCACGTGAAGAGCAGCAGTGCGTAGGCAAACGCGTACAGCCGTCCCAGATCGTTGGCGTGCAGCCCGAGCGGCGAAAGGAAATCGCGCGAGTCGTCGCTCGCCAGTTGGCCGAGCGCGACCCCGGACTGGGAGACGAACACGATGACCATCGAGCCCATCACCCAGATCGATATCAGCGTGGGAACAAGAAACTTTTCCGGCTTCTCCGACTTCGATACCGCGGCACCGACCAGCAGGGCGAATATCACCAACGACAACGGCTTGATCACGAGGTCGCGAACGTAGCCGGCCGCGTCGTGGAATTCGAGCTGGTCGTACATGAAGAAGGCGGGCGCAATGTCGCCGACATGACGCGAACCCAGCGCACCGGCGATGAGGATCGGCAGGATATACAGCCACAGTAGCGGGCGCGGCGCGAAGCGACGGAGGCTGCCGTCGGACACCCCATGAAGCAGACACGAGCCGAACGTCCCGACCAGCAGCAGGTTCAGGGGATTGAGGCCCGTAACGCCGAACATCGCGTGTGGAAACACCCGACTGCTCGAGATCGGCATCAACAGGATGAGCAACACCACCCCGATGCGAAAGTCGAGCAGGATGAACGCGCAGCCGATCAGTGCGATGCACAAGTACAGCGCGTTCAGCTCTGCGACCGCAACGACGGACCCCCACAAGGCCCCGAGCAAGGTGATGCCCGCAAAGACCGAAAGGGTGAACGCGATACGGCGGCCTGACCGTGAGCCCCGTGAAAATCCTACGGCGCGGAATACTGCAGCGCACCGCCGCCGGAGGGCCGACCCAGGCGAGATGCGCTGCTCCAGAACGGAGGACATTCCAGCCGGCCCGGTTCAAAACGCGTTGAATACGGTACCGACGATGCGAGCGCCCGTGTCGCTCAACCCCCGGATGACGCTGGTCGCATCGGCAAGACGGGTGTGGTCTTTGCGGGCGAGCACCATGACACTGCCTGCGCGGAAAGCCAGGCTCTGTGCATCCGCGTAGAGCTTCGCCGGCGGGGTATCGAAGAGGATGACGTCGAAATCACTACACAATTCGTCCAACAACGCGGCGAAAGACGCGCGCAACAGCAGCTCCTGTGGATTGGGCGGGCACGCACCCGCCGGCAAGAGGGAAAGTGACCCGAATTCCGAAACCGGCACCACCGCGCCGCGATCGGCGCGCCCGGAGAGGACCGCCGAGAGTCCGATCCGGTCGGGGACGTTGAAGATCCGATGCTGTCGCGGTGTGCGCAGGTCGGCGTCGATCAGAAGCGCACGTTCGCCGACTTGAGAAAAAGCTACGGCGAGGTTGGCGGCAACGTAGCTGCGCCCCTCGCCGGGGCCTGGACTGACGATCGCCAGCACCCGCTGTTTGACACCGGCCTTGGACCAGCGAATCAAGAGCTGGGTGCGCAACGCCCGCAGCTCCTCGGCGCGAGGGTGAAACGGCTCGTAAGCTACGACGAGTTCGCTACTGATGCGCTCGTTGCCCGGCAGCATGTGGGGAAAATCGTACTGCTTCGCGACCGCCCAACGCAGGTCGTCCGGTGTAATCAAATCCAAGCGAAGCGCAGCTTCACCGAACCTGACTCCCTCGGTGCGTTGCCGCTCCAGGACGCGCTCGATGTCTCCGGCGTCGAGTTTTCCCAACTGTACGAGGATGCTGCCGAGCTTGCCGTCTTGACGTGCAATGACGCGGCTGGATCCCTCGATCGGAAGGACATTTTCCTGAGTGCTCATCAGCATTCCCTAGTGTGGGTTCGGTAAGGCGCGTCCGGCGCCACCCAGCCGACCGAGCAGAGGGACTCCGGCGGGCTGCCAAGCGTTGAGCACGCCGAGCAGAGGCACGTTCCAGGCATTGTCAAGATCGTTGCACGAGCGCACCCGGGAGTCGAACATTTCCATCAGAATGACGATGCCGATGCCGAGCATCGTTCCCACCACCACCGACAGGGCGATGTTGAGGAAGATTTTGGGCTGGGAGGGCGCGCTCGGCACGAATGCCGGGTTGAGCACGGTGACGTTGGTTTGGCTCGCACGGCTTTCGACCTGGCTGACGACCGAGCGCTGCATGGCGGTGTCGTAGGCCCGTTCCGCGGATTCCACGTTGCGCCTGAGCACCGTCAATTCATTGCGATTCTCCTTGAGCGCGAGCAACCGTGCGCGCTGCGCCGCCATGGCTTTCACGAGATCCGCCTCGCGTTGCCGGCTCTGGCGCGCCGAGCCATTGATTCCGGAGACGAGCTTCCTCATTTCGATGTCGAGTCTGTCGCGCAAGCCCTGATTCTCGGAGACTTGACGCTGGTACTGCGGGTGGTTGGATCCGTACTGCGTGGCCATCTCCTGCAGCTTTGTTTCTCCGTGAAGGAGATCCGCCTTCAGCTTCTGAATGAACGGATTGTCGAGAACGTCCGGCAGTCTATCCGGGGACCCGCCTTGCTCCAAGAATCTGCGCGCCTGCTGCGTCCGGCTGTTCCATTGGAAGGTCTGCTCCTGCGCTCTCGCCACCTGCTCGGAGAGCAGCCCCAGGCGCGTGTTCTCGACGTCGAAGCGCTCGTCCGCCGAGACGATTCCCTGCCGCTGGTGATAGTCCGTCAGCTTTGCCTGAGCATCCTCCAGATTGGCTCGCAGGGTCTTGAGCTGTTCATCGAACCATGCCGCCGCTTCCCGCGTGGGTTCCACGCGCAACTCGAGCATCGTATCGATATAGGCCTTGGCGAACCCGTTGGCGACCGAGGCCGAAAAACGGGGGTCGGGGGCTGAAAAGCTGGCCTGGATGACGTTGCTCTGCGAGGTTTCCACCTTGATCTTCTTGAGAAGGCTCTCGATCAGCCAGTCCTCGATCGCGCCTTTGCTCCCCTCCTCGTGCTCGAAGGCAGTCCGTATCGAAGGATTCTCCGCGAGCTTCAGGTCCTGCACGACCTTGCGCGCCACTTTCTTGCTGGTAATGATGTCCATCTGTGTCTGCAGGTAACTGAGCCGCTCCTGCGGGGCAAGAAGGGGACGCAAGACGTTGCTCAGCGATTGTTCGTCCTTGGCGTCCACCAGCAGCGATACCGTCGCCTTGTAGGATTTCGGGAGCAGCAAGCTTGTCACGGTGGCGGCCAATACGGTGGCGGCGAGCGCCAGGCAAAACACGCCGAAGCGCGCGCGCAATGCAAGAAGAAATTGCTGGATGCTCATGAAGTTTTCGGCGTGCTGGTCGAGTTCGCGGACCGCGAGGGCGCGTTCTCTAGAACAAGCTCTCCCGAACGTAAATCACATCGTCCGGTTCGACTCGATCGGTCAGCTGCGCGGCGACCGTCCGGAAAGTCCCGTCCTCCGCCTTGCGGCGGATCTTCAAACCCCGATCTGTCCCCCGCGGCGTCACACCTCCACCGACGGAGAGCGCCTGCATCACGGTCATGTTCGGCTCGGCCCGATAGGCTCCCGCGCGCTGAATCTCACCGTAAATATAGAAGACTGGGGCGCGCTGTACGAAAATCGTGTCGCCGCTCTGCAACTGAATATTCTGTGACAGGTCGCCCGTGCGGTACATGGTCGGCACGTTGATTTCCAGTTTCGCGGTCTTACCATTGCGCGTGACCATCACGATCACGTTGTCGTCGCCGGTCGGGGCGATTCCGCCGGCAAGCGCCAACAGGTCGGTCACGCTCGAACTGGTGTCGTCGAGCGGATACCGCCCCGGGTGGGGGACCTGGCCGAGCACGGAAACCTGCCGGCTGCGCACTCGGACTACGTTGAGGCTGACCTGGGGCTTCAGAACGAACTTCCCTTCGATCAATTGCCGCGCGATCCGGGCCTCCGCTCCCGCGGGCGTAAGTCCCCCAAGCGTGACCTCGCCGATCAAGGGAAAGGTGATGGTGCCCCGCTCGGAAATGCGCGTGTCGGTCGTGAGATCCGGGTTCTGGAACACGGTGATGTGGATGGAATCGCCTGCCCCAAGGGTCTCGCGTGATTGGCCGACCGCCGTGACCGGCAGCAGTATCACTGTCAGACAAAGCAAAGCGACGAACGGCCTCGCAGCCGCGAACACTGTCCTTTGCAGATGAATCACCAACCGCATAGGGCGGCAACATAACCGTCCAAGGTTTATCGATGATTTCCCGCCCTGAGCCGATCGGCCTATCCGAAGCAGGGTCAGGCTCAAATGAATTCAACTGCGCCTGACGACTGTCCGCGGTAATACATCACGCATCCGCGGTAATACATGACGCACCGCTGGCTGCAGATCGCTGTTCGCAGACTTTTTTTGTTCCCGGTTTCGCTCTTGAATCTTCGAGAGAATCGGAAACCTTTTCAGAGATTCCCTTAGCTTATTCAGAAAATTCGCAGGTCCGATTCAAGACCCTCGTGATTTATGACCACGTCATAAATCGGCGCCCTTGTCATGATGCAACTACATCTCGTCGCGGTTTCACTATGCAGAGGACATCATGATGAATCTTTCGAACCATTTCGTGTTCTGCTCGCGCCGGATCTATCGCGTCGCGAGCGAAATTTGCATTACCTCGATCACCGCAGCTTGCGGGTTCGCGGTTGTTGGAACCCGCGCCGCTGCCTTTGCGCTTGTCCTAGGCGCGCTTTTCTCGGTCCGGGCGTTCGGCACTCCGTTCTCCGGGACGCCCATCGCCGTGCCCGGAACCTTCGAGGCGGAGAACTTCGATCTCGGCGGGGAAGGCATCGCCTACCACGACAACGTTCCGGGCAACGCCGGCGGCCAGTACCGGCTCAACGAGGACGTGGACATCATTCTGTCCTCCGACTCCCTGGGCGGCGGCTACGTCGTGAACAACTTCGAGACCGGCGAGTGGCTCGCCTACACCATCAATGTGGCGGCCAGCGCGCAATACAACATCGAGCTGAGGGCGAGCAGCGCGCTCTCCACGAGCGCTTTCCACATCGAGGTCGACGGCCAGAACGTGACCGGAACCGTCGGCGTGCCCAAAACCGGCAACTGGAACAACTTCCGATGGGTCGGCAAAACTGCTGTGCCTCTCGCCGCCGGCCAGCACGTGCTGAAGATTGTCGCGGATCAGCAGTATTTCAACTTGAACTCCATTAGGGTGACGGTTGCTCCCTTCTCGGCCCCCTCTACTCCCTATTCCGGAACGCCCATCGCGGTGCCCGGAAGCTTCGAGGCGGAGAACTTCGATCTCGGCGGGGAAGGCGTCGCCTACCACGACAACGTTCCGGGCAACGCCGGCGGCCAGTACCGGCTCAACGAGGACGTGGACATCATTCTGTCCGCCGACTCCCTGGGCGGCGGCTACGTCGTGAACAACTTCGAGACCGGCGAGTGG
>VBCH01000057.1 GCA_005884455.1 Betaproteobacteria bacterium
CGGGTGCGAGCTTGGTCCTGAACAGCCAGGCGCGGTAGTCCTCGAGGTCGCCGTCGAAGGGCGCCAAGCGGCCGTCTGCGACGATCAGGAACTGGTCGGTGGTGGCGCGCAGGAGGTGCCGGTCGTGCGAGACGAGCACGAGCGTGCCCTCGAACTGCGCGAGGGCGACGGTCAGCGCCTCGCGGGTTTCCAGATCGAGGTGGTTGGTCGGCTCGTCGAGGAGCAGCAGGTTGGGGCGCTGCCACACGATAAGCGCCAAGGCGAGCCGTGCCTTTTCCCCACCCGAGAAGGTCTCGATCGAGGTCGTCGCCATATCGCCGGGGAAGTTGAAGCCGCCGAGATAGTTGCGCAAATCCTGCTCGCGCGCGCTCTGCGCGATGCGCGAGAGGTGCCAGAGCGGCGATTCGTCGTAGCGCAGCATCTCGATCTGGTGCTGCGCGAAATAGCCGACCGCGAGCCCCTTGTTGAAGATCGCCTTGCCTGCGAGCGGCTTCAATTCTCCGGCGACGGTCTTGACGAGAGTCGATTTCCCCGCGCCGTTGATGCCGAGAAGGCCGTAGCGCTGCCCGCTCTGCAGCGAGAAGTTGATACTGCGCACGACGGTCCTGTCCGGCGCGTTCTCCATTTTGTAGCCGGCGTCCGCGTCTTCCAGCACCAGGAGCGGATCGGGCGCCTTCAGCGGCTCGCGGAACTCGAAGGAGAAGGGCGCGGAGACATGCAAGGGGGCGAGCTCCTCCATCTTCGCGAGCATCTTCATGCGGCTTTGCGCCTGCTTCGCCTTGGTGGCCTTCGCCCGGAAGCGGTCGATGAAGGATTCCAGGTGCGCTCGCTCGCGCTGCTGCTTCTCGTACTGCGCCGCGGCGAGCACCACGGCGGCCGCGCGCTGGCGCTCGAAGCTCGAGTAGTTACCCGAGTAGCGCTTGAGCTTCTTCGCGTCGATGTGGACGACCACGTCCACCACGCCGTCCAGGAAATCGCGGTCGTGCGAGACGACGAGGAGCGTCCCGGCGTAACGCTTGAGCCAGTCCTCGAGCCAGAGGATGGCGTCGAGGTCGAGGTGATTGGTCGGCTCGTCGAGGAGCAGGAGGTCCGAGGGGCACATCAGCGCCTGCGCGAGATTCAGTCGCATGCGCCAGCCGCCCGAGTAGCTCGCGACCGGCTCGCCCATCTGCTCGTGCGAAAAACCCAGGCCGTGCAGGAGCCGCTCGGCGCGCGAGCGCACCGTGTACGCATCGGCGTCGCCCATCGCGGCGTGGAGCTCGCCGATCAGGTGGCCGTCGTTCGCGCCTTCGGCCGCGGCGAGCCTCGCTTCGAGGCGGCGCAATGTCGTATCGCCGTCGATCGCGTATTCGAGCGCGGGACGCGCGAGCGCCGGCGTCTCCTGAGCGACGCAGGCGACGCGCCAGCGCGCCGGGTAGTCGACCTCGCCCTTGTCGGCGTGCAGCTCGCCGCGCAGGAGCGCGAACAGGCTCGACTTCCCCGAGCCGTTCGCCCCGATCAGGCCGATCCTGTCGCCGGGATTGAGCGCGGCGTCGGCGCCTTCGAGCAGCGTTTTCGCACCACGGCGGAGCGTGACCTGGGAGAGGCGGATCATGTCGTTCCTATCGCTGCCGCTTGCTGTGGCGGCGAACCCATTCCGCGAATGCAGCTTCCTTCATCGTTCCAGCGGCGACGGCGAGTATGCTCATGACGCAATCGGCATCATCGGCGATCGGTTCGTGCTGGTTCAGCGCGAGGAACAGTTCGAGGGCGACGAACGCGGTGCGCTTGTTGCCGTCTACGAAAGGATGGTTCGTCGCTAGGCCATAAGCGTAAGCGGCGGCGAGCTCGGCGGCGTCGGGCTTGCCGTAGGCGGCGCGGTTGAGCGGGCGCGCGAGAGCCGAATCGAGCAGGCCTGCGTCGCGGATGCCAGGGCTGCCGCCGTGCTCCGCGAGCTGCTCATCGTGCGCGGCGAGAATGACGGAGCGCTCGATCCAGACCCATTTCCTCACTTCGCCAGCTCGCGCAGCACGGCGCGGCGCTTCTTCGCGATGCGACGGACGTGTTTCATCTGCGCCTCGAAGCGGGGGTCATGAGGAGTAAGGCGAAGGCCGTCAGGCGTGTCGGTCACGTGCAGCGTGTCGCCTTTTTCGACCTTCAGGCGCGCGAGCATGTCCTTCGGCAGGATCACGCCGACGGAGTTGCCGATCTGCATAAGTTTGAGGGCGGCCATGGCGAAATGTTGTTATAACGAACGTTATAATACAGCACCCTTTCGCCGGGTTCAAGCCTCGGCAGACGCCTTCTACTTTCGCTCGGTGACTGGCATCGGTCTTGCTGATGGAAGGTGAGGGACCGGTCCGCACGGGTTGGGGAGGCGGGAACGGCGACGACTCGTCGCTGCCGCCGCTTTTTCGACGCGGGCGGGTAACACGAGGAGATCGCAATGGCGGGGAAGAAGATTCTGATCGTCGACGATTCGGCCACCGAGCGCTATTTCTTCATGGAAACGCTCTCCAAGCAGGGCTACGAGTGCATCACCGCCCAGAACGGGGACGAGGCCATCCAGAAATCCAGGAGCGAGCAGCCCGACGTGATCCTGATGGACATCATCATGCCCGGCATGGACGGCTACAAGGCGACGCGAACCATCTCGCACGACGAGGCGACCAAGCACATTCCGGTCATCATCTGCACGAGCAGGAACCAGGAAACCGACCGCGTCTGGGGCATGCGCCAGGGCGCGAAAGACTTTCTGGTGAAGCCGGTCAAGGCGAAGGATTTGATCGAGAAAGTCGCGGCCACGACGTCGGGCTAAGCTCCCACGCCGGCGCGCCCGCCGGCAATTCTCCGGTTGTGCGAGGCTATAATGGGTCCTCCCCATGAAGCTCGCTCGCCTCAGTTGCGTCATTCCGTGCATGCTCGCCGTTTCCGGCTGCGCCTCCATGTGGCCCGCCCCGTACCGGGTCGATGCGCACGTCCCATCCAATTCCGCTACGGTCGTCTGGGGCTACCTGCCTGCAGGCCGGCCACCCGTCCTCACGGTCCGCTCGGGACAAACGGTGAAGATCGACACGGTCTCGCACCAGGGCCTGCTGAGCGGCATGGACCCGGTCAAGTTCTTCGGCGCGGCGGGCATCGCCCCGAACGAAGTCCTGCCGGACGCGAGCGAGATCTACGCCAAGGCGCCGCGCCCGAAAAACGCGGGCGCACATGTGCTCACCGGCCCGATCTTCGTGGAAGGCGCGGAACCCGGCGATATGCTGGAAGTGCGCATGCTCGATTTCCAGTTCCGCGTGCCCTACGGAGTGAACAACAGCAACAAGGGCACGGGCGTGCTGCCCGACGTGCACGAGAAGCCGTACCCGAAGGTGATCCGCTTCGACCTCGCGCGCCGCGTCGCGCTCTTCGCGCCCGGCATCGAGGTGCCGCTCGTTCCCTTCATGGGCATCATGGCGGTGATGCCGCCCGACCCGCTTGCCAACACCCGGCCGCCCGGCATCTACGGCGGCAACATGGATTTCAACCGCCTCACGGCCGGCGCGCGCCTCTATCTGCCCGTGCATCAGCGCGGGGCGCTCTTCTACACGGGCGACTCGCACGCGGTGCAGGGCGACGGCGAGATCAACGGCACCGCGATCGAAGCTTCGCTCGCGCCGGTCCTGCAGTTCTTCGTGCACAAAGGCGCAGGCGCCGCGATGAAATGGCCGCGCGCCGAGGACGCCGACCATTACTACATGATGGGAATGGACGTCGATCTCGATGCGGCGCTGAAGGAGGCGGCGCTCGAGACGATCGCCTTCCTGCAGCGCGAAAAAGGCTTGTCGCCCGCGGATGCCTATTCGCTCGCGAGCATCGCCGTCAACTACACGGTCGGCGAAGCGGTCGACCAGGTGCAGATGGTGTACGGCGCGATCCCCAAGAAAATTTTCCGGAAGTAGAACCGCAGAACGCCCGCGCGTCGTCGAGACCCCGATGCAACGATCCCAGCCGTTTACGCTCGCCGTCCCGGTCAATCACACCGATCACGTGTTGGGGCCGGCATCGGCGAAGGTGACCGTGGTCGAATACGGTGATTTCGAGTGCCCGTCCTGCGGCCAGGCTTACCCCGCGGTGAAGATGCTGCTCAAGCGCTTCGGGGAGCGCGTGCGCTTCGTGTACCGGCATTTCCCGCTCGTTGAAGTGCACCCTCACGCGGAGTTCGCGGCCGAGGCCGCCGAGGCGGCCGGCACGCAGCACAAGTTCTGGCCGATGCACGATCTCCTCTTCGAGCACCAGCAGCACTTGAAGGCCAACAACCTGAGGCAGTACGCCCTGCAGGCTGAGCTGGATCTGGACCGCTACGACTACGAGATGAAAGAGCACCTCTACCTGCAACGGGTGCACGAGCACATCGACGGCGGCGCAAAGAGTGGCGTGCGGTCCACGCCCGGGTTCTTCGTCAACGGCGCCGTGGAGGACGTGTCCTTCGGGCTGGAACGCCTGTACAAGGCGGTCGAAGCCGCGCTCGGGAAGTGACTCAGCCGGCGGGTGACGCGGGGGCGACCGGTGAGGCGAAGGCGGATGTGACGGCAGATCTTCGCGCCGTACGACGCAGTTGCCACAGCGACAGCCCGTGAAGGATCAGGGACAGCGGCACCGCGAACGCCGGGATCATGACGAGCGGATAGGTCCCGATGCCCGTATTCGGTCGATCCAATGCGAACATCTGGAAGGGACCGGGCGTGGTGAGGAAGCCCATTGCCAAGGCGAGCGCGAGATCGAGGATCCCGAGCACGTTCCAGGCGTACCCGGCGGCCCGGCTCCCGCGCGCCCGGGAGTGGACGAAGAACGCGACGGGGAGCGCGAGCAACCCGACAAGCGTGTCGCCCGCGCCAGCCGGAAGGGCGAATGCGCCGGGCAAGGTTCCCGTCGCCCAGCGAACCAGGAACACGGCGCCGAGAACCCGATAGACCTGCAATCCGATGAGCCACGACGGCGGGACGGCGTCGATCGCCGCGGCGATGTTTTTCGAGCCCACGAGCAAGGGAAGCGCGACCAGGATCGGGAGGACCACCGCAAGCGGAAGAGCCGGCAGCGGAGCGACCGCGCCGGGCCGGAACACGCCCGACTCTGCGAGCTGTAGGACAGCGAAGAGCCACGCGAGCAGGGGCACGGTGACGCCGAACCACGTGACCAGCCTCTCCCGGCGGTCGAGCCCGGCGCGCTGCAAGCCGACCCACAAACCCCCGAGCAGCGCGGCGAGGATGATAGGACGCACCCAACCTGCGCCCACGAAGGCGAAAACATCGACAAGGACCGAGTTCATAGGAGCCTCCCATCCAATAACTATTTAAATGATATTAACTATATTTAAGATAGTCAATACCAATCTTGCACTCGGCCGGTATAATGCGGGCGAATGCCCACACGGAGCCCCAAGTACTGTCCGGTCGTCCGCGCGCTCGATGTCATCGGCGACAGCTGGACCATTTTGATCCTGCGCGACCTGTTCCTCGACGGTGCGCGCAAGTTTCAGGATCTGCAAGAATCGCTCTCCGGAGTCAGCCCGAATACGCTTTCGGTCCGCCTGAAGAAGCTGGAAACGCACGGCATCATCGAGCGACGCTTCTACGAACAGCATCCGCCCAGGGCGGAATACGTGCTGACTGACAGGGGGCGCGAGCTCGGACCGGTGATGAAATCGCTTCGCGACTGGGGAAACAAACAGAAGGGCTAGGCTGTCGCGGCCTCGCTACAGCGTCGCCCCCGGCTGCCCGAGCGCCTTCTCGGCGAGCTGGTTGACGATCCAGTCGTAGGCGTCGTCCACCGAGTCGGTGCGGTGCACGAGCTCGATGTCCTCGGTGTCGATGGTGCCGTGGCGCGCGAGCGCGTGGAAATCGACGACTTCGCGCCAGTACTCGGTGCCGAAGAGCACGATCGGCATGGGCTTCTTCATCTTGTGCGTCTGCACCAGCGTCAGCAGCTCGAACAGCTCGTCGAGCGTCCCGTAGCCGCCCGGAAACACGATGACCGCTTTTGCCAGGTACGCGAACCAGAACTTGCGCATGAAGAAGTAATGGAAATGGAAGGAGAGCTCGCGCGTGACGTAGGGGTTGTCGAATTCCTCCACCGGGATGGAGATGGTGAGGCCGACGTTGAGGCCCTTCGCCTCGGCCGCGCCGCGGTTCGCAGCCTCCATGATTCCCGGGCCGCCCCCGGTGCACACGACGAAGCGCCGCTCCACGCGGTCGAGCTCCTTTGACCACTTGGTGAGGCGCGAAGCGAGCTCGCGGGCCGCTTCGTAGTAGATGGACATCTTGAGCGCCGTGTGCGCGCGCTCGCGCTCCTTGTCGCCCCTCGAGGAGCGCAGCATCTCCTCCGCGGCCTCGCGCGACTTGATGCGCGCCGAGCCCATGAACACGATGGTGTCATCGACCTTGTGGTGGTCGAAGCGGCTCTTGGGCTCAAGATACTCCGACAGGATGCGCAGGGCGCGGGCGTCCTTGCTGTTGAGAAAGCCCGGATCCTGGTAGGCCTTGGTTTGGGAGCGCTTGCGTGAGCTCATGCGCCCATGTTACCCGGCCTTGGGGTAATCTTGGGACGCAAGACCGTGAGCGGTCCCACCCGATCGGAAGAGAGGTCTCATGCTCCGCTGTCGCTCGAGCTTCCTTGCATTGCTGCTCGTCCCGCTTTGCGCTCTGGCCCAACCGAAGGCGCCCTACTATCCCGACGCGGCCTGGCAGCGCAGAACGCCGGCGGAGGCGGGCATCGACGCCCAGCGGCTCAAGGACGCGGTCGCTTACGCGGTCGCAAACGAAACGCGCAATCCGCGCGACCTGACGCTGAACCATTACCAGACTTTCGGGCGCGAGCCGTTCGGCCACGCGATCGGCCCGATCAAGGACCGCGGCGACTTGACCGGCGTTGTGGTCCACAAGGGCTACATCGTCGCCGAATGGGGCGAGCCCCTGCGCGTGGACATGACGCACAGCGTGACCAAGAGCCTCCTCTCGAGCGTCGTCGGCGTCGCCTACGATCGAGGCCTGATCAAGAGCATCGACGACCCGGTAAGGGATTACGTCGCGCCGATCGTGCTTTACGATCCGGCTCCTGTCGGCAACAAGTCCGACCATCTCGGGCGTTCCGATTTCCTTTTCCTGTTCGAGACACCGCACAACCGCACCATCACCTGGAACCATCTGCTGCGGCAGACGAGCGATTGGGAAGGCACGCTTTGGGGCAAGCCCGACTGGGCGGATCGCCCGGGCGACAAGCCGGGCGAATGGCTGACGCGGCCGCGCAACAAGGCGGGCACGGCCTACAAGTACAACGACGTGCGCGTCAACGTGCTCGCGCTCGCGGCGCTCAACGTCTGGCGGCGTCCGCTGCCGCAGGTGCTGAAGGAAACCATCATGGATCCGATCGGCGCTTCGAACACCTGGCGCTGGTTCGGCTACGAGAATTCGTGGATCGTGCTCGACGGCGGCGCCGTGCAGTCGGTGACCGGGGGCGGGCACTGGGGTGGCGGCATGTTCATCAACGCCTACGACATGGCCCGCTTCGGCTATCTCACCCTGCGCCGCGGCAAGTGGAAGGAGCGCCAGCTGCTCTCCAGCCAGTGGGTCGAGTGGGCGCTCACGCCGACGCCGGCCGAGCCGGGCTACGGCTTCATGAACTGGTACAACAACAGGGACGCGAAGCTCTTCCCGAGCGCGCCCGTGAGCGCTTTTGCGCACATCGGGAACGGGACGAACATCGTATACGTCGATCCGGACCACGACATCGTGGCGGTCGTGCGCTGGATCGAGCGCAGGGCGATCGACGAATTCGTGAAGCGGCTGCTCGCGGCGGTGGGGCCGTCGGGCAAGTAGCTTCGGATGTCGCGCACCGCTACGAGCCTCCTGGTTTTTGTCCTCGCCGCGTTCGCAGTCCCTGGGACGCACGCGCAGGACCGGCAGGCGGCCAACCGTGAGATCTATCTCTATCAGGGCGCGGACCGCGCGCAGAGTCTGCTCTCCGGGGCCAAAAGAGAAGGCGGCCTCACGCTCTACACCACCATGACGCCGGAAGACGCGGGCCCGCTCGTCGCGGCGTTCGAGGAAAAATACGGCATCAAGCTGAGGATGTGGCGCGGCATCAACCAGAAGCTCGTGCAGCGCGCGCTCGCCGAGGCGCGCGCGGGCAAACCGGCGGTCGACGTCTACGAAGGCAGCGGGCACGGCATGGAGATCCTGCACCGCGAAGCGCTGCTCGAGAAGTTCTGGAGCCCCGCGTTCGGCGACATTCCGCCGGAAGCGTTCCCGCGCCACGGCCATTACGCGCCGGACAATCTGCTCTTCTTCGTCATGGGCTACAACACCAGGCTCGTCAAGCCGGAGGACATTCCCAGGTCCTATGAAGACCTGCTGCAGCCCAGGTGGAGCGGCAATTTCGGGATCGAGGCCTCCGACGTCATCTGGTTCGCGGCGGTGGCGAAGGCGATGGGCGAGGAAGAAGGCCTCGCCTATTTCCGGAAACTTGCGGCGATGAAGCCGCAGATCCGCAGCGGCCACACCCTTATGACCGAGCTCGTCGCCGCCGGCGAGATCCCGTTGGTGCTGACGCTCTACAATCAGGCGGTGGACAAGCTGAAGGAGCGGGGCGCGCCGATCGACTGGAAGCCGCTGCCGCCCGCGTTCGGCCGGGCCGACGGCATCGGCGTGGCGAAACAGGCGCCGCACCCGCACGCGGCGCTCCTCTTCGTGGATTTCGTGCTGTCGCCCGAAGGGCAGCGCTTCATCATGGCCGCAAGCCGCGTGCCCGTGAACCGCAAGGTCGGGAGCTCGTTCGACCGGCGCAATTTCCGCATCGTCGAGCTGGCGCCGGTCGTCGACGAGTGGGATACCTGGGAACGACGCTGGCAGACGCTCTTCCTCAAGGGGCAGAAATAGGCATGGCCCCGGACGCGCACAAGCTGTGCTTCGGCGGGGACTGCGAGGGCGTTCTCTATCTGCCTCGAAGCGAATCGCCGGCGGGCGCCGTCGTCATCCTGCACGAGCGCTACGGCCTGGTGCAGCACACGCTCGACCTCGCGCAGCGCCTCGCGCGGGACGGTTACGCGGCTCTCGCGCCGAATCTCTTCTCGCGCTGGAGGGGCGACGAAGCCGCGCTGCGGAGCGGCAAGGAGCGCGTGGTCCTGCCCGATCCCGAGGTCGCGGCGGTGATCGACGCGGCCCTCGATTTCCTGAAAGGCCATCCGCGCGTCGCGCCCGGGCGCATCGCGCTCATGGGCGTATGCCAGAGCGGGCGCTATCCGATCGTGGTCGGCAGCCGGCGGCGCGATGTCGCGGCTTTGGTGGTGTTCTACGGCGGCTCCCAGCAGCGCGATTGGCAGGTGTCCGATCTGCAGCCGCAGCCGATGCAGGAGATGATGCGCTCGCTTTCGGTGCCGGTGCTCTTCGTCTACGGCGAGCGCGATCACACGATCTCGCTCGCCGACGTGCGCCGCACGCGCGACACGCTGGAGGAAGGCCGCTGCAGCTACCGCATGAAGGTTTTCCCGGGCATGCCGCACGGCTGGTTGAATGACACCATGCCGGGGCGCTACCGCGCGAGGGAGGCGGACGAAGCCTGGGGCATGCTGCTCGCGTTTCTCGGCGATGTTTTCGCGGGAAAGTGGCCGGGCAAGGCACAGGTGCGCTGGGAGTTCGAGAGCGCAAGCTCTGTGGATTACGACTTCTCGAAGAACCTGAGGCTGGAATGACTCCCGTGGACGCAAGCGAGCGACTGGATCCGGCGCGCACCGCGCTCCTTTTCTTCGACATGCTGAACGGACACGTGAAGAAGAACGACGTGGCGACGAAGGCGCGCTACGCGCCGGTGATCGCCGCAGCCGTGCGGGTGCTGGACGCGGCGCGGCGTTCAGGCGTGGTCGTGATGTACGCAGCCGCCCACCACCGCCCGGACAACGCGACCTCCGCTCATCTCGTCACCGACACCGACAACCGCCTGCGGCCGATTCCCGCGGGGCGCGCCAGGGAGACGAAGCCCGTGGTCGCGGCGGGCACATGGGAGGCGCAGGTGATCGACGAGCTCAAGCCGCAGCCGCAGGACTACGTGATCCCCAAGTTCCGCTGGAGCGCGTTTCACCAGACCTATCTGGATCTCGCGCTCCGCAGCCGCAATATCGATACGCTCGTGATCTCCGGCGGATCGACCGACATCGGCGTGGCGGGCACCGCCTACGCAGCGCGCGACCTGGACTACCACCTCGTCGTCGTCAGCGACGCCTGCACTTCGCCCGAAGAAGACAATCACGCGCAATTCATGCGGCGCGTCTTCCCGCGCATGGCGCGCGTGCGCACGGCCGGGGAGGTCGTGCGCATGTTGACGGGTTGACGTCGACGCGCCGGCCGGGGCGCGCCCGTATTCTTCTACCGGAAAAGGATCGCGCGCATGCGCTCCAGGAGCTCCGGTGACTGTACCTCGCCGGGAGCGCTCCGGAGCGTCGAAACAAAAAGCTGGAAAAAATTGTCCGCGAGAATCTCCTCGGGATGGGCTAGGTATTGCGTATTGCGGCCGATCTGCTCGAACAGGCCCTGCAATTCCTGCGGTGCGACCTCCTCCGCTTCCGCCGCCGATCCCGTGCGCACCCGGCAATCGGCTCGCTCCCGGTCGACGAGCAGCCAAGCGACCCGCGCGTTACCGAGAAAGCCCGATCGCGTATCGATATCGTCCGATTTGAAGCGCAGGAAAGGCATGGCCTCCACGGCCTCGCCCCGATAGCGGACCGCGATGGTGTGGCGGTTCTCGACCGCGTCGGGATTGGTGATTCGCATCCTGGACACGGACTCCGGGATCTCCATGCGCTCGCATCGGCGGAATCCGATGGCGCCGTACAGCCGCTCCTTCAGCTCAGCGTCTTCGCGCGTGATCACGTGGAAGGTTTCATGCGACACCACGTAGGTGAGCCGATCCGCGGTGCCGGTGTACTCGTTTTTCGGCAGCATGATGCCGTTGGCCCGGGTGTGGGGCGCGCCGTTCTCGAGCGCCGCGTCCACCCGGACGAGGAGGATTCTCCCGGGACGCTTCCACTTGAGCCCCGAGAGAAATCGATCCAGGCGGGCGATCAGCGGCCGCAGGCGCCGTCGTTCCTCTTCGGTCCAATCCAGGACTGTACCCCGCATGAACTGCATGAACCGGCCCTCATCCACGTTGTCGCCGGTCCTGAGCTGGGCCGAGCGCTCGAGCGCGCTGGTTGCCCGGACGTACTCGTCCCGGGCGCTGAGGATCGCGCGGCCTTCGGCAGGCGTCGCGAACGCATACGCCGACGCAGGGTCCCTCGGGGATTGCGCAAAGGCGCCATGCGTGGCGCCGCCGATACCCAGGAAGAGAATCAGGAAACGGAGCGCTGTGGTCGGGTTCATGCAATCACTTCGTCGGCCCCGCATGAATATTGTCCACCCAGTGCACCTCCTCCGGCTTCTCGACCATCGGGATGTCGAGGTTCACCACCACGGGCTCCTGGCCGCTTCGGACGAGCACGCACGAAAGCGGGTGATCGTCGCTCGCGTTGATTTCCTGGTGCGGGACGTAGGGCGGCACGTAGATGAAATCGCCCGGCCCCGCTTCGGCGACGAATTCGAGCCTGTCGCCCCAGCGCATGCGCGCGCGGCCTAAGACGACGTAGATCACGCTCTCGACCGGCCCGTGGTGATGCGCGCCGGTTTTTGCCTTGGGATGGATGACCACCGTCCCGGCCCAGAGCTTCTCCGCTCCGGCGCGAGCGTTCGTGATCGCCGCGGCGCGGTTCATGCCGGGCGTCTGAGCGGTGTTGATGTCGAGCTCGTTCGCGTGCACCACGCGCACGCCGCGGTGCTTCCATTTCGATTCGGCGTTCATGTGCGGCCTCCTTGCGATCCTCGATTCCATGTGTTCCGCGGGGCCGGAGAAGGAAATTCGCTTGCCCGGCTCGAGTTCAGCGTAGTATGTGTCACCCTTTGCCTTCAAGGCGGCATTCATGGCCTCCCCCACGCAGCCCGCAGCGAACGCCAGCATCCAGGACCTGGCGTCGCGGATTTATGTCGAATTGGTCGGCCGGGCTTTCCTCAGGGCCGACAACACCGCTGTGATCAAGCCCGATCCGATCGAGCTCGCAAAGCTCAGCCTCCAGCTCGCCGAGACCTTCCGCAAGGCGGAGAAGGCGGCCAACGCGGCCGCGGGCCCGCAGAATATCGGCTACAAGGTCGAGCTCGCCGACATGGCCAAATGGGACAAGTAAGGGATTGAGCCATGACAAGCCTGTCCTTGCGCGAGAGCGTGCTCGCCTTCATGACGTCCAACCCCACCGCGTGGCGCATCAAGGCCGTCGCGGCGAAGCTCGGCGTCGGCGTGCAACGCATGGGGCTCGAGCTCTCGCAGCTCAATGCCGAGGGCAAGCTCGTCGAGACACGCGCCCTGCCCTTGAGCACGTAGGTCCATTGCTCGTTCGGGTGCGAATGCGGGCGGGAGGCAGTGCCGCGCTTGATGGTGATCAGGCCGACCTGCATGCGCTCGCCTTCGACCACCGGCCCTTCGGCGGTGGAATAGCCCTCGCCGACGGGTATTCGCGCGAGCTCGGCGAAGTCGAAAAGAAAGCGCCCGTCGCCCGCTTTGGTTGCACCCCGGTTCCGGGTCTGTTGTGCCCTCATTCAGTCCCTCCGCAAAATCGATCGCGCCAGTGCGCCGTGGGGACATTGTATGCCCGAGCCGGAATAAGCCGCCTCCAGCCGATGTATACGGGAGCCTGTTCCGTTTGCTTTTCATTCATAAGGAGGAGGACTTGCCATGTTGAGGAAGATGTCGGCTTGGGCGCTGTTTTTCGGGATCGTCACTCCGCTTTCGGCGGCGGCAGACGATTCTCTCGTGAAATTCAAGGGTGGAATCGGGGTCATCCCCGTCTCGGCAGGCGTGGCGGTCGCCCCGACACTGGCGACAGCGCAGACCGTCGAGAGCGTGAACCGGAACATCGTCCGTGGGGTCCAGCCCCCCGGCCAGCTCTGGAGGATCGCCGATCTCAGGGCCGATGTGAAAGCTGACGGCAGCATCAAGGTCAGAGGACGCGGCCTGCTGCTCGCTGGCGGCAATGGCATCGGCGGCAATGCGGGCCAGAGCGTGCGCGCCACGCTGCTTTGCGAGGTTGCCAACCCTGTATTGCACAACACGGGCCTCGTTCCGCTCGAGCTCAACGGCGATTTCCGGATCGATGATGTACTGGATCCGCCGCCACCGGCTGTGTGCGACAGCCCCGTGCTCCTCATCCGCAATCCGAACGGCGCCTGGTTCGCCGCCGGCATCGTCAAGCGGGAGAACGACGACGACTGAGCTCGCGACGTTCAGCGCAAAATCCAGGGCACGTCGGGCGCAGCTTGCGCCCGACGATGGAAATCAGAAGTAGCGGCGATAGCCCATCCACAGCAGGCTGCCGCCCGCCTTCACCTTCCCCATGCCGACCTCGTCGAAGTTGGCGTCGAGCCAGAGCTGGCGGAATTCGACGCCGACCACGTCCTTCTGCGTTATGTGGTAGTCCGCGCCGATGAGGGCGTGGTACCCGGCGTCGCGGGAGTTCGCGGTGATCCTGGGACCGGTGTCGAAGCAATTCTGAGTACAACCGACGGCTTCGCTCGTCGTCCTGATCCAGGTCGAGTACATCCCGACTCCGGCGCCGAAGTACGGTTCGAGGCGATCCATCGCGAATTGCAGCTTGGCGGTGAGGTTCACTCCCAGCGTTCCCATGCGTGTGTGCAGCGACCCGGGCTGGAACGTCCCGCCCGGGGGCGTGGTCGCCGCCGGCGTGTCCAGCTTCTGGCCGAAGCCGAGGAGGCCGACTTCGAAGGAGAGGAGCTGCGAAGCCCGCAGCCCGCCGCCGGCGATCACATTGGCGAGATTTCCCTGCTGGCCCCGCAGCTGGCTGTCCTTGTCGGGAGCGAACACGGCAAAACCGCCAAAGGCGTAGAACCTCCCCACGTTCGACGAGCTCGCGTCGGCGGGTTGTGCCGCGGCTTGCGGAGCGATCAGCATCCCCAATGCGAGCAACATCGCGGCGCATTCACCTCTGGATTGGCCATTCATTTCCGACCCCCGCTTTAAGCGCCCGAGCCAGGCGCGAGCCTCCTTATTGTATGCTTGCGCGGCTCGCCGTGAATGAGAGCCGATGAGTTGACCTGGGAGAACACCCGATGCGAAGCATGATCGCCGCAATTGCGCTTGCCGCGGCCCTGGGTCTGTTGTCCGGCGCGGCACTTGGGCAGTCTTACCCCGCCAAGCCCGTGCGCCTGATCGTGGGATTTCCCGCCGGAGGTCCGGCGGATATTTTCGGGCGGACCTTCGCTCAAGGCTTGAGCACCGGCCTCGGCCAGGCGGTCATCGTCGAGAACAAGAGCGGCGTGGGCGGCGTGCTCGGCATCGACGCGGTGGCCAAGGCGCCGCCCGACGGCTACACCCTTGGGTTCAACAACCAGGGCTCGGTGTCGATGGCGCCTTACGCGCTGACCCGGATGCCGTTCAACCCGAACAAGGATCTCGCGCTCATCACCACGGTGGTGAGAGTCCCCGAGGTCGTGGTGGTGAATCCCTCGCTCCCGGTGGCGAGCCTCGCCGAGCTGATCGCCTACGCCAAGGCGAACCCCGGCAAGATCAACTTCGGCTCCGCCGGCGCGGGAGGCATCACGCATCTCGCCTGCGAGCTGCTCAAGGCCGAGGCGCGCGTCGATCTGCTGCACGTGCCCTACAAGGGGGCTGCGCCCGCGGTGAGCGATCTGCTGGGCGGTCAGGTCAACATGGGGATCTTCGACATTCCGGTGGTGCTCCCGCATATCCAGTCGGGCAAGTTCAAGGCGCTTGCCGTGACGAGCGCGAGGCGCGCGCCGTCCTTGCCCGATGTCCCGACCACCGCCGAAGTGGGTTACCCGAAGGTGATCTCCGACAACTGGTACGGACTAGTCGCCCCGGCGGCGACGCGGCCCGCCGTCCTCAAGCGCATTCACGACGCGGCCGTCGCGGCGCTGCGCTCCCCCGCGCTCCTCGATCAGTTCGCCAAGGTGAGCGGGATCGCCTTTCCGTCGACGCCGGAAGAATACGCCGCCTTCCTCGCCGAGGAGCAGGCGAGGTGGAGCGCGATCATCAAGGCGATCGGCTTCAAGGAAGACTAGCTCGAGCAAATGGCAGAGCCCCGGCCGTCCTTTCTCGCTTCGCCCAGCCGGCCGAAGCTCAAGCTGCCCCCGGGCGCGTGCGACGCGCACGTGCACGTGTTCGGGCCGCACCGGATCTTTCCCTTCGCGGAGAACCGGCCCTTCACTCCTGCCGATGCGCCCAAGGAAAAACTCTTCGCATTGCACGCCATGCTGGGGATAGAGCACTGCGTGATCGTCCAGTCCACCTGCCACGGCTTCGACAACCGCGTCGTCGCCGACGCGATCGCCGCGAAGAAGGGCGACTACTGCGGGGTCGCGCTGCTGCCGCCCTCCGTCGACGACGCCGAGCTCGAGCGCCTCGATTCGCAAGGATTCCGTGGCGTGCGCTTTAATTTCATGAACCACCTCGGCAAAGGCCCGCGGATCGAGGACGCGATCGCGCTCACGCCGCGCCTCGCCCGGTTCGGCTGGCACCTGCAGGTGCACTTCGAAGCCTCGCTCATCGAGGAGCTCGCGCCGTGGCTCGGGCGCTCCGCCGTGCCGGTGGTGATCGATCATATGGGGCGCATCGATGCTTCGCTGGGGCTCGATCAACCAGCCTTCAGGCACCTGCTCGATCTGATGCGCGATCCGCGCTTTCGCGTGAAGGTGAGCGGTTCTGAGCGCATCTCGCGAGAAGCCGCGCCCTGGCAGGATGCGGTTCCCTTCGCGCGCAAGCTCGTCGCCGAATTCGGCGAGCGCTGCTTCTGGGGCAGCGACTGGCCGCACCCGAACCTCGCCGCGGTCCCCGACGACGGCGTGCTGGTCGACCTACTCTCGAAAATCGCGCCCTCGGAGAAGGAGCGCAAGGCGCTTCTGGTCGACAATCCGCGGAGCTTCTACCGGTTCGGGCGATGACGCGCCGTCTGGAGGGCAAGGTCGCAATCATCACCGGTGCCGGCTCGGTCGGACCGGGTTGGGGCAACGGCCGCGCGACCGCGGTGGAAGCGCGGCTGGCGAAGCAGCGCGCCGGAGGCGACGTGGAGGCGCTCCTCGCGCAACGCCGGAAGCGCATCCCGCTAGCGATCGAGGGCGACGGGCGCGACACCGCGAACGCCGCGCTCTTCCTCGCCTCCGACGAGGCGCGCTTCATCACCGGGACGGAAATCGTCGTCGACGGCGGAATGAGCGTCCGCTGCGACTGAGCCATCGCACCTCCAAGGCGCGATGCTTCATCCGCGGCGCGGCAGCTCGATCGGCTTGCCGTGCGGAGTCGAGCGCGCCGCGGCGTCCCATTCGTCCACGCGCCGTTCGAGCTCGTTTCCGAGGATGAGCTTCTTCCCGGCGACGAGCTTCTCCAGCGCGGCGAGCCAGTGCACGTAGTAGTGGGTGCCGTCGTCCGGCTCGCCGCGGGCGCTCGCAGCGGCGAGCTCGGCCGCGAGCACGTCGGCCCACTCGCGCCAAGTAAAAACGCCGCGTGCGTGCAGAGACAGCGTCATCGCAAAAGCCTGCGCCTCCCACGGCGCGCTGAACACCGGCCCCGCATCGTCGCGCGGCAGGGCGGGAAGGGCGCCGAGGTCGACCTCAGGCGGGATCGAGGTGGTCATCCCACAGATCGAGGTATACGCTGTCGCGCGCGGACGCCCCCTGCCCCCAGAGCTCGCACGCGGCGAAGCGCACGCTGTAGCAATGCTGCGGCTTCTTGTCGCGCGTCATCGCGTGCGTGTCGGGGAAGATGAAGACGCCGTGATCGCGGTCGATGACGCCGCGCTTGCCGCGCGCGTAACGCGGCAGGCGCGTGTGGCCGAGGGCGTGATCGTTGCGCGCGAGGACGCGCTCGCCGGGCCTGAACCTCGCCGGCACATCGTCGTCCATTCGCGCGAGGCGGCGCACGCGCAGGAAGCCCGCCACCTCGGAGGCCCGGAGGACGCCCGCTCCGCTCGCTTTCGATTCGGCCCGGCCGGTCGCGAGCTCCTTCGGCGTGACCAGGCCGTTCTCCACGAGCAGCATCTCCAGGCCACGCAGCCATTTCTCGTAGTAGGAAAACGCGAGGTATTCGGCGGGCGGGATCCGCTCGCGCGAATGGCGCCCCATGTCGATGTTCCACTTGCGGTGGTAGCCGCAGGCGAGATTGAGCGCGTGCACGCGCGCCTCCCACTGGGAATGGAACACCGGCTCGTTCTTCTCGATTTCGACCGGTCCCATGCCGTGCATGCCGCCCATGTCGTGGACGCCGTTCATCGCTTGCCCCGCGCCGGCAGCTTCACCTGCGCCACGCCGATCATCGCGTCGCGCGTGACGATCGCAGCGAGCTCGTCCTCGCTCCAGCCTTCGGTTCCCGCCGGGCGCTCGGGCAGCACGAGGTAGCGCAGCTCGGCGGTCGAGTCCCACACCCGCAGCTCGACATCCTCCGGAACCTCGCTCCCCAGCTCTTTCAGCACGCCGCGCGGATCGATCACTGCGCGGGCGCGGTACGGCGCCGACTTGTACCAGACGGGCGGCAGCCCGAGCACGGGCCACGGGTAGCAGGAGCACAGCGTGCACACGACGACGTTGCGGACCTTGGGCGTGTTCTCGAGCACCACCATGTCCTCGCCCTGGCGCCCGATGAAACCGAACTCGGCGATGGCGGCGGTGGCGTCGGAGAGCAATCGCTTCTTGAAAGCGGGATCGGTCCAGGCGCGCGCCACGATCTTTGCGCCATTGCGCGGCCCGACTTTCGTCTGGTAGGTGTCGATCAGCTCGTCGAGCGCCTTCGGATCGACGAGGCCCTTTTCGACGAGCAAGGACTCGAGCGCCCTGGCGCGCAGCGCGGGGCCCGAGAGCGGGCGGTCGTGCTCGCGTGCGTGGTCGTCGCCGTGATGGTCGCTCATGACTGCCTAAGCCGCGATGTTGATGACGAGGAACACCGCGCCTATGGTTCCCACCGCGGCGCCGATTCCGGAGGAGGCGAGCCTCGCCCAGGCTTCGCGGGCGGCGATCAGGCGCCGGTGGATCAGCAAGGCCGCCGTGGCGACGCCGAGCTGCACGAGGGAGAAGCCGATCAGGTACGCGGCGAGCGGTGCCGCCTCCGCGCCGAATATGGACTCCGCGTAGGCATATCCATGCAGCACTCCCGCGAGCGCGAGACCGCCTGCCAGCCAGAAGAGCTTGACCTCGCGCCGGATCATCACCAGGCCGCCGATCAGGATCACCGAGAGCGCGACGCCGATTTCAGCGCCGGGCAATCCGAATCCGGCGAGGTGCAAGGCCGCGCCGATCAGACTTCCGCCGATCAGGGCGAGGACCCCCCACATCCCGCCCTCGATCGAGGCGAGGAAAAACCCTGCGGCGACGATGAACGCCGCGTGATCCAGACCGATCACGGGATGGCCGAGGCCCGACAGCAAGCCCTGAGCGAGCGTCTCCGGGAGCCCTCCGCCCATGAAGTGATGGGCCCAGGCAATGCGAGGGAGCAGCGCGAGTGCGGTTGCGGCGGCGATGAATGCTTTCATTGTTTTTGTCGAGTATACCGGCAGGCGCGAGGAAGTGCGATCCGGAGTGCCCCGCGCCGCGTTGCCGCCGCGCGGACGGGCCGGTAATATGAATTCCACAAAGGAGGAGAACATGTACAAGTCATTGGGAATTCTGCTTACCGGACTTCTCGTTCCGGCTCCCTGCCTCGCACAGGGGGCGCTGGTCGGAACTTACAAGCTGGTATCGATAAAAGCCGAGATCGACGGCAAGCTCCGCGACGACAGGACCAAGCCTCCGCACGGATACCTGATGATTACGCCGAAGTATTACGCCGTCTTCTACACCCTGCAGGACCGCAAATTCGGCACTTCGGACACGGACAAGGCGGCGCTGTGGGAATCGCTGACGGCATTCGCGGGACCTTACCGCATCGAGGGCAAGAAGATCGTCATCTCGCCCGACGTCTCCTATAACGAGATCTTCAACGGCACCCACCAGACGCGCGACCTCGAGGTGAATGGCGGACACATCACCTTGAGCAGCGGCCCGAGGCCTTACGGGCGCGATCCCTCGAAGAAGATCGTGCTGCGGCAGGAGTGGGAAAGGATCGAGTCGGTAGACTGCAACCCGATGTAGTTGCTTCCCGGGAATAGCGTTCATATCACAAACGTGCGACGCCAGCCACGTCGCGGGCGCGTTCAGCGGACGTACCCGGCGAGCTCGGGGAGGGCGAGAACGAGCGAGGGCACGAACGTGATGAGGAAGAGCACGGCGACGAGCGCTACGATGAACGGCACGAGCTCGCGCACGATTTCCTTTACCGGGGTTCCGGTGAGGCCGCTCAGCACGAACAGCAGCACGCCGTAAGGCGGAGTAAGCAGGCCGATCATCATGTTGACCACGATGACGACGCCAAAGTGCACCAGGTCCACCCCAACCGCACGCGCGACCGGCAGGACGAGCGGCACCAGCACCAGCAGCAGCGTCGTGGTATCGAGCAGGCACCCGAGCACGAGAAAAACGAGGTTCGCGACGATCAGGAATCCGAGCGGGCCGAGGTTGAGCGACAGGAACCATTCGGCCAGGCGCGCCGGCACCTGCTCGGTCGCGAGCACGTAGTTGAAGAGAAACGCGCCGCAGATGATGATCCCGACCACCGCCGTGGATCGCGCGCTGTCGGCGAGTACGGACACGAGTCCCTTCCAGTCCAGCGCCCGGTACACGAAGAGCGCGAGCGCGAGGGCGTAGAGCGCGGCGACCGCCGCGGCCTCCGTCGGGGTAAACACGCCAGAGTAAATGCCTCCGAGCAGGACGACCGGCATAAGCAGCGGCAGCAGCGTTCGCACGAAGATTTTCGGGAGCTCCGACCACGGCACCGGCGACTCCATCGGGAAATTGCGCCGCCGCGCGATCCACACGATGACGAGCATCATCGCGGCGGCCATCAGCAGGCCCGGAACAATGCCCCCGATGAAGAGCGCACCGACGGAGGCACCCGAGACGAGCGCGTAGAGCACCATCGGAATCGACGGGGGGATGATCGGCCCGATGGTGGCCGAGGCCGCGCTCACCGCGACCGCGAAGGGCCGCGAGTAGCGGTTGTTCTTGCACATCATCTCGATCTCGACCATCCCGGGCCCGACCGCGTCCGCGATCGCGCTGCCGCTCATGCCGGCGAAGATGACGCTTGCGAGCACGTTGACGTGGGCGAGGCCGCCGCGAAACCGCCCCATGATCGCGTGGGCGAGCCCGTAGAGGCGCTCGCTCAGGGTGCCGGAGTTCATCACGTTTGCCGCGAAAATGAACATCGGCACGGCGATCAGCACGAAGCTGCCGAAGAGGCTGTTCAGGATCTGCTCGGCCGCAAGGCCCATGTCCTGCCCGGTCGCGCCGAGGTAGGCGATGCCGCCCGCGATCATCGCGAGGCCGACGGGACCGCGCAGCAGGGCGATGCCGACGAATACGGCGAGCATCAGCCCGAAAGCGGCGCTCATGCCTTATCGGAGGCTTCAGGGCGGAGGATCGCGGCGAGGCAGCGCAGCACCACCATCACCGCGGCGGCGAGATAGGCGCTGTAGACGACGCCGTAGGGCAAGTCGAGCACCGGCGTTCGCTCGCGCATCATGAAGCGCAGGTAATCGGCGATGCCGGGCAGGGCCCAGAGAAAGCAGCCCCCGAGCGCGGCAAGACCCAGCGCGTAAAGCGTACGCTGGACGCGGGGCGCGAAGCGCGGCACGACGAAATCCACCGCAACGTGCGTGGAGAGCGGCACGGCGAACGCAGTCCCCCAGAAAATCACCCAGACGAAGGCGATTGTCGCGAGCTCCTCGGTCCACGCGGCGGGTGCGCCGAACACGAAGCGGCGTACCACCTGCATGACCAGGGCGAGGAAGAGAACCGCGAAAATGCCTGCGCCGGTCAGATCGGCCCAGCGCTTGAGCCGCTCGATGCCTTCACTTGACCGCATTGATGCGCTCGAGGAGTCCGCGCGGCCACTTTTCCGCGTACTCGGACTTCAGATACGCGTCCTGCACGGTCTTCCTGAACGCGGCCACGTCGGGCACCGTGATCTCGATGCCCTGCGCGCGGAAGAATTCGATGAGCTCCTTCTCCTCGCGCACGCGGTTTTCGTCGTTGAAGCCCGCCGCCTTCGCCGCCGCCCTCTTCATCTGCGCCCTGTGTGCCGCGGAGAGCGCGTGCCAGGTCTTCGAGGAGATGGCAAGGTGCAGCGCGTCCACGAGGTGCCCCGTGAGCACGATCTGCCGCGTCACCTCGTAGAATTTCGCCGACTTCACCGTCGGCAGCGGGTTGTCCTGGCCGTCGATGGTGCCGGTCTTCAAGCCGAGGTAGACCTCGGTGAAGGCGAGCGGCGTCGGGTTCGCGCCGAGCGCCTGCCCGAGGAAGAGCCACTCCTTGGAGCCCGGCATGCGCAGCTTCACCCCGGCGAGATCCGCCGGGGTTCTGACCGACCTCGGCTGCGCGAGGCTCACCTGTCGAGTTCCGAGATAGACCGCCTGGAGCAACTGGATTCCCAGCACTTCGGCGATCCTGCGGGTCACCTCCTCGCCGATCGGTCCGCCGTAGACTTTCGCGAGATGCTCGGGATCGCGGATCAGGTAGCCGGCCGTGAAGATCGAGTACTCGGGCATCTGCCGCGCGATGTCCTGCATCGACAGCAGCGCCATCTCCAGATTCCCGCGCTGCATCGCCACCGCCTCCGCGCCCTGGCGAAAGAGGGTCCCCGAGTGATGCACCTGCACGTCGAAGCGGCCGGGCGCCGCCTTGTTGAGCTCGTCCCTGAAAACGTACAGCATCTTGACGTGCCAGTCCTCGGGCACCGCGGGCGTGGAGATGCGCAGCACCGTTTTGGTTTGCCCGAGCGCGGGCGCGGCGGCGAGCAGGCAGGCGAGGAGGGCCGCCGCCGTCGCGCGCTTCGTTGCGGTGTGCTTCACGCCGACCGGTATCGCGTCTTTTTCTGCCATTGTAGCGGGCCGTTTGAGACGGGGAAGTATGGCACGGTGCGCGGTGCGCAGGAAGCGCGTTGCGGAATCCGGCTCAAACGGTATGCTAGTGACTGGCCGTTTTCTTGTTCGGGTCCCGGCCGCCCAACCAAAAAGGAGAACACAAAATGACAGGGAGAAGAGCACTCGAATCCTTCACCGCTCTGGTTTTGGTGATTGCGGCCTGCGTTCCCGCGATATCGAATGCGGCCGAAGTCAGGCCGATCATCAAGGCGGGCTTCGGCTTGGGGGGTGATACCGTGGTTACGGTGGGGGTGAACGGCAGCAGCGGTAGCTCCACAAGATCGATCAAGGCCAACCAAGGGGTCTTCGTCGGCGGCGGGGCCTCGATTCTCACGGATTCAAAGGAACTCGAGGCGGAGATTTCGATTTCGTACAAGTTCTACATCATCGCCGCGCAGAACGGCCATCTCGATTGGACCGTGTTGCCGCTCGATGCGCTCGTCTTCTACCGCATGCCCAACGTTCGTTTGGGCGGCGGCCTGACCTACCATTTGAGTCCAACCCTTAGCGGCAGCGGAGCGGCGAGCGGCTTGAACGCCAAATACGACGATGCACTCGGCTTCGTGCTGCAGGGGGACTATGTGTTGAAAAACAGGTTCAACTTCGGCTTGCGCTACACGAGCGTCGAATACAAGAGAACAAGCTTTCAAACGAATCCGTTGATCGTAGCGACTACGCCGGCGGCAAACCCGAAGACCAACGGCCTTGGGTTTGTGTTCAGCATGAGCTTCTGAATCTTCACTCGCTTCAAATCACCAGGCTGAGCGGTCCAGGCTCGGCGATCGCGAAGCCCTGGGCGAAGTTGACGCCCGTCTTGCGCAGCATCGGGAGAGTGTCGACATGCTCCACGAACTCGGCGATGGTCTGCATGCCTAGCTTCTGGCAGTAGCCGTTGATCTCGAGCAGTTTCGACAGGGCTTCCGGATTCCTGTGGATGTTCCGTACGACGCTTCCCGAGAGCTTGACGATCTGCGCGCCGGCGTCCTTGTAGCCCCGGGCGGTCATCTCGACGCTGGAAAAATCCGAGACCGCTATGGCGCACCCCAATGACTTCAGGCGGGTGATCGTCTGCTTCGCCGCGTCGGGAAGCCGCGCCATCTGCTGTCCAGTGATCTCGAACCACAGCCGGTTGGGCGGGATTCTCGTCTCCTTGAGCTGATCGCGCACTTGACCGCCGAAATCCTTGTCGCGAATCGTGTCGTCGGCGAGATTGAGGTTGAAGCGCGGAATGTGCCAATTGGGCTGGGAGCTCTGCTTGTCGGCGCTCCACCTGAGGACCTCGCGCACCACCCAGCGGTCCAGCAGCGGCGTCAGGTGGTTCGCCTCGAGTATCGGAAAGAAAGTGCCGGGCGGCAGCAGCTTGTCCTCCTCTTCGCGAAAGCGCACGAAGATTTCCAGATACTTGTAGTCCACTTTCGCCGTTTCCACCGGCACGATCGGCTGGCAATACAGCGCGAACAGGTTTTTCTTCAGCGCCTCGGTGAAGTGCCCGGCAGTCCGGAACCGCGTTTCGATGTCGTCGGCTTTCGGCATCGCGGCGCGGCGATCTAGACTTTCCTCGCGCGTTCCCGCGCGATGCTGATCGGCGGGATCCACGGCTTGTCCGCCCAGGCGACTCCCACGCGCGCCACCTGCGCGTCGATGAGATAGGGTTTGCCCTCCACCGTCGCCTTGCGCGCGCGCGCGAGGGCCGCCTTCAGCTGCTCGGGTGACTCGGCGATTTCCCCGGCCACGCCGAAACCCTTGGCGATCTGCGCCATGTTCATGTCCGGGCTGCCGAGGTAGTCGTGCACGAATTGCCGCTTCTGCACCATCTTGCCTCCCGCCGTCTTTTCGATCACGCGGCTGTGCGGCCCGCCGTAGGCGTGATTGTTGTAGACCACGGTGATAACCGGCAGCTCCAGGCGCGCCATGTTCCACAGCGCGGTCGGCCCGAAAACGAACGATCCGTCGCCCACGAGGCAGATCACCTGCTGATTCGGGCGAGCGAGCTTCACGCCCGCCGCGGTGCCCACCCCGGAGCCGAGGTGCGCTCCGTAATAGAAGAAGAGCTGGCGCCCGCCGATCGGATCGAAATCAAAACCGTGCAAGACGACCGACCCGGCTTCATGGACGATGATGGCATCGCGGTCCGCGAACTGGGCGACCTCGGAGGTGACGCGGTCGGCGAGCATCGGGCTGCGGTCCCACTCGGGGTTCTTCGCCACCAAGGCGCGCAGCGCTTTCGCTTTCTCGCTGAACCGGCGCACTTCCTGCGCGCGCTCCCGCGCCTTCTTGTACATCGCGGAAGTCATGATTGCTTCCACTGCGGCCTTGAGGTCGTCGAGGCCGTAGGCGACGTCGGCGACCAGCGGTACCTCCGTGTTCATCACGTTGCCCATGCTCCAGCTGTCGCTGCGCATGTCGATGAATTTCGCTTCGCGCGCCACGATGGGTTGCGGACTGTTGTGCTGCAATTTGTTCCCGACGTTCATGACGACGTCGGGATTTTTCGGGAAATCGAGCGACGCGATGCGCGCCGCGGGCGGGCCGCCGACCCACAACGGATGCGACTCGGGGAAGTTCGCGTAGATCTGCCGCACCTGGGTCACGGGCATGCCGAGGAGCTCGGCGAGATCCACCGCCTTGGACGCGGCCTTGGCACCGTAGACCTCGTCGCCGACGATCATGAGGGGCATCTTCGCTTCGACGAGGAGCTTTGCGGCGCGCTCGACTTCGGCGGGATTGGGGCGCACGCGCATGCGCGGGTCGACCTTGTCCTGGGTGATGATCTCGGCGTAAGTCTTCTCGTCGTTCAGGTCCGAATGCCAGGAAACGTAAGTCGGCCCGTAAGGCGGCGTCCACGCCGCCTTGAAGCCGCGCCGGACGGTCTCCGGAATCATTTCGGCACGGCGCGCAAGCCACGAATACTTCGTCATCGGCTGCACGATCTGCTCCTGATTGGCCACTTCCTCGAAGCCGTCGCGCCCGGCTCGGCGCGTCTGGTCGGTGCGGTAGCTGTAGAAAACGAGCGGCGTCTGCTCCTTGAACGCGTTGAACATCTGCCCCATGGCGTTGACGAGGCCCACGACCGCGGCCTGCATCACGATGGTCGGCTCGCCGGAGGCTTTCACGTAGCCCGCGGCCATCGCTGCCCCCGGTCCTTCGTGCGGCGTGAGGATGTATTTGAGCTGTGGCCGGTCGACCAGCGCCTCGTAGAACTGCGCATCCTCGCTCGCCGAGTTGCCGAACACGTATTTGACGCCGGAAGCGATCAGCTGCTCGGCGAAGCATTCCGCCCCCGTTCCTTCGACCATTTTGATCGCCTCGGGAGCGATGCCCCGCGCCTCTTGGGCGTGGGCGATCGGGACGAGCGATTCCAGGATGGATTCCGCCGAGGCGAGGGAGATTCCGGCGGTCGTCAGGCCCTTCAGGAAACCGCGCCGTGAAATCGAGCGCGACAGATATCGTGCGACCAGCTCTCTCATAGTCCCTCCCTAGCCCGCGCTCTTATTTCGATGCCGCCGCCTGCCGCCCGTATGCCGCTGCGAGGTAGTCGGCCATGGTCCTTATTTCGTCTTCCGTCCAGAGGGCGCCGCGCCCGACCATGCGGTAGAGCACGCCTTCCCAGCCCCTGCGGTCCTGCCGGTGGTCCTGCCACATCGTCGGGGCGTGGCACTGAAAGCATTTGCCGACGAGCACTTCTTTTCCGGGCGCATCGGGGAATCCTTGCGGGCTGGCGCGCTGCGCCTGCGCCGCAGTCGCCGAGAGCAGGCCGCAGAAAAGAATCGCAAGAGCGGATCTACCGGGAAAGGGCATGGCGACTGCCTCCTGTCGTTGCCGGCAACGATAAGCCGGGGTTCGAGGGAGTGTCAATCGCGGCTCGCCCGCGCTTCGCGGCTCTGCCTGCCCCCTGCGGCGTCGGGCACGAGCTGTATCCCGATCCAAAGGGCGCGCGGCGCGCCCGGTGCGTAGAAGGTCTCGTTGACCTGGGCGCCCGGCGCCGCCAGGTTGCCGCCCGGAAAAAAATTCTGCCTCAGCGCGCCGGCGCTTGCATAACGCCGGTCGAAGACGTTGGAGAGCTTTGCGAACGCCCGCAGGCCGCGATCGAGCTTGTAGTCGAGATTCATGTTGAAGATCGTATAGCCGGCGATCTCGCCCGGTCCCAGGTAATTCACCCCGTCGGGCTGATGCCGGTTGTTGTCGTTGCCGCGCGCGAACTGCGGAGACACCGCCACCGCGCCGGCACCGACCGTAATCCTCTCCGTCAGATCGTAGTTCGCGGCGACGTTCAGATGGTGCCGCGGAATCCCGGGTATGCGGTCGCCGGGCGAAACCTGGATATCGCCGTTCGCGTCCGCGCTGCTGTTCGCCTGGGAGAACAGCACTGCGGACGACTGGTAGGTCGCGTCGATCAAGCTGTAGTTGAGCGCCCAGGAGAATTTCTCCTGCGAGCGCTCGAGAGCCGCTTCCAGGCCTTGCCTGCGCGTCTTTCCGAAGTTCGTGAAAAACCCCGAGCTCGCCGAGGAGCTCACGAACAGGATGTCGTCGTAGCTCA
>VBCH01000116.1 GCA_005884455.1 Betaproteobacteria bacterium
CCTTCATGAACACCGCCTCGCGCGCGCCGTTGCGCACGATCACGATGCGATCGCGTTCCACCGTGTCCAGCCGCACGCCGGGAGAAATCTCTTCGCCCGAACAGAAGGCCGCTTCGGGTTGTCCCTGCACGATGACGAGCGCGCAGCCGCCGGTTTCGCGCGCGACGACGCCGGTCAGCGTCATGTTCAGGTTGCTGGGCGCGACGCCTGCTTCGGCCGCAGGGCTCCTCGGGGCGGCCCGCCCGAACAGCAGCACGCTGGCGAGCCCGCGCAGATCGGTGAGATCGGCGCCGCCGGCGCGCGCCACCGCGGGTGAAGCCGGCTGGAGCACGCGCCAGGTCCCTTGCGCCAGCGTCCAGCACAGCAACAGCAGGGCCGCGACCGCCGCCAGAGTGGGCATCGCGCGATGGGAGAACACGGCCTGGATCCGTCCGGCCGACCGGACAAGGCCCTGCGCGACAGAAAGCGAAGATACCGTCATGTCTCCGGGCTCCTAGACACCTGATGAAAGCTTGCAGTTCCCGATATAAACCGTTCATCTTACACGAGAAGAAGCCTTTTTCGTCGCTTCCCGGTCGGAGAGGGGCGCAGAAAGGGAAAGCCGGGCGCCGCCGGTGCCATAATCCGCGAGAAGCTCCGAGCGAGGCAAACCATGATCACTCCGCAAGCCGCGCGCATGCTCACGCGCTACAACAGCTGGGCAAACAGGCTGATCTTCGACGCCGTCGCCGGGCTGCCCGGGGACGAAGCGACGAAGGAGCGGCAGAGCCTGTTCAAGAACATGGTCCATACGCTCAACCACAACTACGTGATCGACCTCATCTGGCAGGCCCACCTCGAGGGGCGCGAGCACGGGTTCGCTGCGCGCAACACCCCCGGGCACCCGCCGCTGGCCGAGCTGTGGGGCAAGCAGCAGGTCGTGGACGACTGGTACATCGCCTGGAGCGAGCGCATGTCCGAAGCCGCGCTCGGCGAGAACGTGCCCTTCACCCTGATCGGCGGGAACAAGGGAGTCATGACGCGCGCGGAGATCCTGCTCCACATCGTCAACCACACGAGCTATCACCGCGGCTTCGTCGCCGATCTCTTCTACCAGGTGCCGGGCGCCCGCCCGCCGACCACCGATCTGCCGGTGTTTCTCAGGGAAAGCGCCGCGGCGCTCGCCTAGCGGCCGGACCTCGTCACTCGTCTTGCCGCGCGTAGCGATGGCGCAGCTCGACCGGCCGGGCGGCGCGCTTGCGCAGGCGCAGGTTGAGCATCTCCACGCACACCGAGAAGGCCATCGCAAAGTACACGTAACCCTTGGGGACATGGTGGTCGAAGCCATCGGCGATCAGCACGACGCCGATCACGAAGAGGAAAGCGAGCGCCAGCATTTTCACCGTGGGACGCGCCGAGACGAAGCGCCCGATCGCGCCTGCGAAGGCCATCATCAGGAGCACCGAGGCGATCACCGCAGCGATCATGACTTCGATGTGATCGACCATGCCGACCGCGGTGATGATCGAATCGAACGAGAACACGATGTCGATGATCATGATCTGCAGGATCACCCCTGAGAAGGTGGCGCCGACCGCGGCCGAGTCCGCGCCCTTCTCGCCCTCGAGCAGCTGGTGGATTTCCTTGGTGCTCTTCCACAGCAGGAAGAGGCCGCCCGCGATCAGGATGAGGTCGCGGCCGGAAATTTCCTGGCGCAGGACCGTGAACAGCGGCTCGATCAGCCCGCTGACCCAGGCAAGCAGGAACAGGAGCCCGATGCGCATGAACATGGCCAGGGCGAGTCCGATCCTTCGCGCGAGGTTCCCTCTCGCCCCGGGCAGCTTGTCCGCGAGAATCGAAATGAAGATGATGTTGTCGATGCCGAGCACCAGCTCGAGCGCCGTCAGCGAGAGGAAGGCGATCCAGGTATGCGGGTCGGACAACAGTTCCATCCGGAATTCCTATGCCCGCGCGTTCGGCGACTTGGTGTGATCCACCGCCGGCCAGCGCTGCGAGACCGCAGGCAACGGCGTCTCCTTGCCGCTCATGCGCTCGACCGTGATCGCGTACAGCGTGATCTGGTCGATGCGCGGATAAAAGCCCTTCGGGCGTTCCCAGTCCTTATTGGCGTACTTCGCCATCAGCGCGTCGAAGAAGCGCTGACGCGTCGCAAGGTCCTCGACCACGCGGATCCTGCCAAAGACGATCACGCTGCGGTACTCGACCGTGGAATCGCATTCGAAGCGGCCGTAGGCGAACACCTCGCCGGCTTCGTCGATCTCGAAGCAGACCCGCGCCTCGCGATCGACGTTCGCGCGCAAGTGTCCCTTGGCGCGCGTGTTGTGCACGAAGACTTCGCCGTCCATGCAGACGTAGAGGAGCGGCACGCAGTAGGGCCACCCGTCTTCGCCCACGGTCGCCAGGCGCCCGCAAAAGCCGCGCTCAAGCGTCTCGCGCGCCCGTTCCTCCGTCATTACTTTGTCCGCGCGCCGCACCTGGGGCGAGCCGCTCATCGCTACCTCCGCTGCCGATAATCGAACGGCTTATTCTGTCACGATTTTCCGGGCTTTCGGGACTTCGCGGCGCGCTGATCGGAAGGAGTCAAGCCTTCGGGCAAGTCATGACCGGACCATCGGTACTTGTTCATGGTCTTGGCGTCGGCGACTTTGGCGAGCATCCTCCGGTGCTTCCAGCTTTCATAGACCTTCGCGATCCTCCCCAGGATCCACCAGGCGACGATCACGACGACGAGCGCGGCGGCCGCGAGCGCCCCCCACATGAAATCTTCGCAGACCGGCCTGTCGATGTTCCTGCCCGCGCAATAACGCGTCACGAACGAAAGCCACTCCCAGTCTTTCGAGAGTTGGCCGATGAGATCGTCGAAATTCACGGCGCGATCCTCTCAGGTCGAACATCGTACCGCCGTAGGGGAACCCACGGGTACCGATCTCCGCGGGCGTCAGCGGACGTCGGCGGTGCGCGTGATCTCGCCCATGCGGCCGCTCTGGTAGTCACGCACGGCCTGCACGATCTCCTCCTGCGTGTTCATCACGAACGGACCGTAGCGGGCGACGGGCTCGGCGATCGGGACGCCGGCGAGCAGCAGCAACCGGCCCGCGCCCGGCGTGCCGCGAAAGCGCACGGCGTCGCCCGGGCCGAGAAGCGCGAGCTGACCGTCGCGAATCTCCTTGCCTTCGTTCCCGACGAGCACCTCACCCTGGAATACGTACGCCATCGCCTGTTGCTCGCGAGAAAGCGCGACGGTGACATCGGCGCCCGGTTCGATCGTCCAGTCCTGATAGACGATGGGGCTGTGCGTGTCGATCACGGCGTGCGTGCCCAGGGCCTCGCCCGCGATCACACGCACGCGCGCGCGCCCGTCCGCGCTCTTCGCTTCGGGAATCTTGTCCGCCGAGACCTCCTGGTAACGCGGCCGCGTCATCTTCAGTTTCGCCGGCAGGTTCACCCAGATTTGGAAGCCGTGCACGCGTCCGCCTTTCTCGCGAATCCTGCCCGAAGGCATCTCCGAATGCACGATGCCCGCGCCTGCAGTCATCCACTGCACGTCGCCCGGGCGAAGCACGCCGCGGTGCCCGGCCGA
>VBCH01000117.1 GCA_005884455.1 Betaproteobacteria bacterium
ATTCTCCCGGTCGATGGTGCAGACCTTGAGCTGCCAGGTGTTCAGGTGCTCGACGCCGCCGACCTCCGCCCAGCCATTCGCACCGAAGACTTGCAGGCGCCAGGTCTCCGCCGTCGCGATCACGGTTCCGAGATAGCCGGTCGCGCCGCTTTCGAAGCGGAACAGCATCGAGGTCGTGTCGTCAAGGCCGAAATCCCGGACGGCGCGCGAGCTCTGCGCGACCAACGACTCGATTCTCCCCGAGAGGCAGATCATGGCGTCGACGAGGTGCACGCCCCGCCCGGTCATGCCGCCGGCGGGCCCTTCCTCGCGGCTCTGGCGCCAGTGTTCGCGCTCGAAGCGGTACGCGCTGGGGCCGCAGAAATTGCCCTCGATGTGCAGGAGCTTGCCGAGCTGCCCGCCGTCGCCGAGCAAGCGCTTTATTTCCTGGAGCGCGGGCTGAAATCGCCAGTTGTAGCCGATCGCGAGCGTCAGCTCGTTCTCGGCGCAGGCGCGCACCGCGGCTTCTGCGTCCCGCAGGGAGAGCGCGAACGGCTTTTCGGCGAAGACGTGCTTGCCCGCTCGAGCGGCGGCGATAATCTGCCCTGCGTGCAAGCTGTGCGGCGTGGCGAGCACGACCGCGTCGATCGCCGGGTCGGCCAGCAATTTTTCGTAGCTCTCCCTTAGCGGAAAGCCGTGCGCGTCGGCGAAGGCCCGGGATCTTTCCGGGGTGCGCGTCGCGCCGGCGACGAAGCGGATCGCGCCGCTCTTGCCCTGCACGCTCGCGACCAGGTTCTGTCCCCATCTGCCGAGGCCGACGATCGCCGCGCGGATCACGGCTCCTTCTCCGCGGCGGCGCCCGACCACGGGGACATCACGTCGCTTACACCGAAGCGCTCGCCCGTCCGGAGGTCGTTCAACACGGCGCTCGGACAGGCGAAGTTCGCCGGGTAGACCGCCAGTTCGGCCGCGTGCACGGGAAATTTTTCGTCGAGCGCGTTCCTTATTTCCTGCGCCATCCGTGGATCGACGCCGATTCGCTCGCCCCCGCTTGCGTCGATGCGCGGCTGATGGAAGGCGTCCTCGAGGCTCATTCCATGGTCGACGAGAAACGAGGCGATCTGCAGCACCGCGGGAAAGATCTTGCGCCCGCCGGATGCGCCGATCGCGAACCACGGTTTTCCGCCGCGTCGGGCGATCACCGGGCACATGTTGGTGAGCGGCCGTTTCGCGGGCGCTAGCGAGTTCGGCGTGCCGGGACGCGGATCGAACCACATGACGCCGTTGTTCATCAGGATGCCCGTGGCGGCCAGGACGACCTTGCTGCCGAACACCGAGAGCAGCGTCTGCGTCAGGGCCACCATGTTGCCGTCGCGGTCGATCACGTTGAGATGCGTCGTGCTCGATGGGGCGCGGTCATCGGTCGACTCTCCCATGGTCCGCAGGCGCTGCGCGTAGGCTTCGCGCAGCGCTTCGGCGTACGCGACGAAAGCGTCGGCGTGCGGTCCGCCCGGCTCGAACCTGCGCTCGGCGAGCCGGGCCAGCGTCCAGGCCATGCTGGGGCCCGCGGTGAGTTGCGGGGCAAGCGCGAACGTCGCGCCGCGGTAACCGCACTCTATCGGCGGCGCGATGCGCGCCCGGTATTGCTTGAGGTCCTCGAGGCCGAGCACGCCGCCCATGGCACGGATGTCCTTCGCGATCGCCGCGGCGATTTCGCCTTCGTAGAAATCGCGGCGCCCGGCGCGCGAGAGCCTTCTCAGGGTATCGGCAAGTCCGGCGAGCTTGAGCCGGCGGAGCGGCGCATCCGGCGGCGTGACGGGCGGCATTCCCGCCGGGAGCCAGATGTCGCGGGTGACGCCGTAGCGCGCGAGCTCCCCCGCGAGGGTCGCGACTTTGAGCGTCAGGTACCAGTCGACTGCGATTCCCTCCTCGGCCAGATCGATCGCCGGCTGCAGGACCGCGGCGAGCGTTCGCGTGCCGAAGCGCTCGAGTGCGAGGCCGAGGCCATCGACTTCGCCCGGAAGGGCAAAAGCCAGCGGCCCGTGGACATTGCGGTCTTCGGCGACCGCGGGCCAGGCGAAAAGATCGCGGGCAAACCCTCCGCTCAAGGGGAAATCGGCGGGGTCGAGCGCGCGCGGGGACACCGGACCGAAGTCGACGACGTGGACGCGGTCTTCCTTCGCGAGGTAGACGAGCATGTAGCCGATACCCCCGAGGCCGCTGTTCCACGGCTCGATGGCGGCGAGAGCGAAGCCGGCGGCGACGGCGGCATCGACCGCGTTGCCACCCGTTGCGAGCGTGTCGGCGCCGACCTCGGCGGCGAGGCGGTGTTGCGATGCGACGATGCCGCGGCGCGAGCGCGCCGGCGGCTTGCACACCTGCCAATTCTGCGTGCGGTGCTCCAGTCGATTCACTTGTAGGGCGAGCGCTCGTCGAAGGATTCAGCCGCGGCGTCCATGCGCATGAACTCCGCGCCTTCGGCGGCGAGCCGATCGATCAGGCGCTCCAGGGCCATCATGCGATGCCCTCGACCGATGACGAAGGGGTGGAAGGTGTAGGTGATGATTCCCCACTCGGTGTCGCGCTTCAAGTAGAGGAAATCGTCGATCCAGTTCGCGAGCACGCCGCCCGCGTTCTGGAGTCCCGGCAGCACCGCATTCTGCGTGCGCACGAACTCGAAGTGCGGGTAGTCGTCGAGCGACCAGCTGACCGGCATCTCGATCAGGCGCGATTCCTTCCCGAACACTGCGGGCTTTTGCAGCTCGATGCGGTCGCCGAGGCGCACGCGATACGGGCTGTAATCGTTCCCCATCATGCTGCTTTCGTAGTAGAAGCCGTGCTCGAGCAGCAACTCGACCGAATGCGGGCTCAGGTCCCATGACGGCGAGCGGTAGCCGCGGGCGTAGCGGCCGGTGAGTTTTTTGATCTGTTCGTTCGCGCGCGCGAGCTCCGCTTCCTCCTGCTCGCGCGAGAGGCTCGCGGGCGGCACGTGCGTCCAGCCGTGGTGGCCGATCTCGTGACCCGCCTCGAGCACCCGCAGGCAGGCTTCCGGGTAGGTTTCCAGAGTGTGCCCGGGAATGAACCAGGTGGCGGGAATGCCGTGCTTCTTGAGCAGCGCAAGAATGCGCGTTGCGCCGATCACGCCGAACTCGCCGCGCGATACCGGCGTCGGCGTGGTCATGCCGCGCGCGATCCAGCCTGAAATCGCGTCGAAATCGAACGAGAGGCAAACGATGTGCTTCGCCACCGAATCTTACGTGAGTCGCAGTGACGTGTCCCTGGGACCGATTCAGTTCATGCGGCTCTTTTAAAACCGCGCTCGATCTCGGCCAGCACGCTGCGGATGTTTTTCAACGCCCACTCGAGCTGCGTGCGGTTGATCACCAGGGGCGGAGCGACGCGCACGACGGTGTGGTGGGTATCCCTGCTAAGGATTCCGCGCGCAAGCAGCCGCATGACCACGTCGCGCGCGCTTGCCCAGGCCGGGTCGATATCGATGCCGCTGAATAGGCCCAGGCCGCGGACTTCGCGAACGACGGGGCTGTCGATTGCGCGCAGGCCCGAGAGCAGGATCTCGCCCAGTTCGGCCGAGCGCTCGACCAGGCGCTCTTCCACCAGAACGTCGAGCGCCTCGAGCGCAACCGCAGCCGCGAGCGGGTTGCCGCCGAAGGTGCTGCCGTGATCGCCCGGCTCGAACACCGCCATGACCTCGCGGCGGGCGAGAAACGCCGATACCGGCAGCAGTCCGCCGCCCAGGGCTTTGCCGAGGATCAGTCCGTCGGGCTTCACGCCTTCGTGGTCGCAGGCGAGCAGCCGACCGGTGCGCCCCAGCCCGGTCTGGACTTCGTCGGCGATGAGCAGCACCTTGTGCCTGCGGCAGATGCGTTCGCATTCGGCGAGATAGCCGCGCGGAGGGACGATGATGCCCTGCTCGCCCTGAATCGGCTCAACCAGAAACGCCGCGGTGCTCACCGTGATCGCGCGCTCGAGGGCCTTCGCGTCGCCGAAGGGCACAAGCTTGAATCCCCGCGGAAACGGCCCAAACCCGTCGCGGTACTGCGGCTCGGTGGACATCGCGGTGATCGCGATCGAGCGGCCGTGGAAGTTTCCGCTGCAGGCTATGATCTCCGCCGAGTCTTC
>VBCH01000118.1 GCA_005884455.1 Betaproteobacteria bacterium
GGCGAAATTGCGCGTCTCGCGCTCCGCGCATGTCTAGTCATCTCGGTCGTTAGACCCTCATGGCGCGAAACATAGAGATCAAGGCCCGCGTCGAGAGCATTGAGGCGCTCGCGCCGAAGGCTGCGGCCATTGCGGACGAAGGGCCGATAGAGATCATTCAAGACGACACCTTTTTTCGGTGCGAATCGGGCAGGTTGAAATTACGCGCGTTCTCGAGCGAGGAAGGGGAGCTGATCTTCTACCGTCGGGCAAACCAACGCGGCCCGAAAGAGTCCTTCTACCTGCGTTCGCCGACGTCCGCTCCCGATACGCTGCGCGAGTCACTATCTCAGGCATACGGCCAGGTTGGCCGGGTTCAGAAGCATCGCACACTCTTTCTTGTCGGAAGAACACGGGTCCACCTGGACAACGTCAAAGGCTTGGGACACTTTCTTGAACTTGAGGTCGTTCTCGACGAAGGTGAACTGGCGGAGGCGGGTATCCGCGAAGCTCAAGGTCTTATGGCTCGGCTTGGAATCGAATCGTCGCAGTTGGTCGAGGAGGCATACGTTGATCTCCTTGCTCAACGAGGCGTCTAACCCGGTGTTGATGCCGACAGGCACGAAACGGCGTGCCTCAGCCGCGGCTACACAGACTCGCGGCGCAACACGACGTTAGCAAGCAGCTCATATGCAGGACCTTCTGGGAAAAGTTGTGTTGATCTCAGGCGGGACTACGGGAATCGGTCTCGCGGCGGCAAAGGCGTTCGTCGCGAGCGGCGCGAAGGTGGTAGTGGCCGCAAGAAACCCGGAACGCGGCATTCAAGTGGAGCAGGAGTTGAGACATCTGGGCGGCGACGCAGCCTTCCACAGATGTGACGTGACTGACCCATCGTCCGTCGCGGACCTCGTAGCCTTTGTTGCGGATCGTTTTGGACAATTGAATTGCGCAGTCAACAGCGCCGCGTTCGATTCACGCCCTTCCGCTGCGCACGAAGTACCCTTCGAGGAGGCGGGCAAGACAATTTCCACCGATGTTCTCGGCGTCTTCAACTGCATGAAGTACGAAATCGAGACAATGCTTCAAGGCGGTGGCGGCACCATCGTCAACGTTTCGTCGGTAAACGGGCTGTCCGGGGCGCCTAATGCGGCGGTTTACAGCGCAGGAAAGCACGCAGTCATCGGTCTGACTCGTTCAATGGCCAAGGAATACATTGCCCGCGGAATTCGCATAAACGCGGTGTGCCCCGGCGCTACGGAGACACCGCGCCGCGAACGCCGGACAGAACACTTGACATCAAACGAACGCCGGGAACATCGGGATCAGTTGTCCCAGGCTATCCCAATCGGACGGCTCGCCAAGGCCGAAGAGATCGCGAGTGCAATTCTTTGGCTGAGCTCCGCGGCATCGTCTTACGTGGTCGGCCACAGTCTCGTCGTTGATGGCGGTCTACAGGCTTGAGGAGAATGCCTGCCGATGGCCTTAACCTTCGATCACGTGTTCATCTGTTCTGAGAATCCAGCTGAGGCGGAGCGCGCTCTGACTGACTTTGGCTTGCAGTTCGGCCGACGCCGCATCCATCGCGGCCAAGGTACCGCCAACGCTTGTGCGTTCTTCGACAACGCTTATCTCGAGCTCTTGTGGCGGCATGACGACGATGAACTGCAGTCCGAGGTGGTCGGTCCGGTCGGGCTCTGGCAACGAGTTCGCTGGCGGGAGACCGGGGCTTCGCCATTCGGCATTGCGTTTCGGCCCGAGGACAGCGAAGTCCCCGTTGAGACGTGGCCCTACGCGGCACCGTTTCTTCCGGGAGGAGCAAACCTTCCCATTGTGACGCCACGATTCCAATGGCGCGAGCCTCTCACGTTCATTTCCCTCACATCGCAGGCACCGGCGACATTGCCGCCTGAGCGGCGACCGCCCCTGGATCATCGCGGCGGGCATCACCGACTGACGGCAGTCACGATATATAAACCGGAGGGACAAGAAATCTCGGTAGGTCTCAAGGACCTGTGCAAGCTCGGCGCCCTTGCATTGAAGCCGGCCGCCGAGCATCACATCGAGCTAGAATTGGATGACGCAAGGCGCAGCGAGTCCCATGATTTTCGACCTACGCTGCCACTGGTGTTGCGGTGGTAGCCGCACGCTTGAACCAGCGCGGAGATCGAGGATGCGACGGTCAGTAAGGTTCCTGATCGCTTCTTTAATGTGCATCGGCGCGGCGACGGCGCGAAGCCAGCCCGAGTCGGACTCGCCGAAGTACCAAGAGGTCTTCTATACCAGCGGAAATCTCCGGATCCAAGCCTATTTGTATAAACCAGACGGCGACGGCCCTTTTTCGGCGGTGATCTACAACCACGGCACGCGAGACGGGCGCGAACGCGCGCCGACACCATTCCCGCATGTCGGGAGAATGCTGACTCGAGCCGGCTATGCCGTATTGGTTCCCGAGCGCCGTGGTTACGGAAAATCCGACGGCGAGATCTGGTGGAAAGAGGTCGGCAGCGATCAATCGAGATTGATCTCCCGGCTACAAGCCGAAACCGACGACGTGCTCGCCGGAATCGATTATTTGCGTGGTCTACCGTATGTCGATACGAAGCGCCTCGCCGTGATGGGCTGGTCGTTTGGGGGCGTCGTCAGCATGTTGGCTGCGGCCCGCAGCGCTGCGTTTCTTGCCGCGGTAGATCAGGCGGGCGGGGCCCTGACATGGGACGGGAACAGCCACATGCGAAGCGCGCTGATTGCGGCCGCCGAAAAATCGACGATACCCACGTTGTTCATGGTGGCGAAAAACGATCGCACTACCGCGTCCGTCACGACGCTCGCGGATGTGTTCAAGAAACGCAATATCCCCCACAAACTGGTGATCTACGAGCCCTTCACACCCTCGCAGGGAGGCAGAGCGGCCCCGGGGCACGCCCTGTTTTCGTCGCAGGGCGCCGGCCTGTGGGAAAATGATGTCATCGAGTTTCTCGGTCGTTACCTTAGGTGACCGGTTTAACTCCGGTTGGGCGGGCATGAACGGGACCCATGGCCGCCTATTCTTACTATGCTTGGCCCCACAGACGCTGAACGAAAGGGAGTGGAGAATGAAATTCAAATCGTACGTCGCATTCGCTGTCGTCGCGCCTTTTTTTATGGGCGTTTCCGCCGGCTGGGCTCAGACGAGCGGACACAGAATGGTCTCGCCGAATGATCTGAAGTGGGCGGACGTTCCATCATTGCCGCCCGGAGCGAAGATCGCGGTCATCGAAGGTCCGATGAGCGATCCCGTTCCCTTCACGGTCCGGTTGAAGTTTCCCGCCAACTACAATATCCCCGCGCATTGGCACCCCGCCGTCGAGCGGGTGACGGTGATTTCCGGAACCTTCAACATGGGTGTGGGCGACACGCTGGATAAGCAGAAGTCTACGGCTCTGCCCCCGGGGCACATGATGATCCTGCAGCCCAAGACGAACCATTTCGCCTGGACGAAGGACGAGGTCGTGGTGCAGCTCAACGGAACCGGACCGTGGGGCGTCACCTACGTCAATCCTGCGGACGACCCCAGAAAGAAATAAGAAAACCCGTCAGGCCCACAAGCGCTGAGGGGCGATGTTCAGCCAAAGGACGGGTCGGGTCGCGTTAGCGGCCCGACTCGTTTGCCTCCTCGCTGCTTCCGGCTGCGCCACCCAGGATGTCAGCCGCGAACCGTCCGGCGGATCGCTCGATGAGCAAATTGCCATGCCGCCCGGTACCCTGAGCGATTGCGATCGCGCTGACTTCGATCAACCCCCGAAGCTCATTTCCGGTGGTCTTCCGCTTTATCTCGTGGGCCGCCGCCTTTCCGGTCTCGAAGGCTCTGCCACCCTTAAGTTCACCGTGCTATCCGACGGCCGCATCGATGACATTCAGGCCGAATCGCCGGAGTCCCGGTCGTTTCGCGACCACTCGGTGATCGCCTTGAGGACATGGAAACTGGAACCTGCGCTCAAGGATGGCGCGCCCGTAACGACTTCATGCAAAATGCGCTTTATCTACGAGGTCAAGTGAAGGCTCTACCGCGGCTCGACCGCGACACCCGTTAATTTCTCCCCACCGCCCTGGCTGCGGCGATCCCGCTGCGCACGGCGGCTTCCAACGTCCCTGGGTATTCGCTCGCCACGTAGTCTCCCGCGAGCGCGAGGCCGCGAACCGCGGTAAACGCTTCGGGCCGCACGAGAGAAGGCGCGCAGGAGAACGTCGCGCGCTTTTCCGTGATTACCTGCGACCATTGCGGCGAGGGCAGCACGCCGAGCGCCGCTTTCAGCTCGATACCGATCCGCGCCGCCAGCTCTTCCTTCGTCAGCTCTTCGTGCGCGCCCGACGCGCTGATCACGGCGGCGAGCAGGCCCTTCGGTCCGCCGAGCCGGCCGCGGTCGAACACCCACTGAGCGATTCCCCCGCTGATTCCGAGCATGGGCGCGGGCAGCGAAACGGATCCGGGATACTTCAGGTAGCAGGTGACAATGGGCTCGTACGCGAAGGCGTTGATCGCGGAAAGCGCTTCGTCGAGC
>VBCH01000058.1 GCA_005884455.1 Betaproteobacteria bacterium
AGGGCCGGATCCTGTTGTGCAAACGCGCAATCGAGCCGCGCTACGGGCTGTGGACGCTCCCCGCGGGATTCATGGAGCTCGGCGAGACCATCGCGCAGGCCGCGCTGCGGGAAACCCTGGAGGAGGCAAAGGCGCGCGTCGAGCTGGTCGAGGTGTTCGCGCTCCTATCCGTGCCGCACGTGGACCAGGTGCACGTCTTCTACCGCGCCCGGCTTCTCGACGGCGACTTCGCCCCAGGCGAAGAAACGCTGGAAGTCGGGCTGTTCCGCGAGGGCGAGATTCCCTGGAAGCAAATCGCTTTCCGCACGGTCTCCGAGACGCTGCGTCACTTTTATGCCGACCGCAAGGCGGGATCGTTCTCTTTCCACGCGGGCGAAATCCTGCCCCCGAAATGATGGAGCGGGAAATCATCGGCTCACCGCCCGCCCCCGCCGCCGCCGGTTGACACGACCGACCGACTGGGCTTAGATGGCAGCACCCATGCGAAGACGCAATTTCATGTTCGCCTGCGCCGCCTCGGCGCTCGCCGCTACGCTGCCCGCGACGCCTGCGGACGCGAGCCCGCGCTTCTATGCCCGCGCGCGGCTCGTCGACCCCGCAGGCCGGCCTCTCAGGGCGCGCGCGCTGCCGGCAAACCGGAATTTCATCTTTCACTACCCGTTTGCCGGAACCCCGTGCTTTCTGCTGAACCTCGGCAAGCCGACCAAGCCTTTCGCCCAACTGAAAACCGCAAACGAAGAGACCTACGAGTGGCCCGGCGGCGTGGGCGCGGAACACAGCATCGTCGCCTATTCCGCGATCTGCGCGCATCGCCTCACCTACCCCACCCGCGAGATCAGCTTCATCAGTTACCGCGGCGAGAAATCGGCCGGGAGCAGGTTCGCGCAGGTGATCCACTGCTGCTCCGAGCACAGCCAGTACGATCCCGCCGAAGGCGCGAAGGTGCTCGCTGGCCCCGCGCCGCAGCCCCTTGCCGCGATCCTTCTCGAGCACGACCACGAAAATGACGGCCTGTATGCCGTCGGAACCCTGGGTGGGGAGCTGTTCAACGAGTTTTTCAGCAAGTACGAATTCCGTCTCGCTCTCGATTACGGCGGCCATCCGAAGACCACCGTTGAAGGCCGCTCCATCGTGAGCGAGCTGACCGAATACTGCAAACAACAAGTCAAATGCTAGAACTGGGGACTGGAGAAACGCACTTCCACCCTCACAGCCCTTTGCGATGATTCCCTGGCTGGAGCGCGACACGCCCTTCCCGCCGGTCCGCTCGGCGCTCAAGGATCCGAACGGGTTGCTTGCCGCAGGCGCCGATCTGTCCAGCGAGCGCCTGCTCGAGGCGTACCGCCACGGCATATTTCCCTGGTTCTCGGAAGGCGATCCGATCCTGTGGTGGAGTCCGGACCCGCGCATGATCCTGTTTCCAGCGGAGCTCAAGATTTCGCGCTCCTTCGCGAAAACTCTCCGCAATCGTTCCTATGAAACGCGCTTCGATTCAGCCTTCGACGAGGTCCTTGCGGGCTGCGCCGCGCCGCGCAAGGGCGCGCCAGGCACCTGGATCAGCAGCGCGATGATCGAGGCCTACCGGAGGCTGCACCGGCTCGGATACGCGCATTCGGTCGAAACCTGGATCGATGGGGAACTCGCCGGGGGACTCTACGGCGTGGCGATCGGCCGGGTGTTCTTCGGCGAGTCGATGTTCTCCCGCTCGCGCGATGCCTCGAAGATCGCGCTCGCCGCGCTGGTTGCATACCTCAAGTCGGCCGGCTTCGGGCTTATCGACTGCCAGATGTACACGCCGCACCTGGAGACGCTGGGCGCTCGCGAGATCCCCAGGCGCCGGTTTTCCAGGTTGCTCGAAGAGTTGATACACTATCCGCACCCGCCGGGGAGCTGGTCCGGCGCATCCGTCGCGCAGGTGCAATGTCGAAGCTGAACGATCTGCCGCATGCCGTACTGCAGTTCTACGTGACTGCACCTTACCCCTGCAGCTATCTGCCGGGCCGGATGGCGCGCTCGCAAGTGGCGACTCCCAGCCATCTGATCGGCACCGAACTCTACGCGGACCTCGTGCGGCTCGGCTTTCGCCGCAGCGGCATCTTTACCTACAGGCCCTACTGCGATCACTGCCGCGCCTGCGTTCCGGTGCGTGTCCCCGTCGAGGAGTTTCGCGCCTCGCGCAGCCAGCGGCGGGCCCTGGCAAAGCACGCGCGGCTGGAGCACGCGGTGACGGGACTGCGCTTTCGCGTCGAGCACTACTCGCTCTATCTTCGTTATCAGGCGAGCCGGCATTCCGGCGGTGGCATGGACCAGGACAGCCGCGACCAGTACTCGCATTTCCTGCTGCAAAGCCGTGTGAGCACGCGGCTGGTGGAGTTCCGCGACAAGGGCAAGCTCATGATGGTATCGATCGTCGACCAGCTGGGCGACGGGCTTTCCTCGGTCTACACGTTCTACGATCCCGACGCCGCCGGCGCGAGCTTCGGCACCTACAACATCCTGTGGCAGATCGAACAGTGCCGCCGCGCCTCCCTGCCCTATCTCTATCTCGGTTATTGGATCAAGGACAGCCGCAAGATGTCCTACAAGGCGCATTTTCAGCCGATCGAAGGCTTCGTCGACGGCATGTGGCGACAACTCGCGCCCGAAGAGATTCATTCCTGATCCGGGCGCCTGAGTCGCGTCGCGGTAAAATGGCGCATGCTTTATCGCGCCCTCCGGCCGCTGCTTTTCGCGCTCGATCCGGAGAAAGCGCACGGCCTGAGCCTGAAGTCACTCGATGCCCTCGCGCGGTTCGGCATTGCGTCGCTCGCCGCCACTTCCGCGCCGCGCGTGCCGGTGCGGGTGATGGGTCTGGATTTTCCGAATCCCGTCGGGCTTGCCGCGGGGCTGGACAAGGACGGCAAACACATCGACGGGCTCGCTGCCCTCGGGTTCGGGTTCCTCGAGATCGGAGCGGTGACCCCGCGCGCCCAGCCGGGCAACCCCCCACCGCGCCTCTTCCGCCTGCCCGAAGCCGAAGCGCTGATCAACCGCCTGGGCTTCAACAACGACGGCGTGGAGGCCCTGACGGAAAACATTCGTCGCTCGCGCTACCGCGGCATTCTCGGCATCAACGTCGGCAAGAATTTCGACACGCCGAACGAGCACGCGGCCGACGACTACGTCGCCTGCCTGCGCAAGGTCTACCCCCATGCGAGCTTCGTCACCGCAAACGTCTCCTCGCCCAACACGAAGGACTTGCGGACGCTGCAGCACGCGGGCAGGCTCGATGCGCTCCTCGCCGCCCTGGTCGCAGAGCGCGATTCTTTGGCGAAGCAGCACGGAAAGCGCGTTCCGCTGGCGGTGAAAGTCGCGCCGGACCTGGATGAACCCGGGATCGAAGCGATCGCGGACCGCGTCGCCGCTCGCGGCATCGACGCCGTCATCGCCACCAACACGACCGCGTCGCGCGACGGAGTCGGGCATCTGCGCGCGAGCCGCGAGCCAGGGGGCCTTTCCGGCGCGCCACTCAGGGCGCTCGCCACCGCCGTCGTGGGGAGACTGCGGCGGCAGCTTCCCGCGAGCGTGGCGGTCATCGGGGTAGGCGGAATCGCGAGCGCGGCCGACGCACGCGAAAAGCTGGACGCCGGCGCGAATCTCGTCCAGCTCTATACCGCGCTCGTCTACCGCGGGCCGGGGCTCGTCGGCGAAATCGTCCGCGGCCTCGCGTCCCAGGGTCAGGCTCGATGAGCGGCCTCGCCGAACGGATCGACGCGCTGCTGCCGCAGACGCAGTGCACGAAGTGCGGCTACCCCGCGTGCAGGCCGTACGCGGAAGCGATCGCGAGAGGCGAGGCCGAGATCAACCAGTGCCCGCCCGGAGGCGACGCCGTCATCCGCGGGCTGGCGGCGCTGCTCGGCCGCGAAGCGCGGCCCCTCAATCCGCGGAACGGCATCGAGCAGCCGCATCGCGTCGCGCTGATCGACGAGGCGCGCTGCATCGGATGCACCCTGTGCATCCAGGCCTGCCCGGTCGATGCGATCGTGGGAGCGCAGAAGCTGATGCACACGGTCGTGACGGAGCTTTGCTCCGGATGCGACCTGTGCCTCGCGCCCTGCCCCGTGGACTGCATAGCGATGGTGCCGGCGACGGACGGGGATGCGGTCTGGGACGCGGCCCGGGCCAACGCGGCGCGCGAGCGCTTCGAGCGGCGCCGGTCGCGGCAGGAGCGCGAGCGCAGCGAGCGCGCCGAGCGCCTGGCGGCGCGGGCGCTCAGAGCGAAAGAAGATCCCGACGCGGAGAAGAAGCGCGTGATGATCCAGGCCGCGATCGAACGCGCGCGGGCGCGGAGGCGGCAGCAGGCGTGAATCCGCAAAAGCGCCGGAAGATTTTCGAGCGGCTGCGCTCCGCCAATCCCCACCCGACGACCGAGCTCGCGCACCGGACGCCCTTCGAGCTCCTGGTGTCGGTGGTGCTGTCGGCGCAGGCCACCGACAAGAGCGTGAATCTTGCGACCGAAAGGCTCTATCGCGTGGCCGACACTCCGCAGGCCATGCTCGCCCTGGGCATGGAGGGATTGATCGGGCATATCCGCACGATCGGCCTGTATCGCTCCAAGGCGAAGCACATCCTCGAGACCTGCCGGCTGCTCGTCGAGCGCCACGGCGGGAAGGTGCCCGAATCGCGCGAGGCGCTCGAAGCGCTCCCCGGTGTCGGCAGGAAAACCGCCAACGTGATCCTCAACACCGCCTTCGGGCATCCGACCATCGCGGTGGATACGCATATCTTTCGTGTCGCCAACCGCACCGGCCTCGCCCCGGGCAAGGACGTGCGCGAAGTGGAAGAGAGGCTGCTGAAATTCGTCCCCGAGGAATTCCGCAAGGACGCGCACCACTGGCTGATTCTGCACGGGCGCTATGTGTGCAAGGCGCGAAAACCCGAGTGCCCGGCCTGCATCATCCGGGACCTGTGCGAATTTCGGAAAAAAACGAAAGCCTGAAGCCCGCCCGGCTTCAGCGAAGAACGTGCAGCGAGCCTCTTTGGCGCGAATAGAACGCCGCGAGATCGGCCATGTCCTGCGGGTTGAGGCCGCCGACCTGAGCGCCCATGATCGGGTTCTTGCGCGCTCCCGACTTGTAGTCGCGCAGCGCCTTCAGCAGGTAGTCGTAGTGCTGCCCGGCGAGGCGCGGAAAATCCGGACTCGTGGGGCTGTTTCCGTCCGGCCCGTGGCAGGCGGCGCAGGCCTGGGATTTCGGCTTTCCGGATTCCGCATCGCCCGCGGCGAACGCCTGCGCGCTGAAGCAGGCGAGCGCGACGATCAGGAGCCTGTTCACTTGACCGCCTTGCCCGCGCCGCCGTAATAGGCGGCGAGGTCGGCCATGTCCTGGTCGGAGAGGCTTTTCGCGATTGCCTGCATGCTCTGATGGCTGCGCTCGCCCGCCCGGTAGGCTTGCAGGGCCTTGACGATATAGTCGGGCGCCTGTCCCGCGATCATGGGCACCGAGTAGACTTCAGGGAACGCGGTCCTGTACATCGGGATGCCATGGCATCCGATGCACATCGAGACCTTGCCTTTCGCGGCTTCGGCGTTTCCGGCCGTTTGCGCGTGCACCGGCAGCCATGCCAGGAGCAGAAGGACCGGCGATATTCTCACTCTTCGTTTCCGAAAGGCGTCTGGTACTGCGAGAAGGTCGGCCGATTCTATACGATGCGCGCCGCGAGGGTCAAAAACGGGTCAAACAGCGCTCCACTCCCTGCGCCACCGCCGCCGCGATTCGCTTGCGCGTTTCCTCCGATTGAACCTTCAGCTCTTCGTCGCGGTTGACAATGACGCCCGCCTCGAGAAGGACAGCGGGCGTTCTCGCGGTCTTGAGAACGATGAGGTTGTCGTAATAGTGCACGCCGTTCCTGCGGTCGGCGAACGGCTTGTTCTCCCCCGGGATCGGATCGGCGTGATAGAGCGAAGGCGAGAATCCGGCATGGCGCAGCGACTCGCCGATCGCCGAGGCGCAGGTCAGGCTTCGTTTCACCGCTGCGTTCTTGCGCGATACGAACAGGGAAAAACCGGAATACCGGTCGCTGAACGCTCGCTCGACGCGGTCGTGTTCCCAGGTCTCGAGGAAATGCGGCTGAACCGAGTCGTGATGCACCGAAAGAAAAAAATCCGCGTCGGCTGCGGCCGCGGCGCGGCGAGCGAGCTGCGACATAAAGCCGTCGGCTCCGATCAGCATCGTTCCCAGTCCACGGCCGCGCACGGCGGACTCGATATCCGCCGCGAGCTCCCGGTTGAAGTCGAGCTCGGGACGCCCGCGCGCGCTGGTCGCGCCCGGCTCCTCGATGAAATGTCCCACGTCGATGGCGACCGTGGTTCGCGCCTGGGCGGACGCAGCGGCGCAGAACACGAGGAGAAACAACGGGCGCACCGGCGGATTCTGCAGCAGCTAGAGCGGCGCGACAAGCCGTCGCAACGTATAAAATGAGCGTTTTCCGGATGCCAAGGTCCGCACAATGCGCTTCAAAGGCTCGGACGCATACGTCTCCACCGACGACCTCACGCTCGCGGTCAACGCGGCGATCACGCTGCAACGCCCCCTGCTGGTAAAAGGCGAACCGGGCACCGGCAAGACCATGCTCGCCGTGGAGGTGGCCAAGGCGCTGGGACTTCCGCTCCTCGAATGGCACATCAAGTCCACGACCAAGGCCCAGCAAGGCCTGTACGAATACGACGCGGTGAGCCGCCTGCGCGATTCCCAGCTCGGCGACCCGCGCGTGCACGAGATCCGCAACTACATAATGCGCGGAATGCTGTGGCAGGCGTTCACTTCCGAGACGCCGGTCGTGCTCCTCATCGACGAGATCGACAAGGCCGACATCGAGTTTCCCAACGACCTCCTGCGCGAGCTCGACCGCATGGAGTTCTTCGTGTACGAAACCCGGGAGCTCGTGAAGGCGAGGCAGCGCCCCATCGTCTTCATCACCTCGAACAACGAAAAGGAGCTGCCAGACGCCTTCCTGCGGCGCTGTTTTTTCCACTACATACGCTTCCCCGACAAGGAAACGATGGAGAAGATCGTCGAAGTGCATTTTCCTGGGCTCAAGAAATCGCTCCTTCGCGAGGCGCTCGAAGTCTTCTTCGAGGTGCGCGAAGTGCCCGGACTCAAGAAAAAGCCCTCGACCTCCGAGCTGCTCGACTGGCTGAAGCTCCTGCTCGCCGAGGATATCCCGCCCGACGCCCTGAGAGCCAAGGACCGCAAGACCATCATCCCGCCCCTCCATGGAGCACTGCTGAAGAACGAGCAGGATGTGCATCTCTTCGAACGCCTTATCTTCATGTCGCGGAACGCGCGCTGAGCCGCCCATGGCGCTCACCGCAGTCGACTATCAAGTCTTCATGGCGCTCCGAAGCGAGGGGATTCTGCCCCCACGACCCGGCGTGCTCGAGCTCGGCGAGGCGGAGTGGTACGGCGATCTCCCCCCCGAAACCCTGGCGGACACGATCGACCAATTGGCTCAGGACCCGGAACTGCGCGCGCAGCTGCACGCGCAGCTGACGACGGCTCTGCGCCGCGAGTCTCCGACCTGGAGCTGGGACCTCGCAAAAATCTTCTATCGCGCCGTTCTCGACTACCGCAGGATCGTCGCCATTGATTTCCACGGCACGCCAGCGGCACTCAAGGTCGATCTCAATTACCCGGTTGCGGTCGAGGAACAGTTCGAGATGCTCGTCAACAGCGGAACGGGTGAGCATGTCTTCAACGTATTCCAGTTCTTCAAGACCTGCCACGAAGTCACGTGTCCCGGCGGGATCATGTTTCACTCGATGCCCTTCTGCGGCTGGGTGGAGCACGGGTTTTACAACTTCAACCCGACGTTCTACTGGGATCTCGCAGCGGCAAACGGCTACCGCGTCGTGGCGATGTTCTACACCGAGGTCGACCCGGTAAGACTGGTGCAATTGCCCGACCGGGAGAAAATCCTGGACATGGCGCGCAGCAACGAACTCGGCAGGAACGCCTTGCTGTATGCAATACTCGCCAAGGGCGACGCGGAATCGAAATTCCGCATTCCGTTTCAGGCCGTTTACGCGGGGAAGCTCAACGCCGAGATGTCGAAAGCCTGGCACGAGCTACGCTGAATGCTGACCGGTTTCTTCCTGAAGCTCAAGAGCCACAAACTCCCCGTCTCGATCAAGGAGTGGCTGACGCTCCTGGAGGCGATGCAGAAAGACGTCATCTCGCCATCGATCGACGAGTTCTACTACCTCTCGCGCACCGCCTTGGTCAAGGACGAGCAGAATTTCGACAAGTTCGACCGCGCTTTCGGCGAATATTTCAAGGGAATCGAGTCGGTCGCCGGAGTCGAGTTCGACGTGCCGCTCGAATGGCTGCTCAAGCAGGCCGAGCTGAACCTTTCGCCCGAAGAGAAGGCGATGATCGAAGCGATGGGCGGCTGGGAAAAACTCATGGAGACGCTCAAGAAACGCCTCGAGGAGCAAAAAGGCCGGCACCAGGGCGGCAACAAGTGGATCGGCACCGCAGGCACCTCCCCTTTCGGCGCCTACGGCTACAACCCGGAGGGCGTGCGCATCGGCCAGGACAAGTCGCGCAGCAGGAGCGCGGTCAAGGTGTGGGATGCGCGCGAGTACCGCAATCTCGACGACTCGGTCGAGCTGGGCACGCGCAACATCAAGGTTGCCCTCCGGAGGCTGCGCAAGTTCGCGCGTGAAGGTGCTGCGGAGGAGCTCGACCTCGACACCACCATCGACAAGACCGCGCGCAACGCCGGATATCTCGACCTCAGCATGCGCCCGGAGCGCCACAACGCCGTCAAGGTGCTGATGTTCCTCGACATCGGCGGTTCGATGGACGACCACGTGAAGCTGTGCGAGGAGCTCTTTTCGGCGGCGAAGACCGAGTTCAAGCATCTGGAGTATTTTTACTTCCACAACTGTCTCTACGACTACGTGTGGAAGAACAACCGCCGCCGGCACTCCGAGCGCACCCGGACCTTCGACATCATGCACAAGTACGGGCACGACTATAAGCTCGTCTTCGTCGGCGACGCGACCATGAGCCCCTACGAGATACTGCAGCCGGGCGGCTCGATCGAATACTCCAACGACGAAGCGGGCGCGGTGTGGCTGAAGCGCATGCTGGAGCTGTACCCCAGGGCGGTCTGGCTCAATCCCGAACCGGAGGAGATCTGGCCCTACCGCCAGTCGATCGGCATACTCAGGGAAATCATGGGAGGGCGCATGTATCCCACCACCATCCAGGGACTGGAGCGCGCGATGCGCGCTCTCGTCAGGTAGGTCCAGCCATGCAAAGGATCACCGTCGTCGGACTGCTCGTCACCTTCGCTCTTTTTTCGGTCGACGCCGCCGCCGCGCGTTACGGCAAGAGGCAGCTCTGGGGCTCGATCGCCTACAGCACCAAGACCGGTGCCTACGGCTACGCAGTGGACCGGAAGACCAGGCGCGATGCCGAGGCGGAAGCCTTTCGCGTTTGCGGCACGAATTGCGATCTGATCCGGACCTTCCGCGACAGCTGCGGCGCCGTCGCCGCGAGGCCGAATCGCGTCTCCTCCGACACGGGCGCCTCGCGCGAGATCGCCCAAGCCAAAGCGCTCAGAAAATGCGGCGACAACTGCAAGATCGCCGTTTGGGCGTGCACCAGCGAGAAATAACCGTCTCAGCGCGTAACGCCCTGCGCGCGGATCAGCTCCCGCTCTTCCCGGGTCGCCAGCTTCTCGTCCCAGTAACGCAGAGCCCGCGCCATCGCCCGGATCCAGACCGGGGGCACCATCGCGAGCAGGATGGCCGCCATGTACCCGGTCTCGAGCGTCAAGGCGCCGGGACCGGGCCTGAGCTCCCAGAACGGATCGCCCGCGCGCAGATGATGATGCGCGTGCCTCGGCAAATTGAAGAGGAAACAGCTGCTGAACAGGTTGACGCAGTCCCAGGAGTGGCGGGACTCGATCGGCGCACCCTCGGAGCGCACCAGACCGTAGTGTTGAATGTAATTGACCGCTTCGAAGAGAAACTTCGAATACGTAGCGCACACGAGAAAAAGGCCGACGCCCATCCAGCCGGCCGCCAGAAAAAACAGGGCAACCACGACCAGGGTCATCGCCAGACCGGTGACAAACCGGTTATCGGGCGACCAGAACGCCCGCCCCGACTGTCTCAAGCGGTTCGCCTCGATCTCGCGGGAGCTGCGCAACTGCCCGAGCACCGAGCGAACGACGAAGGCGTACAGCACTTCGCCGCGGCGCGCCGTCGCCGAATCCCGCCGCGTGCCGACCCACCGATGGTGGACCTGGACATGCGAGATCGAGAACTGGGCGTCGCCCACCATCGCGAGCAGCCAACGTCCGGCGATCATCGACGCAAGGCTGCGCGGGCGGTGGACGAACTCATGCGCCACCACCGTATTGGTGCTCAACAGAAATCCCGTGGACCACGCCGCGCCCAGCTTGTTCAACGTCGAGAGCTCGGAATGCCCCTGGAGCAGCGGCCAGTCGGTCCATCTCTGCAGCAATGCGCCCAAGCCACCCAGATCCCCGGGCGCGGCGCACCAGGCGAGCAGGAAGAGCGCGACGCAGGATAGCGGCACCTGGCTGAAGAGAACGAGATCGAACGCCCAGGTGCGCGGCGATTCGGGCACCGAGAAATCGTTGCGCCAGAGAACATCGCCCAGAAGCAACACCGCCATGATCACGATCGGGCCGCTCCAGACCCAGTACCCTCCGAGGACGATCCCGAGAAACGTCAGCGGCGCTGAAAACAGCAGGATCGGCGCGAATCTGAAGCTGGCCGCCATTTCGCGTTACTCGGGCTTCAGGCCTGTCCGGGCGGGGGCGCGACTTTGAGCACTTCCTCGAGCGTGGTCAGACCCATCGCGACCTTCATCGCGCCGCTGATGCGCAGCGGCTTCATGCCTTCCTTGTACGCCTGGTCCCTGATCTTCGCGACGTCGGCCTCGGAATTGACCAGCCGCTTCACCTCGGAGGAGAGCAGCAGGATCTCGTAGAGGCCGATCCGCCCCGAATAGCCGGTGTTGCGGCATTCGAGGCAACCCACCGGCCGGTAGACGTGCGCCGGGCGCTTCGCCTTCCAGGGCGCGACGAACTCCTCCCAGCTGAGGTCGCCCTCGCGCCCCGGTTCGTAGGCGACTTTCTCCTTGCAGTGCTTGCACAGGGTGCGCACCAGGCGCTGCGCCATGACCCCGAGTATGGTCGAGTTGAGCAGGTAGGCGGGCACCCCCAGCTCGAGCAGCCGCGTGATCGCGCTGGCGGAATCGTTGGTGTGCAGCGTGGAGAGAACGAGGTGTCCGGTGAGCGCGGCCTGCACCGCCATCTCGGCGGTCTGGACGTCGCGGATTTCACCCACCATGATGATGTCCGGGTCCTGGCGCATCAGCGCGCGCACGCCTTCGGCGAAGCCCAGCTCGATCGACTGCTGCACCTGCATCTGGTTGAAGGCGGGCTCGATCATCTCGATCGGGTCCTCGATCGTGCACACGTTCACCTCGGGCGTGGCGAGCGTCTTCAGGGTCGAGTAGAGGGTGGTCGTCTTGCCCGAGCCGGTCGGCCCCGTCACCAGGACGATCCCGTTCGGCTGGCCGGTCATTTGCTTCCAGCGGGTCTTGTCGTCCTCGGAAAAGCCGAGCTCGGCGAAATCCTTGACGATCACCTCCGGGTCGAAAATGCGCATCACGAGCTTTTCGCCGAACGCTGTCGGCAGCGTGGAAAGGCGCAGCTCCACGTCCTCGCCTTCGGCAGTGCGCGTCTTGATGCGGCCATCCTGAGGCCGGCGTTTCTCCACTACGTCCATGCGCCCGAGGATCTTGATGCGGGAGGTCATCGCGGACATCACGGCCATCGGAATCTGGTATACCGGGTGCAGCACGCCGTCGATGCGGAAACGCACCTCGCCCGCGTCGCGCCGCGGCTCCATGTGGATGTCGCTTGCGCGCTGATCGAACGCGTACTGCCACAGCCAGTCGACGACGTGGACGATGTGCTGGTCGTTCGCGTCGAGCTGCTTGTTCGTCTTGCCGATCTCGACCAGCTGCTCGAAATTGCCGATGCCGGTGCGCTGCTCGCCCTTCTGCGACGCGCCTTTCACCGATTTCGCCAGGTTGTAGAACTCGACCTGGTAGCGGCTGATGTCCAGCGGATTGGCGATCACACGGCGGATCTCGAGCCGCAGTATCTGCTTGAGCTCCTTTTCCCAGTCCTTGACGTAGGGCTCGCAGGTTGCGATCACCACTTCCCGCGTGTTGACTGCGACCGGGAGGATCTTGAAGCGCGCCGCGTAGTGGCTGGACATCACCTCGGTGACCGCGGAGAAATTGATCTTGAGCGGATCGATGTGGAAGTATTCCATCCCGGTCTGGCGGGCGAGCCACTCGGCGAGCCATTCGAGGAAGAGGACCTTGTGCGGGGGCTTGAGGGAGCGCCACTTCTGGTCGGCGATCACGACGATCGGGTGGTGATCGCCGCGGTGCAGCCTGCGATCGGCCACCAGCTTGTCCGCGTCCGCCTTGGGCACGAGCCCTTCGGCTACGAGGGCCTGCAGCACCTCGGAGAGCGTGAGGCGGTGATCCTGTACCGCTTCTGCGGCAGTCTGCATGGCCGGGAATATAGCCAGCCGCCGTGGAACGGGCAAGCATTTTGACTTTGCCGCCCAACTGCGCGATGCTAGCCGCTTTCGAAAACTCGAGACTGCGGAGACCCGAAATGGCCATCAAAGTCGGCGATACTCTTCCCGACGGCAAGCTTTCCGAATCCACCGAATACGATGCGGCCGCGGGATGCCCGATCAACCCCAAGGACATCAGCGTCGCCGAGGCGGTCAAAGGCAAGAAAATAGCGATCTTCGCGGTGCCGGGCGCGTACACGCCGACCTGCTCGGCGAAGCACGTTCCGAGCTACGTGAAGAACCACGGCCAGCTCAGGGCGAAAGGCGTGGACGAGATTTGGTGCGTGGCGACGAACGACGCCTTCGTGATGGCCGCCTGGGGCCGCGACCAGAAGGCGGGCGGCAAAGTCCGCATGCTCGGCGACGGCAGCGGCGAATGGACCAAGAAGCTCGGCCTCTCGCTCGACCTCACCGCGCGCAACATGGGCGTGCGCTCGCAGCGCTACTCGATGCTGGTCGAGAACGGTGTGGTGAAGAAATTGAACATCGAAGCACCCGGGAAATACGAAGTGAGCGGCGCGGAAACGATGCTGGCGCAGATCTAGAACGGCCGCAGCGGGCGCACTCCCACCGTGGAATCTCGAAACCGGTGTCGGAAGATGCCGCAATGCGACACTTCATCAATACTCAAGATTGGGCGGTCGAGGAATTGCAGGCGCTCCTCGATGAAGCGGCCGGCCTCAAATCCCGACCGCTGCAGCCCCTTCTGCAAGGCAGGACCGTCGCGCTGCTGTTTCTGAATCCTTCGCTGCGCACGAGGGCCTCTTTTCAGATCGGCGCAGCCCAGCTGGGTGCCACAGCGATCGTCCTGGAACCCGGCAACGGCGTGTGGGGAATCGAGTTCGATTCTGGAAAGGTCATGGACGGCAAGGCCGAAGAGCACATCGTCGAAGTCGCCGAGGTGCTGTCACGCTACTGCGACCTCATCGCGATGCGCGCATTCCCCGGTTTCAAGAATTGGCAGTATGACCGCGAAGACCCGCTCATCAAGGCGCTCGCCCGGTATTCCCGGGTTCCCGTCATCAACATGGAGACGATCATTCACCCGTGCCAGGAATTGGCGCTGGTCATGACGCTCCAGGAGAGGCTGGGCCGGCTGAAGGGAAAGAAGTTGTGTTTGACATGGACGTGGAACCCGCAGCCCTTGAGCACCGCGGTGGCCAACTCCGTAACGATGATCGCCACGAAGTACGGGATGAATGTGAGCCTGCTTTGTCCAAGTCCCGACTACGTCCTCGATGAGCGCTTCATGAAAGTGGCGCATGAAAACGCCGCGTCCAGCGGAGGTCGCCTTGCAGTTACCCACGAGATCAGCGAGGGCTATGCGGATGCGGACGTGGTCTATGCGAACAGCTGGGGATCGCTGCCGTATTACGGTGATCCGGAAAAGGAATGGGAACTGTCGAGGGCGTACGGACGCTTTATCGTCGACGAACGCAAGATGGCGATGACCAACAATGCGGTACTCAGCCACTGCCTGCCCGTGCGCCGCAATGTCGAGGCGACCGACGGGGTCTTGGACGCACCGGGCTGCGTGGCGATCGATGAAGCGGAGAACCGCCTTCACGTACAGAAGGCGCTGATGCTGAGGCTGCTGGGTGTTGCAGGACGCTGAGCTGACCCAGGTGACACAAGCCAAGTCCATCAGCCGCGGGTTTACGCTGGTCGAGCTTGTCATGGTGCTGCTGCTGATCGCCATCCTCGCGTTCGTCGTGTTGCCGCGTCAGTCGCAAAACACCCTTGAACTGTCGGGTCAGGCAGAACAAGTGGCCACCGATATCCGCTACGCGCAGTCGCTTTCCATGACGCGCGGCGCAGCGCTCGGCAGCCAGGGACGCTACTGCATCTTCTTCACGGCCACGGGATACCAGTATCGGAACAACGGCAACAGCTACGCGACGCCGTGCACGGTCGCGGTCAACCACCCCGTAACCGGCTCGTCGGCCGCAATTGTCCTGAGCGGTACTGCGGTGTCGACTGCGAACCTGACCGGCAACTATCTTGAATTCGACACGAAGGGGCAGCCCGCCAGCTTCGCGGCCCCCGCCAGCAACGCCACCATCACCCTGAGCGCCAGCGGCGGGCCGCGCACGGTGGTCGTCAGTCCCGTGACCGGAAAGGCGACCGTCCAGTGAGCGCCGTTTCGCGCCAAGTCTCCGTTGTCGACCGGCGAAGCTGTGCCGGCGTCAGCCTCATCGAGGTGATCGTCTTCATCGTGATTACCGCGGTAGTGGTGGTCGGGCTGGTGGCCGGCATGTCCGGCGCGGTGCGCACGGCGCCCGTGCCGAGAGAGATGCATCAGGGCCTGCAGCTCGCTCAAGGGAGGATGGAGCTCATCCTCGCGCAGAGAAGTCTGCCTGCCGGTTTTGCGGGGTTTACCGCTGCGACGTTCGATCCCTGCGCGCCGCCCGGCGGTGCACAGGAGGCCTGCCTCGCCCCCACGAATTACACGGTTGTCGCACCGTGTTTCTACACTGGGGCCGGGACCTGCGCATTCGGCGCCGCCAATACCTGCATGGGAGGGCTCGTCGACTACAAGTGCGTGCGCGTGCGCGTCACCGGACCTGGGGGAGCCACACTGGCGGAGCTCGACGCCATGGTGGCGAATTATTGATGAAACGGCATTCCCCTCGAATACGCTCGGGTTCGGTGGATGTTCGACGGGGTCAGCAGCACGGCTGGACGCTCATCGAAATGCTGACAGTCATAATCATCCTTGCGGTAGTCACGGCAGTTGGGGCGAGGTTGATGTCCAGCATGTTCCGGTCGTACTTCACCGCCCGCGACATCACCAATTCCGACGCGCAGGCGCGCGTGGCATTCGAGCGCATGACGCGGGAGCTGCGGCAGATCCGGTCGGCCACCGCGACCGACCTCGATGTCGCTTCGGCTGCGCAGGTCCGTTTCATCGACACGGACGGCAACGGCGTGTGCTTCTATCGCGACGCCGCGACGAACCGCCTGATGCGCAGCGCCGATGGCCCCGCAACCGCCTGCGGCACGACCAGTGCCCAGCCCCTGTCCGATTTCGTCACGGGGTTGATTTTCGCCTACTACCTGAACGACGGCAGAACCACGACCTCCGTGCCTACCTCGGTGTACTACGTCACGGTCCACGTGGACCTGCAGGACAACGACGTGAGCGACACCTTGCGGGCAACGATACATCCGAGGAACTTCTGATGGATCTCCGCCGGCGCCAACGCGGATTCCTGCTGATCGTCGCGATCGTCCTGGTCGTGGTCGCGTCGATGCTGGCCGTGACGATTGCGATGATCGCGGGGACATCGGGGACCTCGGCCGGCGACAACCTGCAATCCGGCCAGGCGCTCTTCCTCGCCGGCAGCGGCGTCGAATACGAGACGCGGCGCATGGCGCAGAATCTCGAGTGGTATCGCAGCACAGCCGATCCGTTCGACCTAACGACGCAAAATTTCGGCCAGGGGTCATTCACCGTGCAGACCAATCTTCCCGCCACGTTGTTGCGCGCGCGTGCCAACCCCGGTGACACGACCATTACGGCTTACACGACGAACCGCTTTCCCAACTTCAACGCCGCGGCGAGTCCACCTACCACTTGTAACCCTTGTTATCTGCAGTTGGATGACGACATCACCGGCAGTGCGGAGTACGTTCGGTACACGGGCATAGCCGGTAATACTTTTACCGGACTGACACGCAACGTAACCATCGGTACTACGCCTGCCCATACGGGGACGGCGGGGGCGCGAGATCGCAGTACCACGGTCTACCCGGTGACGACGTTGAGCGTCGCGCTGCCCGCGAATTGCGCGGCGCCGGCAAACGTGCAGATCGTCGCGCATCCCAAATTTCTCGGCGCTGGCACGCTCGACATAGAAGGCGAAGAAATCAGTTACAAGAATTCCAGCAGCTCCGGAGGCGTCATGACGCTGACCGGGATCACGCGCTGCCTCGATGACGTGACCGGCCCGCCGGGCAATACGCCTGCATCGCACGCCGTATTGGCTCCGGTGACGCCCGTGCTGATCGGCGATTTCAGCAAGGATTACGAGGCGCAGGTTGTGTCAACGGGGACTGTCGGCCCCGCGCAGCGCACGATGAACCGGGTTCTTCAGCGCTGAGAATGCCGGAAAGTTCCTCCCGCGAGAACGATCCAGGCGCGAAAATTGCTCCAACCAGGTATCGGAAGGGCAGCATGAAACGCTGGAGTTTTCTCGCTCTGTTTGTCGCCTTGTCCGCCGTGAGCATTCCTGCGCACGCGGCGAGGTCGTTCACCATTGCGCAGACGGCGCCGGCCGCGCCAGGCGAAGTCGATATGGGCACGACCCAGACCCTGACGTATACGATCACCAACACCGCTACCGGAACGAACGCCGGCGAGCGTATCTATATCATGCGCTTCCGGTTGAGCGGCAGCTGCACCGGAACGGGCTGCACCGCGACGCTGTTCTCGACAACGTCCGCCGCGCCGGCCAACTGGACGCGCACGGCGTTCAGCACGACTTCCGTGACCTACACCGCCGCCACCTGGGCGGACGCCATACCGAGCGGGTCCTCCCTCAGCTTCAGCGTGGTGGTGACCGCGGGAAAGAGTACGCAGGACCGCACCGAAACCCTGCGCGACGCGCGCGCGACCTTCACTGCCAACACCAATTTGACCAAGGCGGGAACCAGCACCATCAGCGCCCCGGCGGGGACTTCGTGGATCCTGCAGTCGCTGCAGATCACCGGCTTCCAGACCACCGACACCTCGGGCGTGGCTACTTCCGCTATCGCGGCCGGGATCAGCTTCCGCATCGTGATCACGGTGAAGAACATCTCGGTCGCCACGCTGAACGGCATCGTCGCCAATCCCGTTACGCCGGCGGCAGCAACGTCGCCCGGGTTCGGGGCGTCGCCGAGCTGCTCTCTCACGAGCACCAGCCCCAGCCCGTTCAACCTCGCCGCGGCCGCGTCGGGCACGATGACGTACACCTGCACGACGTTGGCCTCCAACACCGGCACGGTCACCTACAGCGTCACGGACGTGCGCACCGGCGCTTCGGTGACCTCGCGCAGCGGGACGTCGAACGTGCTGAGCGTCAGTCCTTTGAGCGTCGGGATCGCGGTCACGGGACCGTATGCCGACACGGCCTGCCATTTCTCCGGTGATACGGCCACGTTCGTCATGACGGTGACCAACAACACGGGCGCCAATTTAATGAGCATCACCCCTTCGGCGCTCACCCGTGCCGGCACGAACACGACGATCGGCGCCTTTACCGCGCAGCCGACCTCGTGCAGCGGCGCATTCCCGCTTCCTAACGGAGGCTGGTGCAAGTACACCTGGACCGCGCCCGTGACGATTATCGGCAGCTATCCTTCGTCCGGGGCCAAGCCGACCTTCAACGTGACCGGGTCGGCGAGCGCCAACCCGGGCCCGATCACTTCGCCCACCGTCCCGTCGAATACGCAGGACGTCGACGACTTCGTAGTGACCACTGCGCCGACCACGACCAACACGAACAGCACCAATCAGGAATTCACTTTTTCCGTGACGCACCGCGCGTGCAGCAGCAATCTGAACACCGTCGCCATCACCGTTCCCGCCGGGTTTGTCTATGGCGGCGATGGCTATTCCCTGGTCACCGACACGACGGGCAATCCGAATCAAGGGTGGGGTCAGGCCGCCACAACGTTTTCCGCGCCCGCGCCGGCGGATCGCATTCCATTCGGAAACAGCGGCGACTTTTCCCTGGTCATGTCGTCGACGCCCAGCACCGCGAGTACCTACACGTTCACCCTGGTGTTCACCGATGCAAACGGTGTAGCAAGAACCAGCACCGTGGACGTGCCCGTGGCGACGTTCGGCAGCGGCACGATCAATTCCAGCACGCCGGAGACCTGGCGCGAGGTATTTCAATAGCCTTGTCAGATTACTTCAGCTTGATGGCAACAAGGTTTCCGTCGCTCAACGTGGCACCCGTAGCTATCTAGATAGAAGGGCCGCGGCGAGCGCACGCTCGCCTTGGGAGCGATCAGGGTCCGGAAATGTGCCACGCGGTCAACTTGTTCCCCGCCGGAACGATCAAGTATCCTTCGCCCGCGCCGAACCCCGTCAGCGGTTGCGAAACGTTTTGCTCATCCGGTCGCGCGATCGGGGCGCCAGCGTTTGCGCTCCACATCTGCGAACCGGACGCTGCATCGACCGCGTAAACGTTCCCGGAACTCGACCCAATGATAACCACGTCGTCGATGACGATGGGAGCTGAAACGACATTGCCGTCGCCAGCGAAGCTCCAAAGGACGGCGTGCGAGCTCAGGTCGACGCCCTGCAGCGTTCCGGCGCTCTGGAAGAAGCCGGTTTGCGTCGAGAACGCGGGAATCGGCGCTGCGAATGCCGCGTTGAACGTGCCGGCTTGGGCACCTGTGGCGGCATTGAATACTTGTCCCACAGGGGTGGTCCAGTCTCTCACATACAAAAGGCCGTTGGCATAAGCCGACGTTCTCCCACCGCCTCCTTCGCATCCACCGGAATAATGCCAAAGGGAAGATCCCGTGAGGGGGTCGAATTTATATACCTGGCAGGGATATGAGACGAAAACCCCGTCGCTGGATACCGTAGGAGAACTGTCATCTCCATTCTCTACGAAGGCGGTCCATATCACGTTGCCGTTCGATTCATCGACTGCATAAAGAGTCCCTGCCGATCCGGCACCTCCGACATAAACAATGCCGTCGACAGCGGTCGGCGGCGAACTGAATGCATACTGGCCGGGCAGCTTGGTGCTCCATCCCGCCTGGCCGGTCGCCGCATCGAAGGATCTCAGCAGCCCGTCGAAATTGACTACGAAAACCTTGCCATGATCGTACGCGTGGCCCGACCAAAAGTAGGTTCCCGAAATCGCCACGGGGCCCCAAACCACGCTGCCGGTCTGTTTGTCGAGGGCGTACAAGCTCGTGCCGTAGGGATTTCCCCCGCTTGCCGTCGTCACAAACACCTTTCCATCTGCAATCAGCGGATACGAAACTGCGCCGTTGAGGGTCACGGACCAGGTCGGTGTGGCAGGAAACGTAAGGGGAGTGCCGAACGCTGCACGCCCGGAATGCGCGTAGTCGATCTGGTACGTAACCGATTGGCTCAGGGGCGGAGGCGGCGACGGATTAGTGAGGAAAACGCTGACGAACGCCGTGCCGAAAATACTCCCGGACGTGGCCATGATGTTTGCGGATCCGCCGCCGATCGCGGTGACGAGCCCTGTAGCACTGACCGTCGCTCTAGCGGTGTCCGACGATGTCCAGGTTACCTGCGTCGTCAGATCCTGGGTGCTGTTGTCCGAGTAAGTACCGGTAGCCGTAAATTGCAGCGTCCTTCCCTTTACGATCGTCGTACTTTGCGGCGTCACCGCGATGGACAAGAGGGTTGCGGGCGTACTGTTGACAACGGTAACGGGAACATAGTTGAAGCCGGTGATCGCCATCCCGGATTGGGGAGCCGCATTGGGTATGTCCACGGGAGTCGCGATGCCGACGATGACGAGGCGATTCCCTGCAGTCAGACTGTACGGATTGATGGAAAACGAATGCGTACTGATCGGCACCACCTGGAGGGAATTTCCCGAAGGCCAGACCAGTCGATTGGCGGGGTCAGCCGCATCCACAATCCCGAGCGCATAGGACGCGTTGTTAGTCGGCGCCCCATCCGACCACGTCACGAGATTTGCAGCGTACGAAACCCAGGTAGCTCCCGGCGCGGGCGCAGAAATCGCCGGGTACGAAGTGAACTGAGTGGCCGATGCCGTGTAAGTGGTGCTGCCGACGGTTACGTTCAGGGTAACGCTGCTTCCTGGGGCTACCGCGAGGTTTCCTTCATAGTCCTGATTCGCGGCGCTGTAAGCGAGAGGCGTTCCGTTGATGGATACCGAAGCACTGGCAATAGGGGCCATTCCGGAATTGTCCAGAACTTCCACTGCAGCGCCGGTATTGAAGCCGGCCGGAACAAATCCCGGCGGAACCGCTCCCGTGGGAAAAGTGAGCAGAGTGGCGAAAATTTGGGGCGGCGCGGCCGGAGAAGAACTCCCGCCACCACCACCGCCACCGCCGCCGCAAGCTGCCAGCAACAGGCAGGCTGCGGCCGCACCCGCCAGAGCACCAAGCTTCTTGTGGGATTGCATAAGCTCCCCTCTCTCGATCTCCAAGTTTCTTCGTGCACTCATACGTAGGAAGCCCTATCGAAACTCGATGGCGCCGATATCGGGAACGGCAACGCCGTCCGCGTTTCCATCGACAGGCCTTGCCTCGCCGTTCAGGTCGAAGGCAAGCTCCGGGATCGACAGGGCCACTCCGGCATCGATCGCCGGCGATCCCGGCGTCAGAGAAAAATCCCCGGCGCTTTGATTTGTGAACAAAGGGTCGGCGATGATGTTTGACGTGGTCGAAAGCAGCCGGCTGGTCTCGCCTACCAGATTGTGATTCACGGGGGCATAGCTGGACCGCGCATCGATATCAATCGGATTTCCATAGACAATATTGTTTTCGACAATGACGTTTGCCTGAACAACTGAAAGGCCGACGTCCCTGTTGCCGGCAATGGTGTTCCCGACGATCTCGACCTTGATGCTCTGCTGCGATTCAATGAAATTGAAAACCCTAATACCACCGACGGAGTAGTTCGGACTGTTGCTACGACCGTTGTCGTACATGAGATTGTTCGCAATCAGCACGGCCGCGCTGTATTCGGGCCGCACGGTCGACGGGAGGCCGTAAATCGAGATCGATCCCAAATTGTTGAAGAACCTATTTCCGATGATCTTTACATCGAGTTCGGAGACATTCACGAAATAGGGAGAAACGCCGATCGTCCCGGACGAAGACGTGTTATCGCGAAACACATTGCCTTCGATCTTGATGTTTGCCCTGGTGAACGACTGAAGGTAGATCGAATAGTCACCGGCGGTCAAAAACGGCTCGGGATCTGCGCATCCGGCAAACGTAAAGCCCCTGATGTGCAGGTCGATCTGATCCATGACCGTAATACAAGGACCGGTATTCTGTCCGGATATGGTTGTCTTGTCCGGCCCCTGTTCGGCAAGAATCGCGAGCTTCCATATCCCCGATGTCCTTTGGAATTCGGCGGCGAATCCCAATATCAGGATCCAATCGCCGGGAGTCCCCGCGGTATAGATCCCCGGCATCACCACGATCTGGTCAGGGGGCTCGTTCGGGCGGATCGGTTGCACCTGGGAATTGAACTGCGTACGAAAGGAATCGATTGTTGCGTCCAGCAGGTTCGTGTAGCAGGGCGTCCGTCCCTTGCATGCTCCGGCGCCATCAACATAGATAAAGTGCTGATTGCTACTCACGTTGTTCACGGCGTCGGAGGTCCCGCCGCCTCCACTGCAGGCGCCCAGTGCCGTGAGAGCAATCGCGATTGTCGAGGCGGAGCAGGCGACAGGCGCCGTGAAGAGCCCGGCCAGGAACCGGGAAAAGCCACGGGCCTTGCGTGTCAGGACGCGCATACGTCCTTCCTCCCTCGGGAACACCCCTTGCTCTATCCGGCCTCAGGCAAAAGTCTGCGACCCGGGTGAGCTGGTGATGTAGTTCTCACGGCATAGTAGCAGCGCACGCAGGTTTGTTGGAATGTCGCGGCAGCGCTTTTATTGCACGCCCTGCAACGACGTCCTGACGTTGAAACGCTACATGCGCCCCAACTGACACGGGTTGCAAAAAAAGTTTCAATCTCCTAGCGCCACGCCCTCTCTGCGCGGATCGGCGCCGCCCGCCCAGCCCCTCGCCGTGCGCACGATGCCGTGCAGGCCGCTCGCCTCCGGCCGGATGCGCACGCTGTGGCCCATGCGCTCGAGCACGGGCGCGAGGCGCTCCGCCTTCGTTCCCCGCTCCAGTTCCGTCGGGCCGTTGCGGCTGCCCATGCGCGGGGCGTCGATCGCCTGCTGGATGTCCATCCCCCAGTCGAGCACGTTGACGAGCGTCAGGGCCACGTAGTTGATGATCGAGTGGCCGCCCGGGGAGCCGATCACCATGTAGAGTCTTCCTTTTTCGTCGAGCACCAGGGTCGGCGCCATCGAGCTGCGCGGGCGCTTCTTCGCCTCGACGCGGTTGGCGACGGGCTTGCCGTCTTGCTCCGGCGCCCAGGAAAAATCGGTGAGCTCGTTGTTGAGGAAGAACCCGCGCACCATCTGGCGGTTGCCGAACGCGGCCTCGACGCTCGCGGTCAGCGCCACGGCGTTGCCCTCGGCATCGACGATGGAGACGTGCGTGGTCGCGGGCAGCTCGAGCGGCTCGGAGGGCCCGTAATTCGTCGCGACGCCGGCGGGATTGCCCGCGCGCGCGCGTCCCATGGAATGCAGCGGGTCGATCAGCTTCGCGCGCGCAGCGAGGTAAGCCGGTGCCAGCAGCGCCGCGAGCGGCGCTTGCACGAAATCCGGATCGGCGATGTAGAGATTGCGGTCGGCGTAGGCAAGCCGCCCGCTTTCCGCGAAGAGGTGCGCGGCCTCGACCGAGTCGGGTTTTAGCGTGCGCAGATCGAAACGCTCGAGAATCTCCAGGATCTGCAGCACCGCGAAACCGCCCGAGCTGGGAGGCGGCATGCCGCATACTTTCCAGCGGCGGTACGCGCCGCACAGCGGCTCGCGCTGCTTTGCCGAGTAAGCGGCGAGATCGGCTTCAGTGAGATCGCCGGCAGCGCGCTTGTGGCTGCGCACCGCGGCGGCGATGTCGCGCGCGATCTCGCCGCGGTAGAACGCATTCGCGCCGCCCGCCGCGGCGCGTTTCAGCACCGCGGCGTACTCCGGGTTCTTGAGCAGCGTTCCCTCGGGCTTCGGCTTGCCGTCGGGCAGAAGGAAGTAGCGGCGTGCGTTGGCGTCGAGCGGGAGAAAGCGGTCGGCGGCTACGAGCGCGGAAAGACGCGGCGAGATCGGGAATCCTTCGCGCGCCAGCCTGATCGCCGGCTCGAAGAGGCTCGCCCAGGGAAGCTTGCCGTGGCT
>VBCH01000119.1 GCA_005884455.1 Betaproteobacteria bacterium
GACCGTCGTGGCGTAGGCGGTAAATCGGATCGAGCCGACCCGTTGCACCACCTGGCTGCCGGCCACGAGGTAGACGGCGTAGCCTGTCGCGCTCGCGAAACACAGGGCTGCGCCCAATGACAGGTTCGCGTTGCCGTCCCCGAGCAGGGTGGACATCACCAGCGCGATACCGGAGTAGGTGAGGACCAGCGCGACGATCTCTCGGATGCTCGGGCGCTTGTGCAGGAAAACGGTCGTGAGCAGGACGACCAGCGTGGGATACAGGAACAGGATCAGGCGGCCCAGTCCCGCAGAGACGTACTGCAGACCCAGAAAGTCGACGAAGCTCGCCAAGTAATACCCGATGAATCCCAGAAAGACGATCGCCCAGACGTCGCGCCGGGTGAGCCGGCTGCGGGTGGCGTCGCGTCCGACCCAGGTTGCAGCC
>VBCH01000120.1 GCA_005884455.1 Betaproteobacteria bacterium
ACTCAAGACGCGCCGCTCCGCCATGGCAGGACATTCGAGATGGGCCAACGTAAAGCACAAGAAAGCGGCGGCTGACGCGAAGAAAGGCAAGATCTTCACGCGGCTCATCAAGGAGGTCACGGTGGCCGCGCGCCTGGGCGGGGCCGATCCCGCGATGAACCCGCGGCTGCGACTCGCGATCGACAAGGCGTACGACGCGAACATGCCCAAGGACACGATCGAGCGCGCGGCTAAGCGCGGCGCGGGCGGCCTGGAAGGCACCACGTACGAGGAGATCCGCTACGAGGGCTATGGGCCGGGCGGGGCTGCGGTGATGGTGGATTGCATGAGCGACAACCGCATCCGCACCGTGGCGGAGGTGCGCCACGCGTTCGCGAAGCACGGCGGCAATCTCGGCACCGACGGCTCGGTCGCGTTTCTCTTCAAGCACGTCGGGCAATTCGTTTTCGCGCCGGGGACGAGCGAGGAAAAAGTCATGGAAGCCGCGCTCGACGCGGGCGCCGAGGACGTCGTCAGGAACGACGACGGCTCGGTGGAAGTGACCAGCGCGCCCGCCGATTTCACCGCGGTGAAGAACGGTCTGGCAAAAGCGGGCCTCGCGCCTGCGCTCGCGGAAATCACGATGAAGCCCACCGCCGAAAGCGTACTCAAAGGCGACGAAGGGGTGCGGATGCAGAAGCTGCTCGATGCGCTGGAGAACCTCGACGACGTGCAGGACGTCTATACCACGGCGGTGATCGATCAATAGCGCGCGTCGAACGACTATAATGCGGGGCAATGGCCGGTCCAGCCCTGAGGATTCTTGGCATCGACCCGGGTTTGCGCATCACCGGGTTCGGGATCATCGAGAAGAACGGCAGCAAGCTCGCCTACGTCGTGAGCGGGTGCATCCGATCCGGAGAGGCCGAGCTGCCCGCGCGTCTGAAAGACATTCTCGAGGGGCTGCGCGAGATCATCGAGAAGCACAGGCCTCAGCAGATCGCGCTGGAGAAAGTCTTCGTCAACGTCAATCCCGCCTCGACGCTCGCGCTCGGCCAGGCGCGCGGCACCGCGATCTGCGCCGCAGTGGACGCAGGTTTGCCGGTCTCCGAGTACACCGCGCTCCAGGTCAAGCAGGCCGTGGTCGGCAACGGCCACGCGAAGAAGGTGCAGGTGCAGGAGATGGTGAAGCGGCTCCTCCGGCTCGCCGGGGCGCCCTCCGCAGACGCCGCCGACGCGCTCGCCTGCGCCATCTGCCACGCGCACGGCGGGCAGGGCCTGGGTGCGATCCCTACGCGCGGGTTTCGCGTTCGAAGAGGCAGGCTCGTATGATCGGGCGGCTCGCCGGCGTGCTCCTGGAAAAAAATCCTCCCCAGATCCTGGTCGAGGCGGCCGGAGTCGGCTACGAGGTCGAGGTGCCGATGAGCACCTTCTACAACCTGCCTGCGTCCGGCGAACGCGTGACCCTGCTCACGCACCTTGTCGTGCGCGAGGATGCGCATCTGCTCTACGGCTTCGGCACCGACGCCGAGCGCCGCGCCTTCCGGCAGCTGCTGAAAATCAGCGGCGTCGGACCTCGCATCGCGCTCGCGGTGCTTTCCGGCCTGAGCGTCGGCGAGCTGATCGAAGCGGTCGCGATGCAGGAATCGGGGCGCCTGGTGAAAATTCCCGGAATCGGCAGGAAGACCGCCGAGCGCCTGCTGCTCGAGCTGAAGGGCAAGCTCGGCGCCGATGCGGTGAGCGGGGTCGCCGTGAATCGGCCCAGGCCCGTTGCGAGCGACGTCATGACCGCGCTGCTGGCCCTCGGCTACAGCGACAAGGAAGCGCAGCTTGCGGTGAAGCACCTGCCCGAGGGGCTTTCCGTTTCCGACGGAATACGTCAGGCGCTGAAGTCACTCGCCAAAAGCTGAACCCGGCTTCCACCCTCCGAGATCACGCAAGGTCGAAGCGATCGAGGTTCATCACCTTGGTCCACGCCGCCACGAAGTCCTTCACGAACTTCTCCTTCGAGTCCGCGCACGCATAGACCTCGGCCAAGGCGCGCAGCTGGGAGTTCGAGCCGAACACGAGGTCGACGCGGGTGCCGGTCCACTTGACCTTTCCGGTCTTGCGGTTGCGCCCTTCGAACAGCTCCCTCGCCTCCGAGTTCGGCTTCCACTCGGTGCCCATGTCGAGCAGGTTGGCGAAGAAGTCGTTGGTCAGCGCCTCCGGCTTCGAGGTGAAGACACCGTGCTTCGAGCCGCCGGCGTTGGCGCCGAGCACGCGCAGGCCGCCCACAAGCGCCGTCATCTCGGGCGCCGTGAGCGTCAGGAGCTGCGCCTTGTCCACCAGCAGCGCCTCGGCCGCTACCTCGGACTTTCCCTTCAGGTAGTTGCGGAAGCCGTCGGCGAGCGGCTCGAGCACGGCGAAGGCCTCGACGTCCGTCTGCGCCTGCGAGGCGTCCACGCGGCCCGGCGCGAACGGCACCTTCATGGCGACGCCGGCCTTCTTCGCGGCCTGCTCGACGCCCGCGCAGCCCGCGAGCACGATCAGGTCGGCGAGCGAGACCTTCTTGCCGCTCTTCTTGCCAGCTGAGGCCTTCTCGTTGAACGCGGCCTGGATGCCCTCGAGCGTCCTCAGCACTCTTGCGAGCTGCGCCGGCTGGTTGACGGCCCAGTCCTTCTGCGGCGCGAGCCGGATGCGCGCGCCGTTGGCGCCGCCGCGCTTGTCGGAGCCGCGGAACGTGCAGGCCGATGCCCAGGCGGTGGACACGAGCTGCGCCACCGACAGCTTCGAGGCGAGAGTCTTCTTCTTAAGGTCGGCGATCTCCTTGTCGCCGATCAGCTTGTGGCTGACTTTGGGGATCGGGTCCTGCCAGATCAGCTCTTCCTCCGGCACCTCGGGCCCGAGGTAGCGGGCGCGCGGGCCCATGTCGCGGTGCGTCAGCTTGAACCAGGCGCGCGCGAAGGCATCGGCGAAGGCCTGCGGGTCGTCGTAGAACCTGCGCGAAATCTTGCCGAATTCCGGGTCGAAGCGCAGCGTCAGGTCGGTGGTCAGCATGGTCGGCCTGTGCTTCTTCGACGGGTCGTGCGCGTCGGGGATGATCGCCGGCGCGTTCTTCGCCACCCATTGCTTGGCGCCGGCCGGCGACTTGGTCAGCTCCCATTCGTACTTGAACAGGTTGTCGAAGAAGTTGTTGCTCCACAGCGCCGGGGTCTTGGTCCAGGTCACCTCGATGCCGCTCGAAATCGTGTCGCCGCCGTGCCCCGTGCCGTAGTTGCTCATCCATCCCAGGCCCTGCGCTTCCAGCGGCGCGCCTTCCGGGTGCGGGCCCTTGTGCGATTCCGGGGCGGCGCCATGGGCCTTGCCGAAGGTGTGGCCGCCGGCGATGAGCGCGACGGTCTCCTCGTCGTTCATCGCCATGCGGCCGAAGGTGGCACGGATGTCCTTGGCCGCCGCCATGTAGTCGCCGCTGGCGTTCGGGCCTTCCGGGTTGACGTAGATCAGGCCCATGTGGGTGGCGCCAAACGGCGCAACCAGCTCGCGGTCGCCGCTGAAGCGCATGTCGACGCCCAGCCAGGCGATCTCGCTGCCCCAGTTCACGTCCTCATCCGGCTCCCACACGTCGGCACGGCCGCCGCCGAAGCCGAAGGTCCTGAAGCCCATGGACTCCAGCGCGACG
>VBCH01000185.1 GCA_005884455.1 Betaproteobacteria bacterium
GTTGCGGTTGAAGGCGGATTCACTCATAGATACCTCCTGATGGAACGGCTAGAAGTTCTTGCACAGCAGGTACTGATTCACTCCGGTTTCCACGTAAGCCGTAACGTTTGAAGCAGAGAGTGTCGCAGGATTTGCGGTGGTCTGCAGCTGCGCGCGGACCTGGCCGCTCGCTGGTTTGCTGTCGTCCATCTGCCCGTCGACAGCGCTCGCGACTTTTTCAGGCAGATTCGAGAAGCATATGATCGTGCTGGTGAAGCCCAGGCCGCTCGTGCCGACCACTCCGGACTCTACACCGATCATGCCGCCGGCTGCGTTCGGCGGCGGCGTCCCGCTTCCGGTTCCGACGGTCAGGCCGGGGACGAATCCGGCGATGCGCAGATGCTGCCAGAACAGGTTGGATTCCGCCGCCGCTGCGGGAGCGCCCCCGGTGCCCGAGGTGTCATTGGCGTTGTAAACACCCGCGATGATTCCGTTGCCGTTACCGCTCGCCGGAGCCTGGGTGGTCCAGCGCGTGGTCGCGTTCTGGTCGTCGCCGGGAATGGCGCGGTAACGGTCCTGATAGGAGGTCACGGCGACGGTGACGCCGTTGAAGTCGTTAATGATGTTCTTGATCTTTGCTTGGGTGATCATTTCCTGTCCCTTGAGGACGCCGCCGAGGAGCAGCCCGATGATCACGAGCACGATTGCGATTTCGACCAAGGTGAAACCCGCCTCGGTGGAATTCTTGCTCAAATTGGACAAACCCATGCAACCCCCAATACCGCCTGCGGAGTAAAGATCCAATGAAACCCGCAAGATATGTGCCCGAGAGTATACCCGGACAGCCCCCTTTTTACGTGGGTGAGCCAGCCCTTTTTGTTGAAAAATGGACACTTACGACGACTATCTGACACTTTGCCTTAGTTCTTCCCAGGACTCTTGCCGGCAGTCCGCGCTTCCAGCTGTTTCAGGCGCTCATCCAGGAATTTCAGTTCGGCCGGGTCCTTTACCCTCCCGCTTTGGAGATACCCCCCGATGATGACACGGGCGGTTTCCAGCTCGTTCATGTCTTCGAGGATGAAGATCTCCATCTGCCTTGCCCAGAGAGGAACGTTGTCGGCGACGGCGTACCGCTGGATCGCTCGAGCGTAGCGCAGTGCGAGCGGCAGATCATGGAGCCTGTGCTTGGCGATGGCGGTGGCATGGGCAAGCCATGGCCAGCGACGATTAGGATCGAGCAGGAACTGCCGATAAACGAACTCGAGCATGCTGCGCTGCTTGGCCTCGACGGGCACTTCCGCATACAGCCTGCTCGCGGCGAGGAGGGGGTATTGGCCGCGCGGGTCCAGCTCCAGAATCCTCGCGAGCCAAGCCTCCAACCGGTCATAGTCGAGGTCGCGATAGGGGACCTTGCTTCCGGATTGATAGTCGAACGCCTGTAGGTACAGCATCAGTGCCTTGCCGAGCGGCACGGGATCCCCGAAGCTCGCGAGCCGGAGCGCGGCGATACTCGGTGCGGGCGCCAAGTCCTCTGCGGCCGCCCGGGGCGGCGGGGCGGTGGCCTTCAGCCCGATCTGCGCGGCGAGCCCCAGCGCGAACAGCACGAGAACGCCACGCGGCACTACTGCAATCGATCGCTGTGACATCGCCTCAAAAGTTCTTGCGGTACAAGTCAAAAAGCGCCGCGGAACAGATCAGCACGAGGTAAAGCAAGGTCTGACCGACAACGGAGCCGAGAGTGCCGACGCTCGGTGCCGATTCCAGCAGCCAAGCCGTCTGTGTCATCGAGTCGAGTGCCGGCAACAGGAGCGCGATCAGGTTCACAACCGCATTCACCACGCGATCGGTGAGGGTAGGGTCCTGCAGCGGTGCGCCGGCTATGATCTGCATCGCGGCCATTGAACGCGACAGCAGATAGAAGCCCGCAACGGCGGCAAATGCCGGGACCACTTGCGCGAAAGACACTACGCAAAACAGACTCACGGCAGTCACGATCAGCAGTTCGCAAATGAGGGAAAGGGTCCAGAGGACGAGTCCCTGGGAATTTGCGAACGGTACCAAGGGCAGCGCGCTGAGAAGCGCCAGGATCGAGGCGAGCATGGCGTAACCGGCAAACTTTCCGAAAAAATAGGCCGAGCGCGGCGCCGGCAGGGAGAGCAGCAGCTCGGTGACCTTGTCGCTCAACTCCCGCACCATGCTCGTGATCACGAACACGGCCACGATGAAGACAGCGGCGACCCTGAGCGGAGCTGCGAGCAACGCGGTCTGGATCTCTCGAGACTCGGTGATCGCCACTTGATTCAGGAATTGCGCGAGGCCGAACGCGATTACCACGACCACCACCGCAAGCCACAGGAGGCGATTGCGAACGGCTTCGAGCAGAGTAGCTCTGGCCAGCGAGGCGACAATGGGCATGGGAAATGTGGACTACGGCCTGAGTGCTGGTAAGTCAAAGCTGGCACAATACGTGCCTGTGGGAGCGTAAGTCCACGGGGAGGGTTTACGCAAGTCCGCATAAAGCCTCCCCGATTCGCCTGCCACAAACTCGGGAGAGGATACATGCATCGCGCACCTTTGAGCGCACCGCCTTTCGCGAATCCCGATCTCGGATGACCCACGGTATGGTTACGACAGTCGCGCTCCAGATTTCTCAGCTTTTCATCGCGAGGTCATGGCGGGGTCTGTTTCTCGTCATGCTGGTGTCTCTGCATCTTGCCGCGATGTGGGGTACGGAGGATTACTGGGCGCGCGGCTTGATGCTCGCGCACTTCGGGCTTTTCATCCTATGGCAGCCGTTCATGCGGGGCGAACATCGCCTGAGCTCGGTGCAGGCTGCGGCGATCGCTGCGGTCGCGTTGGGAACCCTCTATTTCCTCAACTGGTGGCTGCTCGCCCTCTGGGTCAGCGTTCTGGCGGGAATTGTCGGCGGCAAGGTGTTTCTTTTCCAGGCACGGTGGCTGCGGCGCTTCTATCTCGTGGTGCTTTTGTATCTCGTCTCGCTCCTGCTCATTTGGATCGTCCCGAATACCTTTATTCGCGTGCCCCTGCCCAACGAGGTCGAATTGCTGGCGCAATACGGTTTGCCCGTGCTGTTCCTCGTGATGATTGCGATTCCCGCCGAGACGGACTCTGCGGAGACTCCACAGGTCGTCGATTTCTTCTATGCCGCGATGATCGTGCTGCTGCTGATCGCGCTGGCACTGGGCAGCTTTGCCTTCATGACAGTAGGCCAGATCGACTACATCGTGGCCCTTTCGTACAGCATGCTGATCATAGCGGGCGTGCTGCTGCTACTTTCCTTTGCCTGGAACCCCCGCGCCGGATTTAGCGGGCTTTCCGTGTATTTCTCGCGCTATCTGCTGTCGATAGGCCTGCCGTTTGAACGCTGGCTGTATTTCTTGGCTGAACTGTCCCAGCTCGAGACCAAGCCCGAGCGCTTCATGAAAGAGGCCTGCGTCGGCCTTGCCCGCCTGCCCTGGGTGTCCGGCGGCTTCTGGCACACGGCGGGCGAATCGGGCGATTTCGGCAAGGTTTCCAAGAACTCTGTCGAGTTCACCAACCAGGAAATCCACTTGCGGGTTTTCACCAAGCTGCCCTTGAGTCCTTCGCTGGTTTGGCACTTTCAGCTGCTCGGACAGCTTCTCGGCGAGTTCTATGTCGCCAAGCAGCGCGAGCAGAAACTCCAGCAGCAGACCTACGTGCAAGCCGTTCACGAAACCGGCGCGCGCATGACGCACGACGTGAAGAACCTGCTGCAGTCTCTGAACGTTCTGTGCGCTGCAGCCGAGCGCGATACCGCGTCGGACGCGGGAGGCGAACTGTCCTCGCTCATGCGCCGGCAGCTTCCCGCGATTACGCAGCGTCTGCAGCAGACGCTCGACAAGCTGCAAAAGCCCGACGCCAGCAACGGCCGCTTCATCAAGGCCGATACGTGGTGGGAGGGCCTGCAGCGCAGCTACGCCGGTCGTGGCGTCGAATTTTCCCGCGAGGGGCAGGGGGACGCCGTGATGCTGCCGAAGGAGCTCTTCGATTCCGCGGGCGACAATCTGCTGCAGAATGCGGCTGATGAGGGGACCCGTGCCTTCGGAAACCGGATTCGGCATCGGCCTGTACCAGACCAGCCGGCTCGCCGAGATTTCGGGATTCTCGCTGCAGTTGCGTGACAACGAGAGCGGCCGGGTGTGCTTCAGCCTGCGCGGAGAAGTGCGCCGCGGCGCGCGCGGGCAGTAGTTCATGCGCGGCGTTTCGCCGCGGCTGATCAGCGGATCAGGGCAGGCGGCCGGCAGCGACCATTCGGGTGATCAGCGCACTCGAGGAAATCATCATCACGATGTCGTCGAATTCGCAGGGCGGAGCCGCGCTCTGCGGCGCTGGTGGGGGGGCCGGGTCGACGCAGCCAGCTACCGGGGGCGTACGAGTGCGGCTGTAGAAGGTCCGGTTCACATAGCCCCCGGAAGGCGTCGCCGTCACGTTGCCGAAGGCGTTCGCGGCTTCGTCGTTGCCGGCCGGTATGGGGTTAAGCCGGGTGCCGTTCGTCTGCCAGGCGCCAAAGCCGTTCTTGCCGTGCGAAATGAATACCGCGGGCAAGGCCGTGCCCAAGGGAACGGCTGTCGTCGTCGCATCGCCCCGGGTGAAGACCGCGATATCGCCGAGTGTGCAGAGCGCGAATGAAGTGGGGGCGGCCGGCAGCGGTATTGGAGTGCACGGCCACGGCGGATTCTGGTTGCCCGCGCTCGCCGGGTTGGTCAAGGTGGTGCTGCTGACCCAAGTCGAGGCGCTATTGCCGTCGGCAAACGCGGGAGACACGCGGTAGCTAAACCGATGTCCCCAGGCGTCAGTCTCTGCTACTCCCAGCGTTGTCCAAGGCACTACTCCCATTACGGCGTAGCAGACGTTGGCGCCGGTGTTGAATTGCTCGGCGCCGGCTGAAATCGGGGCGGGCCAAGTCGTGGTGTCAACCGTCCCGGCGGG
>VBCH01000186.1 GCA_005884455.1 Betaproteobacteria bacterium
CCGACATTTGACGGTCTCGTCACGTGGAGGGTTGTTTTGGGCGCATCAAAAGTCACCCCGACTCACTCCGAGCCGATCGATTCGAAGCCTCAGTACTCTCTGTGGCAGCTCGTGACGTACGCGCTGCGCCTGGGCACACTGGGCTTCGGCGGCCCGATAGCGCTGGTGGGTTACATGCATCGCGACCTCGTCGAGCAGCGCAAGTGGATTTCCGAGGAAGACTACCGCGAAGGGCTGGCGCTCTCGCAGCTCGCGCCGGGGCCGCTCGCTGCGCAGCTCGCGATCTACCTCGGTTTCGTCCATTACCGCGTCCTCGGCGCGACCCTGGTAGGGCTTGCGTTCGTGCTGCCCTCCTTCTTCATGGTGGTCGCGATCGGCGCCGCCTATGTCGCTTACGGCGGGCTGGCCTGGATGCAGGCGGTGTTTTACGGAGTCGGTGCAGCGGTGATCGGGATCATCGCGATCAGCGCGTACAAGCTCACGACGAAGACGGTCGGCAAGGACAAATTGCTGTGGGCATTCTATCTAATCGCCGCGGCGGTCACCGTCGTGACGGAATCCGAAATTGTGTGGCTTTTCCTGATCGCGGGCGTCGTGGCGTGGCTCGTGAAGGCGCCGCCGAAGCGCGGACTCCACACGGGGACCATGATGGCTGTAGCGGCCGAGCTTCCGACCGCCGCAAGCGTCGCCTCGGTCATCGACTGGCCGCTCCTTGCGCAGATCGCGCTCTTCTTCGGCGAAGCGGGAGCTTTCGTGTTCGGCAGCGGCCTCGCGATCGTGCCCTTCCTGTATGGAAGCGTGGTGAACGAGCACCACTGGCTCAACGAGCGGCAGTTCATCGACGCGGTCGCGGTCGCGATGATCACGCCGGGGCCCGTGGTGATCACGGTGGGCTTCATCGGCTATCTCATCGCCGGCTTTCCGGGCGCGACCGTGGCCGCGCTCGCCACCTTTCTGCCTTGCTACCTGTTCACCATCATTCCGGCGCCGTACTTCCACAAGTACGGGAAAAGGCCGGGCATCGTCGCCTTCGTCGATGGCGTCACTGCTGCCGCTGTGGGCACCATCACGGGCGCGGTCGTCGTGCTCGGCAAACGCTCCATCACCGACATCCCGACGCTCGCCATGCTGCTGATCACGATCCTCCTGCTCTGGAAGGTGAAGAAGCTGCCCGAGCCCGTGATCATCGCAGCAGCAGCCGCGGCGGGCTTGATCGCCTTTCCGTTGCTGAAGTCGTAGAGGCGAGCACGTGATGCGCGCGATTTCTCCGCTTAGGCACTTCTGCGTGCCCCTCTGCGCGCTTGGCTTGCTTCTTTTCGTATCCGGGCCCGCGCTTGCCCTTCGCCCGTACGACTCGACGGACGCCGACGTCGCCAAGCAGGGCGAATTCGAGCTGGAGCTCGGACCCCTCGGCGGGCGGCGCGAAGGCTCAAAGAGGATCGAAGTCGCCCCGGCCGTGATCGGCAACTTCGGCCTGGCGGGCGAACGCGAGCTGGTGATCCAGGGGCAGCGCGAGGTGGCGCTCGACCGCGAGCCGGGCGAGCCGCGCAGCGCGATCGTCGACAACGGCGTCTTCATCAAGCAGGTGCTGCGACAGGGCGCGCTGCAGGACGCGTCCGGTCCGAGCATTGCAACGGAATACGGCCTGCTGCTTCCGTCGTTGCACGGGGAGAAGGGCACCGGAGCTTCTGTCGCCGGCATCGTATCCCAGCGCACCGAGGCGGTGTCGGTGCATTTCAATGCGGTACTCGAGTGGACGCGGGAACACGAACCCGGCCTGTTTCTCGGCGCCATCCTCGAAGGTTCGTATGCGTGGACCGTGCGCCCGGTCGCCGAGGTATTCTGCGAGCAGGCGTCCGGCAGCCCGCGGACGACGTCGCAGCTCGTCGGTGCGATCTGGCGCGCCCGCGATGGTCTTTCGTTCGACGTCGGCCTACGCAAAGCGCACGATGGGAACGAGACCGTTCGCGAGCTGCGCGTGGGATTGACTTGGACATTCGGCTGACGACGGAGCCCCGATATGAAAGCGAGACGGAGGTTGATTGTGTTCTCATTCCTGGCGTTTGTTTTGCCCTCCGGGCCGCAGGCGGCAGATGTGCTCGAGCCGGCTGCGACCATAGAGCTGCCCTCCGTGAAGGGGCGCATCGACCATTTCGGGGTCGACTTGAAGCGTCAGCGGCTCTTCGTCGCCGCACTGGGCAACGACACACTGGAAGTCGTCGACCTGAAGCCCGGCCGGCGGGAACGCAGCCTCGGCGGATTCGGCGAACCGCAGGGAGTTCTTTACCTGCCCGAGTTCAACCGCATCTTTGTCGCAAACGGCAGCGCCAACCGCGTCGATATCCTGGACGGGACTTCGCTCACGCGCATCAAAGCCGTCGAGGGCCTCAATGACGCCGACAACGTGCGCTACGACGCCGGTGAGCGCACGGTGTACGTCGGATACGGAAATGGCGCGCTGCGCGCGCTCGATCCCGCGACCGGCGACTCTTCGGGCGATATTCGACTTGCCGGACATCCGGAGTCGTTCCAGCTGGAGGCGCGCGGGACGCGGATTTTCGTCAACGTGCCTCCGGCCCCGCACATCGCGGTGGTGGATCGCACGAAGCGCGCGGTCGTCGCGACCTGGGACGTTCCCGGTGCGGAATCCAATTACCCGATGGCGCTCGATGAGTCGGGCAGGAGGCTGTTCGTCGGAGCACGCAAGCCTGCCGTGCTGCTCGTGTACGACATCGATTCGGGAAAGGTCGTGGCGAAGCAGGCGATCGGGGGAGACACGGACGACATCTTCTTCGACCCGAAGCGCAAGCGCCTCTACGTGATTTGTGGAGCAGGGCGGATCGACATCGTGCGGCAGGACGATCCGGATCACTACTCGATGGAGAGCACGGTCCGCACGGCTCCGCGCGCGCGCACCGGGCTCTTTGTTCCCGAAGAAGGACAGCTCTATGTGGCCGCGCCCGCAATCGGGACATCGCCCGCCAGGCTGCTCACGTATCGGCTTCGTTGAAATGAAATAAAGGACGCTTAGGATCGCAACACGTCACGGGGCCGTTTTGCCCCGCACTTCGAGAAGGAGTAGATCATGAAATGTAAGGAACCTCGGTACTTTCACGTCTTTCCACTGGTCGCCGCATTCGTCACAGCGGGATGGCTCGGCTGGCAACCTGCGCACGCCGCAGGGGAATCCAAAGAGCTGCAGGAAGTCGCGCAGGCGTTGAGCAAGAGCAAAATCAGCTTGCTTGCGGGCATCCGGCAGGCAAGTCAAGGAAGCGCAAAAGCTATTTCGGCGAAGTTCGAGCTGGAAGACGGGAAGTTGTCGCTTTCCGTGTACACGGCAGAAAAGGGGCTCGCAGTCCCTGCCGAAAAGAATGTGCTTCAGGAGCTGAGCGGCAGCCCCGAACAGGACAAGTGGACACCGCAAGTGGAAGTCTTCAAGGACGTACCCCATGTTGCGAGATCCGCGGAACAGCTCACACTGATGTCGCTCGGCCGGAAGAGCCTTGCAGCAATAATCGCCGAGGTTCGCAAAACGCATCCCGGCACTGTTTTCTCGATTACACCGTCGATCAAGAACCACAAGCCCGTCGCGGTGGTACTCGTCGCCCAAAAAGGCAAAGTCACGACGGTAACCCAGCCTCTATGAGTTGCCGTATAGTCTGCACAGCGGCGGCATCGGTTCCAAAACCACTCTCCAGGAGGTCATGCCATGAAGCGCTTTAATCCATTTCTCGCGAGCCTTGGACTCGCGATCGGACTGTCCACCGCCGCCTTGGCGGCCGACGACGACTGGGCTCCCGTTGCTCAGGCGCTCGAGCGGTCCGGGGCGCAGTTGCCCGGCGGAATCTACCGCGTCGGTCTCGGGCGGAGCGACCTGAAGGTCACCCTCGACGGGGTCGCGATCAGACCCACTCTTGCCCTGGGCTCCTATCTTGCATTCCAGAAAATGGGAAGCGAGGCGATGGTGATGGGCGATCTCGTGCTCCTGCACGAAGAGGTCAACCCGGTGATGAAGAAACTCGTCGAGGGCGGCATCGGGATCACGGCGCTTCACAACCATTTGCTGCGCTCTTCGCCCGCGACCATGTACATGCATTTCTACGGCCGCGGCGACCCCGCCAAGCTCGCCGCCGCGCTGCGCGCCGGCCTTGCCGAAAGCAAGACCCCGTTGGCAGCGCCGGCGCCCGCGGGTTCTCCGCCGCCGCCGCTCGACCTTGACACCGCCGCGATCGACCAGACGCTAGGCGCCAAGGGCAACGTCAACAGCGGCGTCTATGCGTTCAACATCCCCCGGGCCGAAACCATAATGGAAGATGGCATGCCGGTTCCCATCGGCATGGGTTCGGGCATCGTCATCAACTTCCAGCCGACA
>VBCH01000187.1 GCA_005884455.1 Betaproteobacteria bacterium
GAACTGCATGGTGTCGTAGATCGCAAGCCCCGCCGACACCGAGCCGCCCGGGGAATTGATGTAGAAAAAGATGTCCTTGTCGGGGTTTTCCGACTCGAGGAAAAGGAGCTGCGCGACGATCAGGTTGGCCGAGATCTCGTTCACCGGGCCGACGAGGAAAACGACGCGCTCCTTGAGCAGGCGCGAGTAGATGTCGTAGGCGCGCTCGCCCCGCCCGCTCTGCTCGATCACCATGGGAATCAGGCCGAGGCCTTGCGGATCCCGACTCATGCGGCTGCTCCCATAAGTTCTTCGAAGCTGATCGCCCTATCCTCCACCGTGGCACGCCCGAGGACCCAGCTGACGACGTTCGACTCGACTGCCAGACCCTCGAATTCGTTCAAGCGCTGCGGCTCCGAGTAGACCCATCTTACCACTTCGAAGGGCTGTTCATAGGTCTGGGCGTGCTCGGTCACCAGCGAGCGCACCTGCTCGGGCTTGGCGCCGAGCTCGTGCGATTTCACCAGCTCGCCGAGGATGAGTCCCAGCGCCACGCGCCGCCGCGCCTGGCCCTCGAGCGCCTCGGGCTTCACGGGTAGCCTCTCCAGCTTGATGCCGCGCGCTTCGAGGTCCGCGCGCGTCTGCTGCACCATGCGCTGCATCTCGATCTCGACCAGCGACTTCGGCAGCTCGAGCGTCGTCGAATCGATGAGCGCCTGCATCACTTTCTGCTTGACTTCGCTTTCGACTTTTTTCTTGACTTCGCGCTCGACGTTTTCCCTGATCTCCTCGCGCATCTTCGCGATGTCGCCGTCCGCCACGCCGAGCGATTTCGCGAACTCGGCATCGATCTCCGGGAGCCTGGGCGTCTCGACTTTCTGCACGATCACCTCGAAGTTCGCGGTCTTACCCGCAACTTCCTTCCCCGGGTAATCGGCGGGGAAGGCCACCGGAAAGCTCTTGTGCTCCGCGGCGGTGACGCCCGCGAGACCGGACTCGAACTCGGGCAGCATGCGGCCCTCGCCGAGCGTCACGGCCACGCCTGCGCCCTTGCCTCCGGGAAATTCGTTCCCCTCTATGCGGCCGATGAAATCGACGGTGACGCGGTCGCCCGTCTGCGACGCGCGCGTGACGGGCTCCCAGCTGGTGCGCTGCTTGCGCAGGATCGCAAGGGTGCGGTCGACGTCCGCATCGTCCACCGCGTGGACGGGCCGCTGGATCGTCGCAGCCGCCAGATCGCCGAGCTTGACCTCCGGGTAGATCTCGAAAGTGGCGCTGAAGGTCAGCTGTTTCGCGTCGCCGCCGTCCTTGCGCTCGATGCGCGGATAACCCGCGACCTTCAATTTCTGCTCCTGGACGACTTGCGAAAACGCTTTTTGCACGGCGTCTCCGATCACTTCCGAGCGCACCTGCGGCCCGTAGTGCTGCGCGACGATCTTGAGCGGGACTTTGCCCGGCCGGAAACCGTCCATGCGCACGGTGCGCGAGAGCTTGCGCAGCCGCTGCTCGACTTCGCGATCGATCTGTTCGGCCGGAACCGCCATGTTGAACCTCCGCTCCAGCCTGCTTAACGCTTCGATGCTCGTTTGCATTCCCGAAAAGCCCTGTTCCTGGTGCGAAGGAAGGGACTCGAACCCCCAAGCCTTGCGGCGCTGGAACCTAAATCCAGTGCGTCTACCAATTCCGCCACCTTCGCGGGCTGACGACAAACCGGCCCCGCAACGCGCGTGTCATTCTACAGCAAACCCTCCTATACTGTCAGCCGGAGAAGGCTGAAACCCTTTGAAAAATAGGGCAATGTCGGTCGGCCACTACGAAAACTTTCCGGTCGCTTCGGTGCTGCTCCCGGCGGCGCTGCGCCGCCCCGTGACGCTCATTTACCGCTTCGCGCGCACCGCGGACGATTTCGCCGATGAAGGCGATCTCGCGCCGAAGGAGCGTCTCGCGCGCCTGGAAGGCTACCGCGCGGAGCTGCGCCGGCTCGAGGCCGGCGGTTCCCCGGAGTCGGCGCTTTTCCGAGAGCTGGGCGAAGTGATCGCGGCTCACCGCCTTCCGCTTGCGCCGTTTTACGACTTGCTCGATGCGTTCTCGCAGGACGTCGCCAAGCGGCGCTACGCGAGCTTCGCCGAGCTGATGGATTATTGCCGCCGTTCCGCCGACCCAGTCGGGCGCCTGATGTTGCACTTGTACGGCGAGAGCGACGCCCGCAACGTCGCCTGCTCGGACGCGATCTGCTCCGCGCTGCAGCTCATCAACCTCTGGCAGGATGTCGAAATCGACTTCCGCAAGAACCGCATTTACCTTCCACAGGACGACATGGCGAGGTTCGGCGTCAGCGAAGACCAGATCGCCGCAGGCGACGCCTCCGGCGGCTGGTGGGACCTGATGCGCTTCCAGATCGAGCGCGCAAGATCGATGATGCTCGCAGGCGCGCCGCTCGCGACGCGCCTCAGCGGCGGGGTGGGACTGGAAATCCGCGCGGTGGTCCAGGGCGGGTCGAGAATCCTGGAGAAACTCGAGCGGGTTCGAGGGGACGTATTCCGGCATCGCCCGGTGTTGAAAGCCTTCGACTGGCCGCTGATGCTGTGGCGCGCGCTGGTGATGTGATGACTCCCGACGAGTACTGCCAAGAAAAAGCGGCGCACAGCGGCTCGAGCTTCTATTACTCGTTCCTGTTCCTGCCGCCCGAGCGCCGGCGCGCGATCACCGCGCTCTACGCTTTCTGCCGGGAGGTCGACGATGCGGTGGACGAGCCGAGCGATCCTTCGGTCGCGCGCGAAACCCTAACCTGGTGGCGCGGCGAGGTCGCGCGCCTCTTTGCCGGCGACCCGCAGCATCCGGTGACGCGCGCACTCGCCCCCGTGATCGCGCCTTTCGGGATCGTGCGGGCGAGGCTGGAGGAGATCATGGACGGCATGGAGATGGACCTGAACCAGAGCCGCTACCTGAATTTTCCGGCGCTGCGGCTCTACTGCCACCGCGTGGCGGGCGTGGTCGGCGCGCTCGCGGCGGGCATTTTCGGCTACCGCAACGCGAAGACGCTGGAGTACGCCGAAAGGCTCGGGCTCGCGTTCCAGCTCACCAACATCATCCGCGACGTGGGGGAGGACGCGCGCAAGAACCGCATCTATCTTCCGATGGACGAGCTGAAGGAGCACGGAGTCACGGCGGCGGACATTTTCAACGCGAATCACAGCGAGAGCTTCGTGCGCCTGATGCGCTTCCAGGGCGAGCGCGCCCGGCGCTGCTACGACGAGGCCCTCGCGCTCCTGCCGGCCGAGGACCGCCACGCGCAGCGCCCCGGGCTGATGATGGCCGCAATCTATCGCGCGCTGCTCGACGAGATCGCAGGCGACGACTACCGGGTGCTCGACCAGCGCACCGCGCTGACCCCGATCCGCAAGCTCTGGATCGCGTGGCGGACCTGGGTCACGGCTTGAGCGGCGCCGCGGTCGTAGGCGCCGGCTGGGCCGGACTCGCTGCTGCGGTCACGCTCGCTGAGCAAGGCGTCCGTGTCACGGTCTTCGAAGCTTCGCGCAGCCTCGGCGGCCGCGCTCGCCGCGTGAGCATCGACGGAGTCGATCTCGACAACGGCCAGCACGTTCTGATCGGCGCGTATCGCGAGACGCTGCGGTTGATGCGGCAGGTCGGCGCGGACCCGGAGGAGCTTCTCCTGCGGCTGCCGCTCGAGCTGCGCTACGCCGACGGCTTTCACCTGCGCGCGCCGCGGCTCCCCTACCCGCTCAATCTGCTCTGTGCGCTCTTCGGCGCAAAGGGCCTGGATCTCGCTCAGAGCTTCGGCGCGCTGCGCTTCATGGCCTCGCTTCGGACCCGCGACTTTCGCATCGAACCCGACCGCAGCGTCGCCCGGCTGCTCGACGATAAAAAGCAGAGCGGCGCGCTGCGCACCCGCGTCTGGGAACCCTTGTGCGTTTCGGCGCTCAATACGCCGGTCGAGCGCGCCTCCGCGCAGATCTTCGTGAACGTGCTGCGCGACGGCCTCACCAGCACGCGCGAGGCGAGTGATCTGCTCATCGCGCGCACCGACCTGAACCGTCTCTTTCCGGAGCCCGCCGCCGAGTTTGTGAAAGCGCGCGGAGGCGCCATTGAACTGGGCACGCCCGTGCGCCGCATCGCGCGCGTCCCGGGCGGGTTCCGCGTGAACGACGCGCAGACGTTCTCCTCTCTGGTGATCGCCTGCGGGCCGCACCAGGCAGGGCAGCTGCTGGTGCAATTGCCCGCGCTCGACGAAGCGCTTTCCGCGATCAACGCCTTCGCGTACGAGCCCATTGTCACCTGCTACCTGAAGTATCCCGGATCCGTTTCGCTGCCCGCGCCCATGCTCGGAATCAGCGGGGGAATCG
>VBCH01000059.1 GCA_005884455.1 Betaproteobacteria bacterium
GCAGCTTTCGAGAGCTTCATCGGAATAAGCTCCCTCGCCGGATGGTTTACGGAGCGTCCGCTCAACTATAATCCTCTCTGTGGTCAGATGAAAGGAAGCTCCATGCGCAAGCTGCTGATTTCCGTCTTCGCCCTGCTGGCGGGCCTTGCTCCGGTCCCGACTCTCCATGCCGCCGGAATGGACTCCGGGCCGGCGGCGAACGCGCGCCCCCTGGACCCCGATTACGAGAGCGGCAAGAAGGCCGTAGAAGCCGGGAACTGGAAAACCGCCGTCGACAGCTTCGAGCGGGTTGCCTCGCGCGACCCGAGCAACGCCGACGCGCAGAATTACCTAGGCTACGCCTGGCGCAAGTCCGGAAACCTCGACCTTGCGTTCAAGCACTACAACGAGGCGCTGCGCCTCGACCCGCGGCACAAGGGAGCGCACGAGTACATCGGCGAAGCCTATCTGATGGTGAACAATCTTCCGAAGGCGGAGGAGCACCTTGCGCGGCTCGACAAGCTGTGCTTTTTCCCCTGCGAGGAATACAGAGACTTGAAGAAAGCGGTCGAGGAATACAAGACCACGAAGCAGGGCAGGGACAATCCCCGGCAGTGAGCCTGCGCCGCGACCGCAAAACAAGACGCCCGGCAAGCCGGGCGTTTTTATTTCCGGGTGCGCGTCCCGGGAAAATCCCGAGACGCGGCGGTTGCTTATTTGAGGTGTTTGCTGACGAGCTTGGTCATCTCGAACATCGTGACCTTGCCCCTGCCGCCGAAGACGGCCTTCAGGGCGTCGTCGGCATTGATCATGCGGCGGTTCTTGGTGTCCTGCAGCTTGTTTCGCTTGATATAAGCCCAGAGCTTCTTGGTCACTTCGGTGCGCGGTATCGCCTTGGAACCCACCACTTCCGCCAGCATGGAGCTCGGGGTCATGGGTTTCATGAATGCTGCATTGGGTTTTCTCTTCTTGGCCATCGTATATCTCTCCTCTCTAATACGAGCTGTTTGGGTGACGCCGCACGGACGGTACGGGCAACGCGAGAGTGCGTCAATCAGAGGGAAATGTCAACCACCTTCAAACGGGTTTTTCGCCCTCCCGAGAAACTTCGGCCCGGCCGGGGGATTCGCTTCGCTATAATCGAAGGCCCGTTTTCCCTGACAATTTCCTGTCACCCCGGCAAGCGCAGTGGAAACCGCCAAAAAAAACGTCGCCGTCCTCGCCGCCTGCCAGGCGTTGCTGTTCACGAACAACTCCACGGCGATTGCGCTGAACGGCCTAGCCGGCTATGCGCTCGCGGCGAACAAGGCCCTGGCGACCCTCCCGGTTACCGCGTGGGTCATCGGCGGGGCGCTCTCCACCCTTCCGGCCTCGCTTCTGATGAAGCGCGTCGGCCGGCGTGCCGGCTTTACCGTCGGAGCGCTGGTGGGGATGGTCGGCGCGACGGTCTGCTCGCTCGCCCTGTATCTCGAGAGCTTCTGGCTTTTTTGCTTCGGCACGATGGTGTTCGGCGTCTACAACGCCGCGGCGCAGTACTACCGGTTCGCGGCGGCGGACGTCGCGAGCGCCGATTTCAAGGCGAAGGCCATCTCGCTCGTGCTCGCCGGTGGCCTGGTGGGAGGCATCGTCGGCCCGGAGACGAGCAAGCTCACGGTCGATTTGCTCCAAACGCCCTATCTCGGCGCGTACCTGTCCCTGATCGGGTTCTTGGTGCCCGTCGTGCTGGCGCTGCAATGGCTCGACATCCCGGCGCCGGCGGCTGCCGCGCACAAGGAGCCGGCGCGGCCGCTCGCCCAGATCATGGCGCAGCCGGTGTTCGTGGTCGCAGTGCTCGCGGCGGCGATCGCCTACGGCGTGATGAACCTTCTCATGACCGCCACTCCGCTTGCCATGGGAATCTGCGGACATCCGTATCGGGCTGCGGCCACGGTGATCGGGTGGCACGTCATCGGCATGTTCGGGCCGTCGTTTTTCACCGGCTCGCTCATCAGGCGCTTCGGGGTGCTGCAGGTGATGTTCGCGGGAGCGCTGCTTCTCTACGTCGTGGTGGCGATCGCGCTGTCGGGCGTCAGCATTCCGCATTTCTGGCTCGCGCTCGTGCTGCTCGGCGTCGGCTGGAATTTCCTTTATATCGGCGGCACGACCCTCATCACCGAAGCGTGCACGCCGCCCGAGCGCGCAAAGACCCAGGGCGCAAACGACCTGATCATTTTCGTCGTGATGGCCACCTCTTCGTTCAGTTCCGGGCTGCTCCTGGAGAAGAGCGGCTGGCAAATGCTCAACTATTTCGCGCTGCCGTTCGTCACCGCGGCGGCAATCGCGCTGCTGTGGCTCCTCGCCCGGCACCGCTTCGCGGCCGGCGCATGAGGGCGGCGGACTCCGCGCAGGCAAGGCTCGATCCCCAGGCCCGCGCGTTGATCGAGCGCTCGGTGCGCTCAGCCGGTCCCGCGCCGGGCTCGGTGGGCGTGGAGGAAGCCCGGCGGCTCTACCGTGAATCGCGGCTCGCCGTTGCGCCCCCGCCGGTTGCCGTGGGGGAAGTGCGTGACTTCTCCATAGCGAGTCCGGGACTCGCGATCGGCGCCCGGTACTACCGGCCGCTGGGCACGAAGCGCGAAGAAGCGCTGCCCGCAGTGGTGTACTTCCACGGCGGCGGCTGGACCTGCGGGGATCTCGATACACACGACAGCGTCTGCCGCGGGATTGCCGCTCACGGTTTCTGTGCCGTGGTCGCGGTCGATTACCGCATGGGACCGGAGCACAAGTTTCCGGCAGCGGTCGAGGATGCCCTGACCTCGCTGCAGTGGGTAGCCGCCCATGCAAGTTCCCTCGGGGTCGACCCGGCGCGGCTCGTGGTCGCCGGGGAAAGCGCCGGCGGCAACCTCGCGGCGGTGGCGGCGCTCGCCTTGCGCGATTCGGCGCTGCGCCTCGCCATGCAGGTGCTCGTCTATCCCGTGACCGACCAGGCCGCCGACACGGATTCGCTCAGGACCTTCGCGCAGGGCTATTTGCTGACGCGCGAATTGCTGCGCTGGTATCAAGGCAACTATCTGCGCGACGAGCGCGACCGCGTCGACTGGCGCGCATCTCCCTTGCGCGCGCAGGACCATTCGCGGCTGCCGCCCGCCTATATAGTCACCGCCGGATTCGATCCGCTGCGGGACGAAGGCAAAGCCTACGCCGAGCGCCTCGTGCAAGCCGGCGTCGACGTGACCCATGAGTGCTTCGAAGGCCAGATACACGGGTTTCTCCCCATGGCCGGGGTGATCGCCGCGGCACACCACGCCCACTACCGCATCGGCCAGTTGCTCCGCATGCGCTTCGGAACGCTTTCGATCGTGCGCCCCTGATCGGCGTAAAATCGCGGAATCCCCATATGCTGGCTCCCGAAAAGAAAATTTCCGTCGAGCGCAAGGTGGTGCGCGCCGCCTGCCCGCACGACTGCCCCGACACCTGCGCCATGCAGATCACCGTCGAGAACGGCGTCGCGGTGAAAGTGGAGGGCGCGAAAGACCATCCTTTCACCGCCGGCACTCTGTGCACGAAGGTGGCGCGGTATCTGGAGCGCACCTACAGCAAGGACCGGGTGCTCTTTCCGCAGAAGAGAATCGGTGCGAAGGGCAGGGGCGAGTTCGAGCGCATTTCCTGGGACGAGGCGATCGACATCATCGCCGAAAAGTTCCGCGCGGCCGAGGCCGAGGATCCGCAGGGCATCCTGCCCTACGACTACGCCGGCACCATGGGCTACGTGCAATGGCACTCGATGGGCAGGCGCTTCTTCAACAGGCTGGGCGCCTCGCGCCTGGACCGCACCATCTGCTCCTCCGCGGGCAAAGCGGGGATGCTGATCACGCTCGGCGGCTCGTTCGGCATGGACCCGGAAAGGTTCGACGAGGCGAAGCTTATCCTCATATGGGGCTCCAACCCGATCGTCTCGAATCTCCATCTGTGGTCGCGCGCGCAGGAGGCGAAGCGCCGCGGCGCCAAGCTCGTCGCGATCGACCCCTACCGCAGCCTTTCGGCCGAGAAATGCCACGAGCACCTCGCCCTGCTGCCCGGCACCGATGCGGCGCTCGCGCTCGGGATGATGCACGTCATTATCGGCGAGAACCGTTGCGACGCAGACTACGTGCAGAAATACACGATCGGTTTCGAGGCGCTCGCCCGGCGCGTGGAGGAATATCCGCCGCGCAAGGTCGCGGAGATCACCGGCCTGCCCGCCGAAAAAATAATCGCACTCGCCCGGGAATACGCCGCGACGCGTGCCGCGGCGATCCGTCTCAACTACGGGCTGCAGCGCCACGCGGGCGGGGGCATGGCGGTGCGCAACATCTTCTGCCTTCCCGCGCTCACGGGTGCGTGGCGCCATCCCGCGGGCGGGGCGGTGCTGAGCACGGGCGGCTTCTTCGGCATGAACGACGCGAAGCTCGAGCGGCCCGACCTGCTCGAGCTCTCCAGGTGCCCGAAACCGCGCACGGTCAACATGGTAGCGATCGGGGACGCGCTGCTCGAAGCGAAACCGCCGATCCGCGCGCTCTACGTGTACAACTCCAACCCGGTCGCGGTCGCGCCCGATTCGGCGAAGGTGGTGAAGGGCTTTTCCCGGGAGGATCTCTTCACCGTGGTGCACGAGCAGTTCCTCACCGATACCTGCGACTACGCCGACATCGTCCTGCCGGCGACCACCCAGCTCGAGCACCACGACGTGCACACGGCCTACGGCCACCTGTACGTCGTCGCGAACAGCCCCGCGATCGCGCCGGTGGGCGAGTCCCTCCCGAACAGCGAGGCATTCAGGCGCCTCGCCGCGCGCATGGGTTTCGCCGAGGAGTGCTTCAGGGACACCGACGAGGACATCTGCCGCCAAGCGCTCGAATCGTCGGACCCGCGCATGCAGGGGATGGACTGGGATTCGCTCAAGGAGAAGGGCTGGCGGCGGTTGAACGTGCCCGAGCGCTTCGCCCCGTTCGCGCAGGGCAACTTCGGGACGCCCTCGGGGAAGTGCGAGTTCTACAGCGAAACGGCGAAGGGCATGGGCATGGATCCGCTTCCGACTTACATCCCCCCGCGCGAGTCGGCGCAGTCGAACGCGGCGCTCGCGAGCAGGTACCCGCTCGCGATCATCTCGCCGCCGAACCGGCACTTCCTCAACTCGTCCTTCGCCAACATGCCCTTCGCGATCGCCGAAGCCAAAGAGCCGAGCCTCGACATCCATCCAGCCGACGCCGCGGCGCGTGGCATCAAGGACGGCGACGCGGTGCGCATCTTCAACGACCGCGGTTCGCTCACCGCGAGGGCGCGCGTCAGCGACAAGGCGCGGGAAGGAGTCGTGGTGGCGCTCTCGGTGTGGTGGAGAAAGCTCACCGCCGATCGCCGCAACGCGAACGAGCTGACCTCGCAGGCCCTTACCGACATCGGCAGGGGCGCGACGTTCTACGACTGCCTGGTCGACGTTGCGCGAATCCGGTAGCGGAAAGCGCGGAGATGGCGTCGGTGCCGCAGATCAAGCCCGGAATCAAGGATGCCTTGATCGTCGTCGACGTGCAGAACGACTTTTGTCCCGGCGGCCGGCTCGCCGTGCAGAAAGGCGACGAGGTGGTGCCGCTCGTGAATGCGTTCGCCGGGCGCTTCGAGAACGTCGTCCTGACGCAGGACTGGCATCCGCCGGGCCATCGATCGTTCGCAACCTCGCACCCGGGCAGCAAGCCCTTCGATTCGGTGAGGCTCGCCTACGGCGAGCAGGTGCTCTGGCCCGATCACTGCGTGCAGGGGAGCGACGGCGCCGCCCTGCACAAGGACCTTTGCGTTCCCCACGCGCAGCTCGTCCTGCGCAAAGGCCACCACAGGGACGTCGACAGCTACTCGGCTTTTCTCGAGGCCGACCGCAAGACCCGCACCGGGCTCGAGGGCTACCTCGAGGAGCGCGGCATCAAGCGCGTGTTCGTCTGCGGACTCGCGACCGATTTTTGCGTGGCGTGGACGGCGCTCGATGCGCGCAAGCTCGGCTTTGCCGCGCTGGTCGTCGAGGACGCCTGCCGCGCGATCGACATGCAGGGCTCGCTCGCCGCGGCCTGGGAAAAGATGAAAAAAGCCGGTGTGAAAAGCATTCAGTCCGGCGATATCGCTTAGGGGGCTTTATGGCGATCCAGGGAATGAATCACTTCAACGTGCTCACCGACAAGCTCGCCGCGACGCGCTCGTTCTACGTCGGGGTTCTCGGTTTCACCGAGGGGCCGCGGCCCCCGCTCGATTTCGGCGGCGCGTGGCTGTACGCGGGCGGACAGCCGATCCTGCATGTCTCCGAGGGAAAGCTGCCCGCGGACCCGGCCGGGGTGCTGGACCATCTCGCGTTCAGCGCCACCGACTTGAAGGGCACGGTGGCGAGGCTCAAGGTGAACGGGATAAAGTTCACGCTGCGCCGGCAGGTCGGCGTCGGAACGTGGCAGATTTTCTGTCACGATCCCTGCGGCGCGAAGGTCGAGCTCGATTTCTCGCCCGAGGAGTCCGCACCCACGGACGCGTGATCAGGACCCGATGGAGGAAAACAAGTGATGGATGAGCAGCGCAGAAGCTTCCTGAAGAAAACGGGTGCGGCGGGCGTCGTCGCGCTCGCCGCGGGCGCGTCGGCGCCGGAACCCGCCCTCGCGCAGGGCGCCGGGCCGGGCGCGAGCCCCGACTCGCCCGCCGCGCCGAAGAGGATGACCTTCGTCACCCTGCGCAGCGGCGACGCCTACGGGCTGGGCGTCAAGACCGACCTGGGCATACTCGACGTCACCAAGACGGGAAAATTCGTCCGCAGCCCCGCGCCGACCACGATCGACGATCTCATCCGCCGCGGCGACCGCGGACTCACCGAGCTCGTCAAGGTGGCTCTCGCGCGCAGGACCCCGGGGTTTTTCGTCGCCGAGGACCGCGCCGAGTTCGGACCGTGCGTGACCAACCCGGAAAAGATCCTCTGCGTCGGCGTGAACTACGCGAAGCACGCGCGCGAGATGGGCGCGACGCCGCCGAAGCAGCCGGTGTTCTTCAACAAGTTCAACAATGCGCTCAACGCCCATCAGGGAACGGTGCGCGTGTCGGCGGTGCCAGCCGAGCGCTTCGACTACGAATCCGAGCTGGTGATCGTGATGGGAAGGAAGGCCCGCAACGTCAGCGAAGCCGAGGCGCTCTCCTACGTGTTCGGCTACTGCATCGGCCACGACTTCACCGCGCGCGACCTGCAGTCGCGCAGCAGCCAGTGGATGATCGGCAAGACCTGCGACGGCTTCGGGCTGCTCGGACCGTACCTCGTGACCGCGGACCAGATTCCCGATCCGAACAACCTCAAGATAGAAGGCACGCTGAACGGAGAGGTGCGCCAGTCCTCGAACACGAGCGACATGGTGCACAACTGCGCAGCGATCATCAGCTACGCCTCGACGCTGATGACGCTCCTGCCCGGCGACGTCATCTACACCGGCACTCCGGAAGGGGTGATCGCGGGCTATCCCAAGGAGAAGCAGGTGTGGCTCAAGCCCGGCGACCGGCTGACCACGACCATCGAGAAGCTGGGGACGCTGCGGTTCGCCCTCGCCTGATTTCTTTTGACGACCGACAAAAGGAGGAACCAAGCATGAGGAAACTGACGATAGCAGCGGCCCTCGCCGCCGCCGCGCTGGGGACCGGAATCGGCCTGCTCAATGCGCAGCAACCCGGCTTCACGCGCACTGTGCTGCAGGACCAGGACCTCAGCGCCCAGGACCGGCACGCGGTCGTGGCGCGCGCGGAATTCGTTCCCGGAGGGCAGGCCGGACGGCACACGCATCCCGGAGAGGAGCTCGGCTACGTCGTGGAAGGCACGCTGCAGCTCCTCGTGGACGGCCAGCCGCCGAAGACGCTCAAGGCGGGCGAGGTGTTCTTTGTCCCTGCCGGCGTGGTCCACGACGGCAAGAACGTCGGCAAGGGCAAGGCCGTCGTGCTCGCGACTTACGTCGTCGAGAAAGGCAAGCCGGTCGCGACAGCGATTAAGTGACCCGCCGCGAGCCGGTGGCGGCGCTCGCCCCCGATCCCGTCGCATTCCGCGCGCTTGAGCACGCGGGCTGGCAGGGCGCCGCCCGCCACTACGACGACGCCTTCGGAAGCCTCACGCGGCAGGCGGTCGATCCACTGCTCGATGCGGCGGAAGTGCGCTCGGGCGCGCGCACCCTCGACGTGGCGAGCGGACCGGGCTACGCGGCGGCGGCCGCCGCGGCCCGCGGCGCGCGTGTCGCGGCGCTCGATTTTTCCCCCGCGATGGTGGAGCTCGCGCGCTCGCAGAATCCGGAAATAGAGTTCCGCGAGGGCGACGCCGAGGCGCTGCCGTTTGCGGAAGCCAGCTTCGACGCGGTGGTGATGAACTTCGGCATGCTGCACCTCGCCCAGCCGGAACGCGCCGTGGCCGAGGCCTTCCGCGTTCTGCGCGCGGGCGGCAGATTCGCCTTCACGGTCTGGGCGAAACCGGAGGAGGCGGTGGGTTTCGGCATCATTCTCGATGCGATCCGCAAGCACGGCAATCCCGATGTGCCGCTGCCGCCGGGGCCGCCGTTTTTCCGCTTCAGCGACGCGAGCGAGTGCGACAAGGTCCTGAAGATCGCGGGCTTCAGGAACGTGGACGTGCGCAAGGTCCCGCAGGTCTGGCGCTTCAGCGCGTCCGGGCTGCTGTTCGAGGCGTTCCGCACCGGTTCGGTCCGGACGCAGGCCCTGCTGCGCGCCCAGTCCGCTACGGCGCTCGCCGCGATCCGCGACGCGGTCGGCAGGGTCGCCGGCGAATACGAGAATCACGGGACGGTGGAGATCCCCATGCCCGCCGTACTCGCGACGGCGCTGAAGCCGTGATCCCCGGGCCTGCGCGGAAAATCATGAGGCGTCCGGGCAAATGGTTCGGCCCGCACAAGGCGATCGAAATCGTCGAGGAGGATGGCGTGCGCGTTCTGCAGATCGGAGGCAATGCGATCCAGAGCGCGATGCGCCTGGACGCGCCGGACCGCATCGAGCTCGATTACGTGCGCGCGATGATGGCCTTCCTGCTCTTTCATCCGAGCCCGCGCGACGTGCTCCTGGTGGGGCTGGGCGGGGGCTCAATGGCGCGCTTCATCCACCAGCGCCTGCCGCGGACGCGCGTCACGGTGGTCGAGATCGACCCGGGCGTGGTCACCGTGGCGCGAAGATACTTCCGCTTTCCCGAAGAGGACGCGCGGCTGGAAATCGTGATCGGTGACGGAGCCGAGGCCGTGCCGCAGCGGCCCGCGAGCTGCGACGTGCTGGTCGTGGACGGGTTCGTCAACGGCAGTCCGGCGAAGCGCCTGTGCACGCGATCCTTCTACGACGGCGCCTTCGCCGCGTTGCGCCCGGGCGGTGTGATGGTCGCCAACTTCATGTCCGACGACAAGCGCATCGAAACCCATTGCCGACAAATAGCGGAGAGTTTCGGCCGCAGCCCGACGCTGCTGCTCGCCGAAGAGGAGGATAACTTCATCGCCTTTGCGCTCCGCGGCGGCCCGCCGCGCATGCGCTGGACGGAGCTGAAGGCGCGCGCGCGCGCCGCGCAGCGGCTCTTCGACCTGCCGCTCGAAGACTGCCTGGCCGATCTGCGCCGGCGCAACTCCCACACGACTCAGTACCTGACTCTCTGATGCCGACTCCCGAAAAATCCACGCAACCTCCCTCCGGCCCGGCGCAGGTCCTGTCGCTGGCCGACGCCACCGCGATCATCGTGGGCCTGATCATCGGCGCGGGGATTTTCGGCACGCCCTCGATCGTAGCGGGTGCCGTTGAAAGCCCGGCGCTCCTCGTCGCGGTGTGGGTCGCGGGCGGCGTGTTCTCGGTGATCGGAGCGCTGTGCTACGCCGAGCTCGCGACGGCGTTCCCTTCGGCGGGCGGCGAATACCATTTCATCGGGCGCGCGTACGGGCGATCGCTCGCCTTCCTCTACGGCTGGGCGCGGATGACGGTGGTCGTGGCGGGCTCGATCGCGGTGTTCGCCTATCTCTTCGGCGACTACATGTCGCGCGTGATCCACCTGGGTCCGCAGTCCTCGGCGATCTGGGCGGCGCTGGTGGTGACGGTGCTCACGGCGGTGAACTACGCAGGAATCCGCGAGGGGAAGCTCACCCAGAACTTCTTCACCTTCCTCGAATGCGGGGGCCTCGTGCTCATAATCGTCGCCGGCTTTGCGCTCGCGCCCGATCCGGCGCCTGCGGCGGCACCGGGCGCCGGCGCGCCCTGGTACATGGGCGCGGGAATCGGCTCGGCGATGGTGTTCGTGCTGTTCACCTACGGAGGCTGGAACGACGCCGCCTACATATCCGCGGAGGTGCGCGACCGCAAGCGCAACATGGTGCGCGCGCTGCTGCTCTCCATAGGCATCGTGACCCTGCTCTACCTGCTGGTGAACCTCGCCTACCTGAAGGGACTCGGCTACGAAGGCATGGTGCGCTCGGACGCTGTCGCAGCGGACCTGATGAAACGCGTCTGGGGGCCGGCGGGGGAGAAGATCATCTCGGTGATGATCGCGATCGCCGCGCTCACCTCGGTGAACGGCTCGATGATCGTCGGCGCGCGCTCCAACTACGCGCTCGGACGCGACTGGCCGCTGCTCGGTTTCCTCGGCCGCTGGAACGAGGCGAGCGGCTCGCCGCGCACCGCGATGCTGGTGCAGGGGGCGATCGCACTCGCCTTGGTCGTCTTCGGAGCTTTCCAGAACGCGGGCTTCAAGGGCCTGGTGGAATATTCTCTTCCGGTTTTCTGGGGCTTTTTCATGCTGACCGGCATTGCCCTTTTCATCCTGCGGGTGAAGGAGCGTGGCGCGCCGCGGCCCTTCCGCGTGCCCGGCTACCCGGTGGTGCCGGGAATTTTCGTGCTCACCTGCGCCTACCTGCTCTACTCGAGCCTCGCCTATCACCGCACCCACGCGCTCGTGGGCCTGGGGGTTCTCGCCGTGGGCGCGGCGGTCATGCTCTTCGCAAACCGGGGACAGATCACGGTTTCCGGACTGAAGAAGCCATAGCCAAAACCGTGGTCTGTCCCCGGTTTTTTCTCGGCCTCGCGCTGCTCGTGTCGGGCTGCGCCGCCCTCGAAGGCCTGGGCGACACCAAGCTCACCGACGGGGTCGCGCCCGTTTTCGATCCCGAGGTCCCGTATTTCCCGAGCACGGACGAAGCGGTCCTGGGAATGCTCAGGCTCGCGGGCACGGGACCCGGGGACGTGGTCTACGACCTGGGCTGCGGGGACGGGCGCATCGTCATCGCCGCGGCGAAGGATTTCGGCGCGCGCGGCGTGGGCGTCGAGATCGACCCTGTGCCGCTGCGCATGGCGGTATACCGTGCGCGCCGCGCCGGGGTCGGGGATCGCGTGCGCTTCGTGCGCGGCGACCTGTTCGAGGCCGATATCGGCGAAGCCACGGTGGTGACGCTGTTCCTCTTCGAGACGCTCAACCGGCGTTTGCTGCCGAAGCTGCTGCGCGAGCTCGCGCCCGGAACGCGAATCGTCGCTCATCGCTACGGGTTCGGCGACGCCTGGCCGCCGGAGCGGACGGTGCAGGCGGGAGCGAGCACGCTCTATCTCTGGACGGTTCCGGAGCGCAAGTAGTGTCCCGGCTCAGAACATCGTCTTGTCGTTGGCCGAGGTCTCGGGCACGACCTGCAGCACGTCCCAGTGCTCGACGATCTTGCCCTGGTCGTCCAGGCGGAAAATATCCATGCCGGCCCAGTCCCGGTCCCTGTAGCCCAGCCACTCCTGGTGGCAGTGCAAGATGACGTAGTTCCCGTCCGCGAAGATCCGCTTGAAGTGGACGCGCTTGCCCGGGTATTCCCTCGCCATCTGGTCGAAGTATGCGATGAACGCCTCCTTGCCGTCCGCCACGTGCGGGTTGTGCTGGATGTAGCGGTCCCCCGCGTACTTTTCGATCGCCTCGGCGGGCCTGCTCTGGTTGAACGCGAGGTCGTAGAAGGCTGTGACGTTCCTCTTGTTGCGTTCGAGGGGATCCATTCCCAATCCTTTCGGTATTCGACGGCCGGCCGCTTACACGGTAGCGGATCGCTCCGCAGGCGCAGCCTCCCTCGGCAATCGTATTCTGCATCCGGGCCCCCTTGGTCCAAGCTCGCGCGGTCAGGGCGCGGGTTGATTGCGCGATTCGTACCAGCGCACGTATCCGTTCGCCCACTGCATCCACTCGGAATAGGAGCTTTCGATTTCCCGCTCCTCACGGCCGACGAGCTCCTTCAGGCGACGAACAGCGGGCAGCCAGGCCAAGGCGGCCAGGATGCGCGAAACGGTCCTTGCCGGCGTGAGATGCGGCCTGTCTGCATCCAGGAGGCGCCTCGCGTAGCGGTACGCAGGCTCGTGCTCTCCGCGCTCGGCATAGACGCCGGCCACGATTCTCAGTGCGTAGAATTCGTCCGATTCGATTTCGAGGGCCTGCAGTGCGACCGTCAGCGCGTCCTCGCGTCTTTGATTTCGCCAGTACGCGTCCGCGAGCGCCATCAGAGCCATGAGATCTCGCTGGTCGGCCGCGAGCGCCTCGCTGCAGAGGGCCTCCACTTTCTCGATCTCGTTCCGCGCGACGGCGCGGCTCAACGCAAACATCTTTCGCAGTTTCATGACGGCGATGTCCTACCGCGCGCCTAGGGTTTCGGAGGGCAGGCCCGGTTACCTTTATCGAAGATGATGCGCCATTTCCCCGTGTCCTCCAACCGCCAGATCGACGTGAAAGTGGCGATGAGCTCTCCTTTGGGATTGCGAACGGGACCGGAGCTCATGGCCAGAGTGCCGGAGTCGAGCACCTCGACGTCTTCGGGCTCCCATGAGAACGGGGCATCCGCGCCTTCGTAGTAGCGCTTCCACCAGTCGGCCACCTGTTGCGCGCCCCGAAGCGGCTTGTCACCGGAGAAGAAAACGGCCTCCTGCGACAGAAATGAGCTGAAGGCCTTGTGATCCCGGGTCGCCATGGTTCGAGCGAAGGCTCGCTCGGTGTCCGCCACCTGCCGCTTGGCGGCGCCCACGTCGGCCCGGTCGGCAGGCCCTCCGGGTGCGGAGCTCGTTGCGCAACCGACCAGCGTGAGGACGGCAATCAGCGCGGCTCTGCTTTTATGGATTCTTCTCATTCGAAAGTCTCCCGTGAGGCCCGTCATTGCTTGCTTGCCGCAAGCCGCAGGCCGAGAACGATGAAGAGCGCCCCCGACGCCTGCGAGAGGCCGCGAAGCGCTCGCGGGCGACCGGCGAAGAAACTCCGCACGCGCGAGGCGCCGAGAGCCAGAATGAGGCACCAAGCGGTTCCGGTGGTGATGAACGTAAGTCCCAGCAGGAGGAAGGCGCCGACCTTCGTGGGGCTCGCCGGCTCGATGAATTGGGGCATCAGCGCAAGAAAAAACAAGGCCACCTTGGGGTTGAGCACGTTGGTGAGCATGCCCTGGCGGAACGCCGTCCATGCATCGACCGAGCCTGCGATGTCGGTCGTTCCGAAAGCCGCCGTGCGCGTGATCAGCATGCGAACGCCGAGGTAGACGAGGTATACCGCTCCGACGACCTTCAGGACGAGAAACGCGGAGGCCGACGTCGCGAGGACGGCCGACAATCCGAGCGCCGCGGCGAGCGTGTGGATGACCGAGCCGGCGCTAATGCCCAGAGCCGAGGCGAGGCCGATCCGCCGGCCCTGGGCGATGCTGCGGCCGAGAATGTACAAAGTATCCTGACCGGGCGTGAGATTCAACAACACCCCGGTTGCAACGAACAGCCAGTAATCGTGGATGCCGAGCATCGTCAATGGCGCCCGACGTCCCGGCGTTGATCCGCAGCCATCGCGAACGAGCGGGTCTCGTCGATCAGCATCGTATGAATAGGGATCGCCGGGTCGGACAACGAGGCAAGCTGCTTGCCGTCGTCATCGGGTACAGCCTTGAGCAGATGGTTCATGCCGGGAACGATCCGGAATTGCGCTTGCTGATCGCCTTTCTTGAGGTAGTGGGCGTCTTCAACCGATACCTGCCGATCGGTGGATCCCTGCACAATGAGGACCGGAACCGTGACCTTGGCGATCTCTTTCGCCGGGTCGTAGCGGAACCAGGAGATCAGATACGGCTGGACGCTCGGGCGAAAGAGGCTCCGGCGCGCGGTATCCCTTGAAGTCTTTCATCCGGGCTTCGCGGATTGCGAATTGCATGGAAGGTTTAGCTCTTCACATCACCTTGGCACCGCGCGCCAGCAGCAGCGCGCGCAGGACCGAGCGATGACAGCGTGATTCGTCGGCGCAATAGCAACCGACGGAGAAGTCGGTCTG
>VBCH01000214.1 GCA_005884455.1 Betaproteobacteria bacterium
CTCCTGGCAGTTCCCGCAGGGCGGGATCAAGCTTGGGGAAACCCCGGTGCAGGCGATGTACCGCGAACTGCGCGAAGAAGTGGGCCTGCTGCCCAGCCACGTGAAGATCCTGGGGCGGACGCGCAACTGGCTGCGCTACGAGGTGCCTGCGCAGTGGCTCAAACGGGACTGGCGCGGCAACTACCGGGGGCAGAAACAGATCTGGTTCCTGCTGCGGCTGGTCGGGCGCGAGTGCGATGTGCGCCTGCGCGCTTCGGAGCGCCCCGAATTCGATGCCTGGCGCTGGAACGATTATTGGATACCCCTCGACTCGGTAATCGATTTCAAGCGAGAGGTCTACCAGCACGCGCTCACCGAGCTCGCCCGCTATCTGTTTCGCGGCCAGGGCCGCAAGCCTCTTCCAGCGGAAATCGCATCACGCTGACTCCCTGACGCTTCGGCGCGTTAGGGAGAGACGTGGCGCCCAGCCGCAAAGACCACCCTTTCCCCAGTCCCTTGCCCGGATCCGCCCTGGGGCATTGACTCGTGCTTGACAGCAGGGTGTCCCGAATATTATCCTTCGTCTACCAATTAGAGTTAGTCTAATTCAGTCCAACACACGGAGGCACATATGCAGCTCAAAGGCTCCAAGACCCACGGCAATCTCAAGGCGGCATTTGCTGGGGAATCGCAAGCCAACCGCCGCTATCTTTACTTTGCGGCGAAAGCAGACGTTGAAGGGCAAAACGACGTCGCGGCGGTGTTCCGCTCTACCGCCGAGGGCGAAACCGGCCACGCCCACGGCCACCTCGAATACTTGGAACAATGCGGCGATCCGGCGACGGACCTCCCGTTCGGCGGCACGCGCTTGAATCTGAAGGCCGCCATCGCCGGAGAGACCCACGAGTACACCGACATGTATCCCGGCATGTCGAAGGCCGCGCGTCAAGAAGGTTTCTCCGAGATAGCCGACTGGTTCGAGACCCTCGCCAAGGCGGAGCGTTCGCACGCCAACCGTTTCCAGAAAGCGCTCGACGCGCTCGCCGACTAGGCAGTAGCCACTCACCTCGCGGACGATACCGAAAATGACCGTACGCGAGGGAAATCTCGAAGCGCCGACGCGCCATCCTGTCGCGTGGCGCGCGCCGGAGTTCTACGAGGAAGCGAAGCTTCTCGGCGAAATGGAGCGGGTGTTCGACATCTGTCACGGATGCCGGCGCTGCGTCAACCTGTGCACGGCGTTTCCGACGCTCTTCGATCTCGTGGACGCGAGCGCGACGCTCGAAGTCGACGGCGTGGAGAAATCGCAGTTCTGGAAGGTCGTGGACCAGTGCTATCTCTGCGACATGTGCTACATGACGAAATGCCCGTACGTGCCGCCGCATCCCTGGAACGTCGATTTTCCGCATGTCATGCTGCGCGCCAAGGCGGTGAAATTCAAGAAGGGCGAGGTGCGGCTGCGGGACCGCCTGCTTTCCTCCACGGACGCCGTCGGCAGGCTCGCCGCGATCCCGGTCGTCGCGCAGGTGGTCAACGCCGTCAACCGTAACTCCGCCTCGCGCGCGCTTTTGGAAAAGGCGATCGGCGTCCACCCTGAGCGCAAGCTGCCGCCCTATAGTCCCGGAACGTTTCGCGGACAGGCTGCAGCCAGCCGGAGCCATGAGCCACGCAACGGTGAACGCACTCCGGGAAAAGTGGCGGTATTCTCGTCCTGCTACGTGAATTACAACGAGCCGGGCATCGGCCACGATCTGCTCGCGGTTCTCGATCACAACGAGATTCCTTACGTGATCATGAAGAAAGAAGCCTGCTGCGGCATGCCCAAGCTCGAGCTCGGCGATCTCGAGGGCGTGGAGCGCCTGAAGACACTCAACGTTCCGCGACTCGTCGAGCTCGCGCGTGAGGGCTACGCGATTCTCACCGCAGTGCCCTCATGTACGCTGATGTTCAAGAGCGAGCTGCCGCTGTTGTTTCCGGACGATTCCGAAGTCAAGGCAGTAAGCGAGGCGATGTTCGACCCGTTCGAGTACTTCGTCCTGCGCAAGCGTGACGGGCTGCTCAAGACCGACTTCAAGACCGCGCTCGGAAAGGTGTCCTACCACGTCCCGTGCCATTCGCGCGTGCAGAACATGGGACAGAAGACCCGCGAAACGCTGCAGCTCGTACCGGGGACGACCCTCAATACGGTGGAGCGTTGCTCCGGTCACGACGGAACCTGGGGCGTCAAATCCGAGTACTACGAAAACTCCATGAAGATCGGGCGACCCGTGTTCCGGCAGATGGCCGGCAACGAGCCCGATTACATCAGTTCGGACTGCCCGATCGCCGCGCGCCATATAGAGCAGGGCATGGGGGGAACCCTGGCCATCAGGGCGCACCCCCTGTCGCTGCTTCGCAAGGCCTACGGAATTTGAACCCGCCTCGATGATGACGATGGACGCCATGCCTAGGATCGACCGTGCAAGCCTCATGACCCTGGAAACCTACGCGCGCGAGCGCCCGCAGTTTCGCGCGAAGGTCATTGCGCACAAGAAGGACCGCACGGTTCAGCTCGGCGAGCACGTCACGCTCGTCTTCGAGGACGAGCTCACCATCCGCTACCAGGTGCAGGAGATGTTGCGCATCGAGCGGATCTTCGAGGAAGAGGGTATCAGGGAGGAGCTCGCTGCCTACAATCCGCTCGTACCGGACGGCCGCAATCTCAAGGCGACCATGATGATCGAGTACCCGGATCCGGAGGAGCGCGCGAAGCGCCTCGCAGAGTTGATCGGTATCGAGGACAAGGTGTGGCTCCGTGCCGCGGGGCACGAGCGGGTTTGGGCGATTGCCGACGAGGATCTCGATCGGGAGAACGGGCAGAAGACCTCGGCGGTGCATTTTTTGCGCTTCGAGCTCGACGAGGCCACTGCGCAGGCTCTCAAGAAAGGCGCGGGCTTGACGCTCGGGATCGATCATTCCCGCTATTCCGCCACGCTCGAGGCGCCTCCGACGGTACGCGATTCTCTGGTAAGAGATCTGGCGTAGGCGATCGCGCCCGCTAGAGCAGGACGAGATTGTCGCGGTGGATCAATTCCGGTCCGTCTATGTATCCGAGTATTGCCTCGATCTCGCCTGACGCCCGGCCGGCAATGCGCCGGGATTCCTGCGCGTTGTAATTGACCAGTCCACGCGCGATCTCGGTGCCCTCCGGCGAGAGGCAGGCGACCACTGCTCCCCGCTCGAATTCGCCCTCCACGCCCTTGACTCCGATCGGCAGCAGGCTCTTGCCACCTGAGCGCAAGGCCTTGGCGGCGCCGGCGTCGATGCTGAGTCTTCCTCCGACCTGCACGTGATCGGCGAGCCACTGCTTGCGTGCGGCGAGCGGTGTCGTCTGCGCGGTAAGCAGGGTGCCCACGGCTTCTCCGGCGGCGATCCTGACCAGCACATCGGGCTCGCGTCCTGAGGCGATCACCGTTTGCGCTCCCGAGCGGGCCGCGCGCTTGGCTGCGAGCACCTTGGTGAGCATGCCCCCCTTGGCGATGGTGGAGCCGGTTCCGCCTGCGATTTTCTCGAGCTGCGGCTCGCCGGCCTGCGCTTTCCGCACCAGCGTTGCCTCCGGATTGCGGCGGGGATCGTCGGTGTACAGCCCCTGCTGATCGGTGAGGATGATCAAACAGTCGGCTTCGACGAGATTGGTCACCAATGCGGCAAGCGTGTCGTTGTCCCCGAACCGGATTTCGTCGGTAACGACGGTGTCGTTTTCGTTGATCACGGGAATGATTCCAAGCCCGAGCAGTGTCAGCAAGGTGGAGCGGGCATTTAAGTAGCGCTGCCTGTCGGCGAGGTCGGCATGGGTGAGGAGCACCTGCGCCGTATGCAGGCCATGCTGCCGGAAGCACGACTCGTACGCTTGAACGAGTCCCATCTGCCCGACTGCTGCGGCGGCCTGCAGCTCGTGCATGGCGTGCGGGCGCTGTGTCCAACCCAGGCGCTGCATGCCTTCGGCGATCGCACCGCTTGAAACCAGGACGAACTCCTTGCCGCCTTGGCGAAGCCTTGCGGCCTGCCCTGCCCAGCGCGCGATCGCGGACGTGTCGAGCCCTGCGCCCCGGTTGGTGACGAGGGTGCTCCCGACCTTGACGACGAAACGCCTGACCTCTCTCATGCCGCCTTTCCGGTCTCCAAGAATTTCATCGCCGCGAAACTGAGCTCGCGGCAACCCTCGCCGGTAAGCGCCGATATGCAAAAGCTCGGGCCGCGCCAGCGCAGCCTGCGCACGAGACGGGCGGCCGCAGTCTTGCGCTCTTCGGCAGGGAGCATATCCATTTTGTTCAGCACCAGCCAGCGCGGCTTTCGGTGCAGCGCAGGATCGAATTTCTTCAGCTCTGCGGCTATGGATCGTGCATCGCGAGCGGGATCGGCGTCCGGATCAAAGGGCGCCATATCGACGATGTGAAGGAGGAGCCGCGTACGCGCGAGGTGCCTGAGGAACTGGTGCCCCAGGCCGGCGCCTTCGGCTGCCCCCTCGATGAGCCCCGGGATATCGGCGATCACGAAGCTGCGATCGATTCCGGCACGAACCACTCCGAGATGGGGATGCAAGGTGGTAAACGGGTAGTCGGCAACCTTGGGACGGGCAGCCGAGACGGCGCGAATAAGGGTGGACTTTCCGGCATTGGGAAGGCCCAGCAATCCAACATCGGCAAGCACCTTCAGTTCGAGCTTGAGGGTCCGATGCTCGCCGGGCTCGCCGGGTGTCGCCTTGCGGGGCGTGCGGTTGGTGCTCGATTTGAAATTGACATTGCCGAGGCCCCCTTTGCCTCCCCGCGCGAGCCGTGCGACCTGCTCGTGCACGGCGAGGTCGGCGACCGTTTCTGCCGTCTGCGCGTCCGTGATCACGGTGCCCGCGGGCACGCGCAGCACGACGTCATCGGCACCTTTCCCGCTGCATTGGGCACCGCGCCCGTGCTCGCCGTCCCGCGCGCGGTGAACGCGCGCGAAGCGGTATTCGACAAGGGTATTGATGTTTCGGTCGGCGACCGCGTACACGCTGCCGCCGCTGCCGCCGTCCCCGCCATCGGGCCCTCCGCGCGGCACGTTCTTCTCACGCCTGAAGCTCACGATGCCGTTGCCGCCGTTGCCGGCGTGGACCTCGATGCGCGCTTCGTCGACGAATTTCATGGCGCCTGTGGAAACAAAAAAGCCCTACCGCGTGGATAGGGCTCTTCGGAGAAGCAGTTTGCTTCTAAGCCGGGACCACGCTGACCGTTTGTTTGTGGTCCGGGCCCCTGAAGCTGAATTGGATCTTGCCGTTTACCTTTGCGAAAAGGGTATGGTCCTTCCCGACCCCGACGTTGTCCCCGGGGTGAACGCGGGTACCGCGCTGGCGAATGATGATGCTGCCCGCGGCTACGATCTGGCCGCCGTAGCGTTTGACGCCGAGACGCTTTGATTGCGAGTCGCGGCCGTTGCGGGAACTGCCGCCTGCTTTCTTGTGTGCCATGGATCGTCTTTCTCCTCGGGATGCGCGTGTTACGCCTGCGCAATACCGGTGACCTCGATTTCGGTGTAGGCCTGGCGGTGGCCCCGGAGCCTTTTCGAGTTCTTGCGCCGGCGCAGCTTGAAAATCATCACTTTCTCGCCGAGGCCGTGAGCTACGATCTTCGCTTTTACCGAGGCACCTTTCACCACAGGGGTTCCGACCTTGAGCGCCTGACCGTCACCGACAAGCAGGACGTCGTCGAGCACGAGCTCGCTGCCCACAGCGGCGGCGAGCTTTTCGATCCTCAGCTTCTCCCCGGTGGAAACGCGATACTGTTTACCCCCGGTTCTGACGACGGCGTACATGCTGGTCTCCGCGGAATGGATTTGAAAAAACACGAAATTATACATGCCTTTAGCGGGTGCGGTCAAAGAAAATATGCTATCCTCCTGAGCCGCCGTTGAGTCGATTCCGCAGTGCGATAATCCCCTTTGCAGCCCGAACTCCTTCGCAACCGCATCGCCGCAGACATGCTTGCGGTGGATGCCATGATCCGGCGTCGGCTCGAGTCCGACGTGGTGCTCGTACGCCAGATCGCGGAGTACATCATTGCCGGAGGCGGCAAGCGGCTGCGCCCGGCGCTGGTTTTCCTTGCCGCCGGGGCGACCGGCTATCGCGGCGAGCATCACGTGGAGCTCGCGGCCGTCGTGGAATTCATTCATACCGCGACCCTTCTGCATGACGACGTCGTCGACGAGTCCGAACTGCGGCGTGGCCGCAAGACGGCCAATGCCGAGTTCGGCAACGCGGCGAGCGTGCTCGTCGGGGACTTTCTGTACTCACGCGCTTTCCAAATGATGGTGTCCGTGCGAAGCATGCGGGTCATGGAGGTGCTGGCGGATGCCACCAATGCGATCGCGGAGGGCGAGGTGCTGCAACTCCTGAATGCCCACAATTCCACGATAAGTGAAGCGGCCTACCTTGAGGTCATCCGGCGCAAGACCGCGAAGCTCTTCGAAGCGGCCGCGCAGCTGGGCGCGATCCTGGGCGAGGCGAGCGCGGAGCTCGAGCGCGGCCTCGCGCGCTATGGCATGCACCTCGGAACGGCTTTTCAGCTGATCGACGATGTGCTGGATTATTCGGGCGACGCAGCGCACACGGGAAAGAACCTGGGGGACGACCTGAAGGAGGGCAAACCGACGCTGCCGCTGATCCACGTGATGCAGCGCGGATCGCCCGCACAAGCGGCGCTGGTGCGCTCGGCGATCGAGCGCGGCGGCCGGGAGGAATTCAGGGCAGTCCTGGACGCGATTCGCCTGACCGGCGCGCTCGACTATGCGCGGAGCAAGGCCAAGGAAGAAGCGCGCGCGGCGAGCGAAGCCATCGCAGGCCTGCCTGATTCAAGCTACCGTGAATCTTTGCTAGAATTGTCGGCCTTCGCGATCGAGCGTGATTACTAGAAATTCCCGGCGCGCTCCTTCCTGCGTATTGGCTCCTGTCCGGTTCGGGGTGTAGCTCAGCCTGGTAGAGTACTGCGTTCGGGACGCAGGAGTCGCTGGTTCGAATCCAGTCACCCCGACCACTCTTAAGGTCGGCGATTTCGTCGAGGCGAGCTACACCGAGGCCATCGCGGTGAACGTCGTCGCGGGAAGTAGCGTTACTTCTTGTCAACTCCGTGGGGCGCGGTCGAGGGCGTCGCGCAGGATGCGCGCCCAGGTCGAGGCGATTGCCTGCGCCTCGCCTGCGTTCACCACGCTGCTGCTGAGCGTCATAGTGACGGTGTTGCGCGCCTCGCGCCGGTCGACCACGCGCGCGAGCACTGCCCCCGTCTCGGAGTCGTATAGCTCCATGAAGAGGGTCATCTCGCCCGCGGAGACCGTGTAGGTCTGTGAGCGCCCGACGCTGCCGGCGTCCGGCGCATTCACGAACAGATTGAGGATCTTGGGCTTGACGCGCAACACGTCCGGGCCCGCTTCGCTCACGACCTTGTAGTTGCTCTTCGCCTGCAGCACCTTCACGAACTCTTCGTGCACGATCTTCGCCACGCCCGAGCGGATGTTTTCACGCTCGGTGGCGCTCAGCTTCAAGCGGCTTCCGGTCCGGGTGGGATCCCAGTCCTTGTGGAAGGCGACCTCGACCGGCTCGACAAGGACCTTTTTGTAGGCGGCGAGTGTCGCACCGGGCCGCGCGAACGCGAGGTCGAGGCCTTTGACCTCGATCCTCTTCAGGCCGTCATAGCTCATCGCCTCCTCAAGGTCCGCCTTCGTTTGGGCGAAGGCCGGTGCGACGGCGAGGGTCGAGGCGAGGAGGGCGGTGAGAACAAATCGGATCGTGTTCATGGGTCTCCTTTGCTTTTTCCCGAGCCGCTATTCTGATCCGAGGACAGGCGCCTTTCCATAGCCCCTCGGTCCGATTTGTTACCGCTTTGTCACCACGCCATTGTGGATAAGCGCCCGCTTCGAACCCCTCCGGACTCTCGCCCCGCGCCGGTATAATGGCGCCTCGTCGCGTGCCGCGACGCAGGCCGCCAGCCATTGCAGCGTGAGCAAGCTCCTCCTTCTCGTCATCGCAATAGTCGTAGCCTACTTCGTGTTGACCGGTCTTGCGCGCAAGCGCCGGCAGCGCTCCGAGCCGCCCCCGGTCGAGCCGATGGTTCCTTGCGCGCATTGCGGGGTCAATGTCCCGCGCAGCGAAGCGCTTGGAGCCGCCGGCCGCTTCTTCTGCAGCGAAGAGCACCGCCGGCTCGGCGCTGGCTGAGGACGGTCATGGCGACCTCGGCGATGCTCAGCCTGTCGTTGCTCCCGCAGGAAGGTGCCGTTGCGGACTCGTTCTGGGTCTCGCTCAGGTACTTCAACTTCTACCGCATCGCCGTAGCCGCGATATTCCTGCTCGCAGCCCTGATTTTCGGTGACGCGCTCAGCCTCGGCAGCCACGACATCGTGGCGTATACCTACTCGAGCGTCATTTACCTGGCGCTGGCCGTCGTGTTTCACGTCGTGCTGCGAAAGGTGCCGGCGTACTTCAACCTTCAACTCACGCTCCACGTCGTCACCGACGTCGTGCTCATCGTCGTGTTGATGTATGCCTCGAGCGGTATCCGCAGCGGCCTAGGCGTGATGCTCCTCATTTCGTTGGCGGGTGCTGCCCTGGTGAGCCGGGGCACACTCACGCTTTTCTACGCCGCACTGGCTTCGATTGCCGTACTTCTCGAGCAGTCGTACTGGGTGCTCGTGGAAGACTCCAGCACCGCGAACTACGTCCAGCCTGGGCTACTGTCGATCGGCTATTTCGCGACGGCGCTGATCACCAATCGGCTGGCGCGGCGCCTGATCCTGAACGAACGCCTCGCGCAGCAACGCGGTGCCGACCTCGCCGACCAGCTTCGCATCAATAGACTGATAATCCGCGACGTGCAGGACGGGGTGCTGGTCGTCGATGCCCAGGGCCGCGTGCACCTGCACAATCCGCGCGCGGCGGATCTGCTGGGGCGGGTCGTGCCCGACTTGAGCCGGATCGAGGATTTTTCGGCGGAGCTCGCCCAGCGGCTTGCCGTCTGGCGCGCCGGCCAGGGCGCGAGCAGCGTGAACGTGCAATTTTCCGAGAGCGGCCGCCTCGTGCGCGCGCGTTTCGTGTCGGCGGGCGCGGCGGGCGGTAGCTCCAGCCTGGTGTTTCTCGAGGATTTGTCCAAGCTCGAGGAACAGGGCCAGCAACTCAAGCTCGCGGCGCTCGGAAGGCTCACCGCCAACATCGCCCACGAGATCCGCAACCCCCTGTCGGCTATCACGCACGCCGGGGACCTGTTGCAGGAAGAACAGCGCGGACCGAACAAGGAGCGCATGGTGCAGATCATCCGGGACAACGCGCGGCGCCTGGAGCGCATGGTGCACGACGTCCTCGAACTCTCGCGGCGCGACCGCGTTCAGCCGGAAACGATCCGGGTGCGCCCTTATCTCCTCACGTTTATCGAGGAAGTCGCGCGGAACGACAGCATTCCCAGCGAGAGCTTTCTGATCGATGCGGCCGAAGACGTCACCTTGGAATTCGACCGAGCCCATCTCAACCAGATACTGTGGAACCTCTTGCACAACGCCTGGAGGCACTGCCGAAGGCTCTCGGGAAGCGTGCGCATCACCGTGTTACGCCGGGCAAATCGAGTAGAATTGCACGTCATCGACGATGGCGAGGGCGTGGCGAGGGAGTTGCAAGCGCAGTTGTTCGAGCCGTTTTTCACCACTTTCGCGAGCGGGACGGGGCTGGGCCTCTACATCGCTCGCGAGCTGTGTGCCGCCAACGGCGCGAGTCTTGAGTACCTGGACCGCGGTCCGGGCGCGGACTTCAGGATCCTATGCCAGGAACCGTAGAAAACCGGCGCGCGGAACGGCGGACGAGCATCGTCCAGGGTACGGTGCTCGTCATCGACGACGAGGCGGACATCCGGGAGCTGCTCGAGCTGTCGCTTCTACGCATGGGTCTGGCGGTGGAGTGTGCAGGTTCAGTGGCGGTGGCCAAGCAGCTGCTGCAGTCCAAGCGGTACGAGCTCTGCCTTACCGACATGCGCCTGCCTGACGGTGACGGGCTGGAGCTGGTGCGTTTCATCGGTGTTCAATGCGCGGACTTGCCGGTTGCAGTGATCACCGCGTTCGGCAGCACCGAAAACGCCGTCGCGGCCCTCAAGGCCGGCGCTTTCGATTACCTGACCAAACCCCTGTCCCTCGACCAGCTGCGCACGCTGGTCAAGTCGGCGCTGTCCCTGCCCCAGAAAACGGCGGCAGCCAAATCGGGGGAAGGCCAACTTCTCGGGTCGAGCCCCGGGATCGAGCAGGTGCGCGCGAAGATCGAGAAACTCGCACGCAGCCAGGCGCCAATCTACCTCACGGGCGAGTCCGGGAGCGGAAAAGAGCTTGCCGCTCGACTCATCCACGGCAAGGGGTCGCGGCGCGAGAGAGCCTTCGTGCCGGTCAACTGCGGCGCGATCCCAGAAAACCTGATGGAGAGTGAGTTCTTCGGCTACAAGAAGGGCGCTTTTACAGGTGCCGAAGGCGACCGCGACGGGTTTTTCCAGGCCGCCAACACCGGCACCCTGTTCCTCGACGAAGTCGCCGACCTGCCGCTCGCGATGCAGGTCAAGCTGCTTCGCGCGATCCAGGAGAAGACCGTGCGCAAAGTCGGTGCGACCTCCGAGGACGCGGTCGACGTGCGCATCATCTGCGCTACGCACCAGAACCTCGCCGCCTGCGTCGAATCGGGCAAATTTCGGCAGGATCTGTATTACCGCTTGGCGGTCATCGAGCTGAGAATGCCCCCGCTTCGGGAGTGCCGCGACGATATCCCGGTGCTCGCGGATGCGATTCTGCGGCGTCTTTCCGGTCCCGGCGGCAAGGCTCCCATGCGGCTCTCCGATGAAGCGAAGAAAGCTCTCGCGAACTACGATTTTCCCGGCAATACTCGCGAACTCGAGAACATTCTGGAGCGTGCCATCGCGCTTGCCGCGGGCGAGGAAATCCAACCCGAAGACCTGCAGCTCGCTCCGCCGACTTGGATCGCTCGTGAGCCGGGGGCCCCAAACGCCAAATGGCCGCTGCCGGAATACCTCGACCGTCTCGAAAAGGAAGCGATCCTCGAGGCCCTCGAGAAAACCCGCTTCAATCGAACCGCTGCAGCCAAGCTCCTGGGCATCACGTTCAGGGCATTGCGCTATCGCATGGAACGCCTGGGTATCCGGTAGGTGGAGCTCGGCCCCTTCGACAAGGAAGGGTTGCTCGCCGGCGCGGCGCAGGTTCCCTCGCCCAATTGCGACGAGCGCCCGGAGGACGCGGCAGTGCGCTTGCTGGTCGTGCACAACATCAGCCTGCCGCCGGGTCAGTTCGGCGGCGAAGCCATCGTGCAACTGTTTACAAATACGCTCGATTTCTCCGCGCACCCGTATTACGAAACCATTCGCGATCTGAAAGTATCGGCGCATTTTCTCGTGCGGCGCGGGGGCGAGTTGATGCAGCTGGTGCCTTGCACAAAGCGAGCCTGGCACGCGGGCCCGTCGAGCTGGCGGGGGCGCGGGTGCTGCAACGATTTTTCCGTGGGCGTGGAACTCGAAGGCGCCGACGACCAGGCCTACTCCGAGCGGCAATACTCGCGCCTCGCTGAACTCCTCGTGGTTCTGCGCCGGCGATATCCGATCGTCGATGTGGTTGGCCATGCCGACATCGCACCCGGCCGCAAGACCGACCCCGGGCCGAGGTTCGACTGGGGACATTTCCGGGAGTCGCTGGCCCGGATTCAGTAGGTCCGCTTTCCCCGCGGCGTCGGCCGCGGTTTTCCTGCGTAGTCCGTTCGGCTCTGCGGCGTTTCCGGCCGCCGACGCGTTCCGCACGATGTTGCGATGCTCCGAAGGCGCTTGAGCAAACTTCTCTTGCATCTTGACATTACACTAGAATTAGTTGCACACTCTTGCCCGAGTACTATATATTGTGGTCGAAGGGGAAAGTACCCCAAGGCCTCGGTTTCGCCGCCCCTCTCATACCCACCGGGCAGCGCACAAAAAAGATTAGAGGAGACGATATGCAGATCGCGGCTGACGTCACGGCTCCACAGTCGATTCCCGGTGCGACGGCCCTCACCGACGTCAGCCCTGCGGTCCAACCCGTGTTTTCGCAGTACAAGATCATCCGTCGCAACGGTGCGGTGGTGGGTTTCGAACCCGGCAAGATCTCCGTTGCGGTGACCAAGGCATTTCTGGCGGTCGAAGGCGGGCAGAGCGCCGCGTCGGCGCGGATCAGGGAGCTTGTTGCCGGGTTGACCGACGCGGTCGTGAGCGCGCTCGTGCGCCGCCAGCCGGCTGGCGGGACCTTCCACATCGAAGATGTCCAGGACCAGGTCGAGCTCGCGTTGATGCGCTCGGGCGAGCACGAAGTGGCGCGCGCCTATGTACTGTACCGGGAAAAGCGTTCCGAGGCCCGCGCCCACGAAGCGGCCCAAAAGAAACCGACGCCCCAACCGCAACTGCATACGGTCGAGAACGGCGTGCGGCGCCCGCTCGATCTGGCTCGCATCGAGGAGCTGATCGCGTCGGCTTGCGAAGGCCTGGGCGAGGTGGTGGACCCCAAGCTCATCCTCGCCGAAACCCTGAAGAATATCTATGACGGGGTGCCCGCCGACGAGGTGCGAAGGTCCGCGGTGCTCTCGGCGCGCGCACTGATCGAAAAGGATCCGGCCTACAGCTACGTCACCGCGCGGCTGCTGCTTCACACGATCCGGCGCGAGGTCTTGGGTGAAGAGGCTTTGCAGTCGGAAATGAAGAAACGTTATGCCGAATACTTCACCGAATTCGTCGTCCGCGGCATCCGAGCCGAGCTTCTCGATGAACGCTTGGCCCATTTCGACTTGAAGAGGCTCGGCGCTGCTCTGGACGCATCGCGCGACCTCAAGTTCGGTTACCTTGGCCTGCAAACGCTCTATGACCGGTATTTCTTGCATGTCCAGGGCACGCGCATCGAACTGCCGCAAGCGTTTTTCATGCGCGTCGCGATGGGCCTGGCTCTGAACGAGATCGACCGCGAGACGCGCGCGATCGAGTTCTACAACGTATTGTCCTCGTTCGACTTCATGAGCTCGACACCGACACTGTTCAATTCCGGCACGACGCGCTCGCAGCTTTCATCGTGCTATCTCACTACGGTTTCGGACAATCTGGACGGGATCTACGAAGCGATCAAGGAAAACGCGTTGCTTGCCAAGTATGCCGGAGGACTCGGCAACGACTGGACCCCGGTACGCGCCCTGGGTTCCCACATAAAGGGGACCAACGGCAAGTCCCAGGGAGTCGTGCCTTTCCTCAAGGTCGTGAACGACACCGCGGTGGCGGTCAACCAGGGGGGAAAACGCAAGGGGGCGGTGTGTTCCTATCTCGAAACCTGGCACCTGGACATCGAGGAGTTTCTAGAGCTACGCAAGAACACCGGCGACGACCGGCGCCGCACGCACGACATGAATACGGCGAACTGGATTCCGGATTTGTTCATGAAACGCGTGATGGAGAACGGCGAGTGGACCCTGTTCAGCCCCTCCGACGTACCGGACCTGCACGACAAGTACGGGCGCGCATTCGAAAAGGCCTACATCCGGTACGAGGAAAGAGTCGCCAAAGGCGAGCTTAAGCTGTACAAGAGGATTCCCGCGACGCAGCTCTGGCGCAAAATGCTGTCGATGCTCTTCGAGACCGGGCATCCGTGGATCACTTTCAAGGATCCCTGCAATTTGCGTTCGCCGCAGCAGCACGTCGGCGTCGTGCACAGCTCAAACCTGTGCACCGAGATCACGCTCAACACCAACAGCCACGAGATCGCTGTCTGCAACCTCGGTTCGGTCAACATGGTTGCGCACATGCAACGGGTCGACGGAACCCTCAAGCTCGACCACGAGAAACTCAAGAAAACCGTTGGCACGGCGATGAGGATGCTCGACAACGTCATCGACATCAATTATTACGCGGTGAGAAAGGCGCGCGATTCCAACATGAAGCACCGGCCGGTGGGCTTGGGCATCATGGGTTTCCAGGATTGCCTGCACCTGCTGCGAATCCCCTACGCATCGCAGGAAGCCGTGGAATTCGCGGATCGATCCATGGAGGCGATAGCCTATTTCTCCTATTGGGCCTCCACGGAGCTTGCCGAGGAACGCGGCCGCTACGCGTCCTACAAGGGCTCACTGTGGGATCGCGGCGTCATGCCGCAGGACACGCTGAACCTGCTGCGCGAAGAGCGCGGAGGATACGTCGATATCGACATGTCGGAGTCGATGGACTGGAAGGCCCTGCGCGAGCGCATCAAGGGCCACGGGATGCGCAACTCGAACTGCCTTGCCATTGCGCCGACCGCGACGATCGCCAACATCGTCGGGGTTTCCGCCTCGATCGAACCGACCTTTCAGAACCTGTTCGTGAAATCGAACCTGTCCGGCGAGTTCACCGTCGTCAACGAATTTCTCGTCTCGGATCTCAAGAACCTCGGCCTCTGGGACGAGGTCATGGTGGCCGATCTCAAGTACTTCGACGGCAACCTCGCCCGCATCGACCGCGTGCCGGCCGATTTGCGCCGCCTCTACGCCACCGCATTCGAAGTCGAGCCCGTGTGGGTCGTCGAAGCCGGTGCGCGACGGCAGAAATGGATCGACCAGTCCCAGTCGCTCAATATCTACATCGGCCAGGCTTCCGGCAAGAAGCTGGACGAAAGCTACAAGCTCGCCTGGCAGAGGGGTCTGAAAACGACTTACTACCTGCGCGCGATGGGCGCGACGCATGCCGAGAAATCGACCGTCAGAACGGGCCAGCTGAACGCCGTTCCCGCTGGAGACGGAATTCCCATCGCAGGCGCGACCGCCGCGCCGCGACCATCGGGTGAGCCGGAAATCCAGTACTGCAAGATAAACGATCCGGAATGCGAGTCCTGCCAGTGAGCGCGAACGAGCACGAGAACAGGGAGGGAGAAAATGCTTTCTTTTGATGACATCGGGGCCGAGGCGATCCCGGGCCTTAACCTGCAGGCGGTAAGCGGGTTGGCGCAGACGTCCGCCGCCGGTCCTTCGGAGGAGCGCTATTCCTCCGGAAACAGCCACCGCCGCGTGCGCGTCGAGGACAAGCGCATCATCAACGCGCGCGCCGACGTCAATCAGCTCGTGCCGTTCAAATACAAATGGGCGTGGGAAAAATACCTCGCCGCCTGCGCCAATCACTGGATGCCGCAGGAAGTCAATATGAGTCGCGACATCGCCCTGTGGAAAGACGCGAACGGGCTGACCGAGGACGAGCGGCGGGTGGTCAAGCGCAATCTGGGCTTTTTCGTGACCGCCGATTCACTCGCGGCGAACAACATCGTGCTCGGCACCTATCGCCACATCACCGCGCCGGAGTGCCGGCAATACCTCCTGCGGCAGGCGTTCGAGGAAGCCATCCACACCCACGCCTACCAGTATATCGTCGAGAGCTTGCGTCTAGACGAGGGCGAGGTATTCAACGCTTACCACGAGATCCCGAGCATCCGTGACAAGGACGAATATCTGATCCCCTTCATCGACACGCTGACCGACCCGACCTTCCGGACCGGCACTCCCGAAGCCGATCAAAAGCTGCTCCGGAGCCTCATCGTGTTCGCATGCGTGATGGAGGGTATGTTCTTCTACGTCGGTTTCACCCAGATCCTGGCGCTGGGCCGCCAGAACAAGATGACCGGCTCCGCCGAGCAGTATCAGTACATCCTGCGCGACGAGTCGATGCACTGCAATTTCGGCATCGACCTTATCAACCAGATCAAGATGGAGAACCCTTACTTGTGGACTCCCGAGTTTCGCGAGGAGATCCAGGGTCTCATCAGGAAGGCGGTCGAGCTCGAGTATCGCTATGCCGAGGACACCATGCCGCGCGGCGTGCTGGGGCTCAACGCTCCGATGTTCAAGGAGTATCTGCGCTACATCGCCAATCGCCGTTGCCAGCAGATCGGCGTCGATGCCATGTTTCCTGGTGCGAGCAATCCGTTTCCTTGGATGAGCGAGATGACCGATCTCAAGAAGGAGAGGAATTTTTTCGAAACTCGGGTGATCGAGTACCAAACCGGAGGTGCGCTCAGTTGGGACTAAGCGCCTGCAGCTTCGGTCGAATCGGCAGAGCAGGAGAGGAATTCAATTCTCCGAGGCAAGCCCTGGAGGTTGAATAGCCCGCGCCCCAACGGGCGGGTTCGTTGTTTCATAACTCTTGATGGAGGCCAGCCATGGCAAGGAAGAGAAAAGGCAAGAAAGCGGCAAAGAAAAAGAAAAAGAGGAAAGCAGCAAGAAAGAAAGGGAAAAGGAAGTCGTTAAAGAAGCCCGCAAAAAAAGCGGCCAAGAAAAAGTCCGCCCGAAAGAAGGCGAGACCCAGAGGAAGGGCGGCGAGGAAAGCCGCAACGCCGGCAGCAACGATGGCGGGACCGGCGGCCACAGCCCCTTCGGCAGCGGCGACGCTAGGAGGGGCGAAGACCGCCCTGAATCCCGCGGCTGCATGGCCCTTCCCGACGGGTTCCAGGCCATAAGCGGGTTGGGAGTGAACCGCGGTCAGTCCGGGGGCGTTTGTGCCCCGGACTGAGCCGTGGCTGTCCGGCCGCAGAAGAGGGGGATCTGGCCTAGCGGTTGCTTGATCGTTTGAGTCTTAGGGTTCGTCTTAGGTTAAGTGCCTATCCTAAAAGGAAATGCTGCTTCGCAGCATAACCTTTGCTATGATTGAGAAACAGACAAAAGCGTTTAATGGAGGTAGGTGCAATGAACACCACCTGGACAAGGCAAGGCTTGCTGGATCAGTTTGGAAGAGTGGCGACGATACTTCATCACGGTCTGGCCTTCATAGGGCTCGCGGCCGTGGTGCTCATCCTCGTGCGCGGGAAGACCCTGTTCTTCGAGGAGCACGCCAGCCGCTCGGCCGCAGTCGGCTCGATCCGCTACGATGGAGCGGTCTCCCTGCTCGAGGGGGCGGACGACATGGACACGCAGAAGTACCGGGCGCTGGCGAATTACGTCTCCCGTAAATACCGGATCGCGCCGGATGTCACCGAGCAGTTTGTGGGCGCTGCCTACGACGCGGGTCGGCAGGTGGGACTGGATCCCCTGCTGATTCTCGCGGTGATGGCGGTCGAGTCTCGCTTCAATCCAGTGGCCGAGAGCCTGATGGGCGCCAAAGGCCTGATGCAGGTGATTCCCAAGCATCACCTCGACAAGCTGCAGGAGCACGGCGGGGAAGAAGCGGTGCTCGATCCGACGATCAATATCGCCTTGGGAGCGCGCATTCTCAAGGAATACGTTCGCCGCACCGGCAGTCTGGAGGCGGGCCTTCAGTTCTACAACGGCGCATTGGCGGATCCTTCGAGCCAATACGCGCAGAAAGTCTTCGCCGAAAAGGAGCGCTTGCAGCAGGCGGTACGCCAATTCGGTCGCCCGGGGGCGCGCAGCTCAGTATGACCGCGGCGCGTCGCCGCCCCCCAGCATCCGCGCGATCCTCTCCACTCCTTCCTCGAGATCCTCAAGCGAGCGCGTATAGGCGAAGCGCACGTGGCGCTCCGGGTGGTTCGAGCCGAAGTCTAGCCCCGGCGTAATGGCAACACCCGCTTCCTCCAGCACGCGCAATGCGAATCGCCTGCTGTCCTCGCAGAGGCTCTCGCATCCGGCGTAGATGTAGAAGGCCCCCTGGGGCATCACGGGGATGCGAAACCCCAGCGCGCGCAGCGCGGGAACCATGTAATCGCGTCGGCGCCGGAACTCCTGTCTGCGCTCCTCCAGAACCGCGAGCGTTTCCGGCCGAAACGCCGCGAGCGCGGCGTACTGCGCTGGGGCGGAAGGGCAAATGAACGCGTTCTGGGCCAGCTTTTCGATCTCCCGCACGTAGGTCTCGGGAGCGACGATCCAGCCCAGCCTCCAGCCGGTCATGTTGAAGTACTTGGAGAAGCTGTTGACGACGAACACGTCGTCGGCCAGCTCGAGCACCGTTGACGCCTCACTGTCATAGACCAGTCCCTGATAGATCTCGTCCATCACCACGAACCCGCCCGCCCGACGCACCGAGGCGATGATCGCACGCAGCTCCTCGCGCGGGATCATGGTCCCGGTCGGATTGGAAGGTGAAGCGAGCAGCACGCCGCGCGTCGCCTGGCTCCAGTGCGAGCGAATGTCGGCGTCGGCAAGTTGGTAGTGCTGGTTCTCGTCGACCGGAACTGCGCGGGTGCGGCCTTCGAGCAGGCGCACGAAATGCCGGTTGCAGGGATAGCAGGGATCGGGCATGAGCACCTCGTCCCCGGGGTTCACCAACGCACCGAGCGTGAGCAAGAAGGCGCCCGATGCTCCTGCGGTGACTACGATCCGCGAAGAGGGCACTGTCACGCCGAGCCGTTCCCGATAGTGGTCGGAAATGGCCTGGCGCAGCTCCGGAATGCCGATCGAAGCCGTGTAACCCAGGCGGCGCTGGCGGATCGCCTCGATCGCAGCCTCCGCGACCAGAGGCGGCGCCGCAAAGTCCGGCTGGCCGATTTCCATGTGGACGATGCGGCGTCCCGCAGCTTCCAGTTCGTGCGCGCGGTTCTGCACGTCCATCACATGGAAAGCTTCGATATCGGCCATGCGCGCCGCGAGTACGGGATTTGCGCCGCGCGTCATAAGGCCTGCCCAAGGGGCGATCCGGAAACCGGTCGTACGGGAGAGCTCTCGGATCGGAGAAGTTTTCTTGGCATCGGCGCAATTATGCCGCAGCGCGCTCGCGGGATGAAGGCGCCGCGGCGCCGCGAAATTCGGCTATCATGCGGCCAAGCAACACAAGAACTTCAAGTCGCGAATTTTCCCATGGATGAAATCCTGCGCAGGAGCGCCCTGGAGTATCACCTCCGGCAGCCGCCGGGAAAGATCTCGGTCACTCCCACCAAGAGCCTGCTGAACCAGCGCGATCTTGCGCTCGCGTACACGCCCGGGGTGGCTGCGGCCTGCGAGGAGATCGTGCGCGACCCAGCCGAGGCGCGCAAGCTGACTTCACGCGGAAACCTTATCGGTGTCGTGACAAATGGGACCGCCGTGCTGGGGTTGGGGGCAATCGGGCCGCTCGCGTCCAAGCCGGTGATGGAAGGCAAGTCGGTGCTCTTCAAGAAATTCGCCGGAATCGATTGCTTCGATATCGAGGTGAATGAGCGCGATCCGGACAGGCTGGTCGAGATCATCGCGGCCCTGGAGCCTACTTTCGGCGGAATCAATCTCGAGGATATCAAGGCGCCGGAATGTTTCCACATCGAGAAGAGGCTGCGCGAGCGCATGAAAATCCCGGTGTTCCACGACGACCAGCACGGCACCGCCATCATCGTCGGCGCTGCGGTGCTGAACGGATTGCGGGTCGTGGGGAAGGACATGGAAAAGGCGAAGCTCGTCTGCTCGGGCGCGGGCGCCGCTGCGCTCGCTTGTCTCGATCTGCTCGTGAGCATGGGGTTGAAGCCGGACAACATCTGGGTGTCCGATATCAAAGGCGTCGTGTACCAGGGCCGAAAAGAGGAAATGGACCCGAACAAGGCGCGCTACGCGCGCAAAACATCGGCGCGCACGCTCGCGGAGATCATGCCGGGCGCGGACGTTTTTCTCGGGCTTTCAGCCGGGGGGGTTCTCAAGGCGGAGATGGTGGCGCAAATGGCCGACAAGCCTCTGATCCTCGCGCTCGCCAATCCGGAACCGGAGATCCTCCCCGATGTCGCGAAGAAGGTGCGCCCCGACGCAGTCATGGCGACGGGGCGTTCGGATTTCCCGAATCAAGTGAACAACGTCCTGTGCTTTCCGTTCATCTTTCGCGGTGCGCTCGACGTCGGAGCGACCGCGATCAACGAGCCCATGAAGCTCGCCGCGGTCCGCGCCATTGCCGATCTTGCGATGGCCGAGCAGTCGGAGATCGTCGCTGCCGCCTACGGCGAGCAGGCACTGAAGTTCGGACCCGAGTACCTGATTCCCAGGCCGTTCGACCCGCGCCTGATCGTAAAAATCGCGCCCGCGGTCGCGAGGGCCGCCATGGACTCCGGCGTCGCCACGCGTCCGATCGCCGATTTCGACGCGTACAACAACCAGCTCCTTCAGTTCGTCTATCACTCGGGCCTCATCATGAAGCCGATCTTCAACGCGGCGAAGGAAGGTCCGCGGCGTCGGATCGTGTTTGCCGAGGGTGAGGACGAGCGCTCGTTGCGCGCGGCCCAGGTGGTGGTGGACGAGGGCCTCGCCAGGCTGATCCTCGTGGGGCGCCCCTCCGTGGTGGAGCGCCGCATCGAACGCCATGGATTGCGTATCCGGCCGGGGACGGATTTCGAGCTCGTGAACCCCGAATCCGACCCTCGCTACCGCGATTATTGGACGGAGTACCACCGTCTCGCCGAGAGGCGCGGGGTCTCGCTGCAGTTCGCGCAGATGGAAATGCGGCGCCGCCACGCGTTGATCGGCGCGATGATGATTCACCGCGGCGAAGCCGAGGGGATGATCTGCGGCACCTTCGGGACGTATGGATTGCACCTGCGGTACATCGACCAGGTCATCGGCTTGCGGCCTGGCGCGAGGCATTTCTATGCGATGAATGCGCTCATGCTGCCCAGGCGCACGGTTTTCATCTGCGACACCTACGTCAATCTCGACCCTACCGCCGAGCAGCTCGCGGAAATGACCGCGCTTGCCGCAGAAGTGATCCGACGCTTCGGCGTGGTCCCCAGGGCGGCCCTGCTCTCGCATTCGAGTTTCGGCACGAGCGATGCGCCTTCCGCGCGGAAGATGCGCGCGGCGCTGGAGCTGATCCGTGCGCTCGCTCCGGAGCTCGAAATCGAAGGCGAGATGCACGGCGACGCGGCCCTCGACGCCGAGCTGCGCCTTGCGAATTTTCCGCGCTCGCGCCTGAAAGAGGAGGCGAATCTTCTGATCATGCCGACTCTGGACGCCGCCAATATCGCCTTCAACCTGCTGAAGACCGCCGCAGGCGACGGCATCACTATCGGGCCGATACTGCTCGGCGCGGCGCGGCCGGTGCATATCCTCACTTCCTCGGCGACCGTCAGGCGCATCGTCAACATGACCGCGCTGACGGTGGTGGACGCCAACGCCTTGGACGACGAAAAGCAGTCCGCGACACGCCGAGGCTGAAAGACCGCACCCGGTCACCGCCGACTTCCGAAACACTCCCCTCGTGGCGTTGAACCCTGAATCCATCAAGTCCAAGGCAGGACTCGTCCTGACCGGAGGCGGAGCCCGGGCGGCCTATCAGGTCGGCGTGTTGAAGGCGGTGAGGGAGCTGTTGCCGCTGCCCGAGAAGAATCCGTTTCCCATCGTGTGCGGCACTTCGGCGGGCGCGATCAACGCGGCGACGCTCGCCGTGTTCGCCGACAATTTCGACGCCGCGGTCGGGCGGCTCCTGGAGGTCTGGGAGAACTTTCACGTTCATAACGTTTATCGTTCCGATCCGATCGGGATCGCCCGCGTGGGCTTGCGCTGGCTCGCCGCGATCTTGCTGGTGTCGCGCACCAGCCCGGTTTCGCTGCTCGACAACAGTCCTCTCGCCGATATGTTGTCCCGCGGCCTCGACTTCGGTCGCATCCAGGAAAACATCGACAACGGCTGTCTGTACGCGGTCTCGATCACCTGCTCCGGATACTCATCCGGACAGAGCGTCTCCTTCTATCAGGGTGGGCCCGACACCGAAGCGTGGGAGCGCACCCAGCGCGTCGGCGCCGCGATGCCGATCCGCGTGGAGCATCTGATGGCTTCGTCGTCCCTGCCCTTCATATTCCCCGCGGTGAAAATCAACCGCGAATATTTCGGCGACGGGTCGATGCGCCAGATCGCGCCGATCAGCCCCGCGCTGCATCTGGGCGCAGACCGCGTGCTGGTCGTGAGCACCGCCCGGCAGACCGTGCATGTCGATCCGCCGCGCGTGCGCGGCACTTTTTATCCTTCGGTGGCGCAGATCGCCGGGCACGCCCTCAACAGCATTTTTCTGGACAGCCTCAACGTCGACATCGAGCTCGTGCAGAGAATCAATCGCACCATCAGCCTCATCGCTCCCGAGAAGCTTCGGGAAGCGGGGCTGCCGTTGCGGCAGATCAAGGTGCTGGTGATCTCGCCCAGCCAGCCCATCGAGCGCATGGTGGTCCGCCACGTGCACGAGCTGCCCTGGACGGTGCGCTTCCTCCTGCGAGGCATCGGCGCGATGAACCGCAACGGTTCGAACCTCGCGAGCTATCTGCTCTTCGAAAGCGGGTACTGCCGGGCGCTGATCGATCTGGGTTACCAAGACACTATGGCGCGCCGCGCCGAAGTACTGGAGTTTTTGAGTCCCCGACAATAAACTGAAGGCCGCTCCCACCTCAGGCCCAAGCCTCATGGACCAGCCTCCCGATCCGTTCGAATTCCTGAAAAACCTCTGGGGTCCGATGGGCCTGCCGCTGGCGGGAGTGATGGCCCCGACGCTCATTCAGGATGAACTCGACCGGCGCATTGCGGAGCTGAGATCGGTGGAGAACTGGCTCAACATGAACCTCAACGTTCTGCGCATGACCATTCAGGGCCTGGAAATGCAGAAAGCCGGTCTAGCCGCGATGCAAAACGCCGCGGGAAGCGCGTCTCCGGGTGCTTCGGAGCCGGCCGGCGGCGAAGATCCGCCGAAAAAATAGTCCCCGCGCCCGAAAGGCGCCGGGAGACCCGGGTACACATCACTGACCGAGGAGAAGCAATGCCCAAAGCGATTCGAATCCAACAACAAGGCGGCCCCGAAGTTCTGAAATGGGAGGACGTCCAGGTCGGGGACCCCGGGCCTGGCGAGGCGCGAGTGCGCCACAAGGCCTGCGGACTCAATTTTCTCGACGTCTACCAGCGCTCCGGACTGTACAAGATCGCCCTTCCTTCGGGGATGGGCAACGAAGGGGCCGGCGTGGTGGAGGCCGTGGGGGCGGGGGTCACGCAGGTCAAGCCGGGCGACCGCGTCGCTTATGCCGGCGGCGCTCCCGGCGCCTATTCCGAGGTGCGCACCATGCCGGCCGACCGCCTCGTCGTCCTGCCCGAGGGTATTTCCTTCGAAACGGCAGCCGCGATGATGCTGAAAGGCATGACCGCTCAGTACCTGCTGAGGCGGACCTACAAGGTTCAGTCGGGCGAAACCGTTCTGCTCCATGCGGCTGCGGGCGGGGTCGGACTGATCGCGTGTCAGTGGTTGAAGTCGCTCGGCGCCACGGTAATCGGCACCGCCGGTTCGGAGGAGAAATGCGCGCTCGCCAAGGCGCACGGAGCCGACCACTGCATCAACTACCGCAAGGAGAATTTTGTCGAACGAGTCAAGGCGCTCACCGGCGGCAAGGGCGTGCCGGTGGTGTACGACTCGGTGGGGAAGGATACCTTTGCCGGATCCCTCGACTGCCTGCAGCCGCGCGGATTGATGGTGAGCTTCGGAAACTCCTCGGGAGCGGTTCCCCCGTTCGAGCTGGGGGTGCTCTCGCAGAAGGGCTCGCTCTATCTCACGCGCCCGACCCTGGTCACCCACGTCTCCAAGCGCGAGGATCTCGTGGCGACCGCGAAGGATCTGTTCGACGTCGTGCTCTCAGGCAAGGTGAAGATCGAGGTGAATCACCGTTATCCGCTCAAGGACGCGGCACAGGCGCAGCGCGACCTCGAAGCGCGCAAGACGACCGGATCGACCATCCTGGTCCCTTAGAAGCTCATGGGCGAGTTGGCGAGTTTCGCGGTCCCGGGCCTATTTCCGGAAATCGAGCCGCGTGCGAGCGGCATGCTGCGGCTCGATCCCGTTCACTCGATGTACTGGGAGGAGAGCGGCGATCCGGGCGGGATCCCCGCGGTTTTCCTGCATGGGGGCCCAGGCGCGGGAAGCACGCCGAAGCACCGTCGTTTTTTCGACCCTGGCGCGTATCGCATCATCGTGTACGACCAGCGCGGGGCGGGGCGCTCTACCCCGCTCGGGGAACTGCGCGGCAACACGACGCCGCATCTGGTCGCCGATCTGGAGACTTTGCGCGTGCACCTGCGCGTGGAACGCTGGGTCGTGTTCGGCGGATCCTGGGGCAGCACCCTGGCGCTCGCCTACGCGGAGGCGCACCCGGAGCGTTGCCTCGCGCTGATTCTGCGCGGAATCTTCCTTTGCCGCAGAAGCGAGATCGACTGGTTCCTCTACGGACTGCGCGGGGTGTTTCCTGAGCCCTGGGAGAAATTCGCGGGCTTCCTCCCTCGGGAGGAGCGCGGCGATCTGCTCCGCAATTACCACCGCCGATTGATCGACCCCGATCCGGCGATCCACATGCCTGCTGCGCGCGCGTGGAGCATCTACGAGGGATCCTGCTCGACCCTGCTTCCCAGTCCCGAGACCGTGGCGTATTTTGCCGGGGACGTCGTCGCCCTGGGTCTTGCGCGGATCGAGGCGCACTATTTCATGAACGACATTTTCCTGGAGAGAAACTCCCTGCTCGAGAACGCGCACCGGCTCCGCGACATCCCGGGAGTGATCGTACAGGGACGCTACGACATGGTCTGCCCGCTCGTATCCGCGTACGAGCTGCAGCTAGCCTGGCCCGAGGCCGAGTTCCGGATCGTGCCGGACGCAGGGCATTCGGCTTGGGAGCCGGGGATTCTCGGCGCGCTGGTCGACGCCACCCAGCGCTTCAGGCGCACGCCTTCGTTCGCGGGCTGACTCGTGGAGCACAAACGAAAACGCCGCGGCAGGCCGCGGCGTTTTCTTACGAAACGTGCATCAAATACCCAGGATCTTCATCGCCTTGGCCAGCGTGTCGACGGACTCCTGGTGCTTGCCCGCCTTGTGCAGGGCCTCGCCATCGGCGCGGAATTTCTTGACATCGGTCATCTGCTGCGCCGACAGCTTCGGGTTCTTTTCCAGCGCGGCGTCGATCTTCTTCATGTCCGCGGGGCAATGAAAGGCCAACGCGGAGGCACTAGCGAGCATGAGCGCGCCAAACAATGCTGCAAAACGAATCTTCATCGCTTCTCCTTGAAAGGGTCATGAATCCGAGCCTCCCGCCTCCCGCGGGGCCCGCCTTGCGAACGTAAACGCCCATGCCGGAGAATCTATTCCGGCGCCAGTAGAATAGCTCCCGCTGCGGTCGAATGCAATTCCTGCTCCCGCCGTGATCGCGGCACTGCTGCCGCGTAGAATAAGGGCCGGAATCTGCGTCTCGTCAAATGAATTCACCCGTCTCGGCGCCTGAGGAACTCTGGCTGCGCTCGCGTTTTGCCGAGCCCAGAACGGTCGAGCCCGTGACGTCGGGAGACGGCCACCTTTGGCGCAGTGACCGGGAAATCCGGCCCGCCGCGGTGCTCGTGCCATTGGTGAGGCGCGAGGGCGGGCTCACGGTGCTCTTTACGCGGCGTACCGCACACCTCAACGAGCACGCCGGACAGATCAGTTTTCCCGGCGGCCGCTGCGAACCCGGGGACGCGTACGCCGCCGAGACCGCCTTGAGGGAGGCCGCGGAGGAGATCGGTCTTGCAGCGGAGCGGGTGGAGGTGCTCGGGGAGCTGCACAAGTACGTGACGGTGACCGGCTACCGGGTAACCCCGGTGGCCGGCCTCGTGACCCCACCCCTCGAGCTGCGGCTGGACGATTTCGAGGTGGCCGAGGTGTTCGAGGTGCCCCTAGAGTTCCTGCTCGATCCTGCGAACCACCTGCGCAACCGCATCGTGCACGCGGGCCGCGAGCGCCATTACTACGCAATACCGTATCGACAGTACTACATCTGGGGAGCCACCGCCGGGATGCTCATGAACTTGGATTCATTCCTGAAAGACTGATTGTCCGGGCCGTCACGACTCCAAAAACATGAGCCTGCTTTCCCTCGTCGCCGCGCTCCTCCTCGAGCAGTGGCGCCCGCTTGCCGATCGGCGCAATTTGTACTTGCTTCTGGCGCGTTACGCGACATTCCTCGAGGGGCTGTTCAACGCCGGCGAAGCCCGGCAAGGCGCCATCGCCTGGGTGATTGCCGTGGTGCCTGCGGTGCTCGGGGCCTGGCTCGTCTATGCGGCCGCGTACGGTGCGCACCCTGTTCTTGCGCTCGCGCTCAACGTCGCGGCGCTCTATCTCACGATGGGATTTCGTCAGCGCAGCCATTATTTCACCGCCATTCATCTCGCCCTCAAGGAGGACGATCTCGTCAAGGCGCGCGACACCCTTTCGGCCTGGCGCGAGGTGAGCTGCGCCGATCTGGACCGCGAGGCGATCGCGCGCCTGGCCATCGAAGAGGCCTTGGTCTCCTCGCACCGCTACGTCTTCGCCGTGGTTTTCTGGTTCGTGCTGCTGCCGGGGCCGACGGGGGCGATTTTGTATCGCCTTTCGATGTTCCTCAACAATCGCTGGGGCGAAAAGACCTCGCCGGAGCGGGAGCGCTTCAGCCATTTTGCGCGCCGCGCGTTCGCGGCGCTCGACTGGCTGCCCGTGCGTTTCACTGCGGCCGCCTTCGCCGTCGTGGGCGATTTCGAGGATGCGGTGTACTGCTGGCGCACGCAGGCCGCAAATTGGCCGGATCCCGCCCTCGGAATCGTCCTCGCGAGCGGAGCCGGTGCAATCGGGGTGAGGCTCGGGATGCCGATCGTCGCGGGAGGAGCAGTCGTCGAGCGGCCGGAGCTCGGCTTGGGCGACCCGGCCGATACCGGCCACCTGGACAGCACCGTCGGCTTGGTTTGGCGCGCGCTGGTGCTGTGGCTGCTTCTATTGCTGATGGTCGCGCTCGCCGGCGCATCGACCTAGCGACGTGACAGTGCTCAGCGGTTACCGCCGCACTTCCAACAGGCTGTGAACTGCCCTTCGATCATTTCGCCGCAGTCAGGACAGCGCCAAGGCTTGACCGGCCGCAACTGCGGTCGGAGAAATTCGGCAACCAGCTTCTCCGCATCCGGATAATCCTCTTCGCGCTCGGGCACGAGCTGTAAGGCGCACTCGGGAAACGGCACCTCGCCGGCAAGGCGTACCAGGTCTTCGTTTCTGATGCGGCAGCGTATGCCCGCTGACTGAAGCAGGTTCTTGAGATGGTGCACCTCGACCAGATTGAGCGAGGAAAAAATCGCCTTCAATCGCTTCCCGGGCACAGCTCAAATCGACCCGAGCGCTTCGATTTTTGCCGCGCAGATGAAATCGTTCTCGGAGATCCCGCCTATCGAATGCGTGCTGAATTCCACCCGGCAGCGATTGTAGCCGACGCTCATGTCCGGGTGATGGTCCTCGCGATGCACGAGCCAGGCGACGGCGTTCACGAACGCGAGGGTCTCGTAATAGTTCTTGAACGACCAGCTCTTCGCGATGACCTTCCCGTCGTACGTCCAGCCGGGCACCTCCTTGAGGAGCGCGTCGATCTGCGCCCGAGTAAGGGCCGGCGTTCCGGCGGGGAGGGGTCTAGATTTCTTTCCGGCGAGGGTCGACATGTTTCGCCTCCTAGGTGTGTCGGGTTTGCAGCCGCGCGATGCGCAACAACGCCGGCGGGTGCGAGTCGTAGAAAGCCGAATGCAAGGGGTCGGGCGTCAACGTCGTCGCATTGTCCTGGTAGAGCTTGACCAGGGCACGCGCAAGGTCGCGGGCGTCGGCAACTCGCGCCGCGTAGGCGTCCGCCTCGAATTCGTGGAGGCGCGAATAGAGGCTCGCGAGCGGATGCAAAAGAAACGTGAACACCGGCGCGACCATGAAGAACAGCACGAGTGCCATCGCCGTACCCTGCGCGTGTACACCCAGAGCCGTGAAGAACCACTGCCGCCCGATCAACAATCCCAGCACCCACAAGAACGCAAGACTCGCGGCGAACAGCAGGCCCATGCGCTTCCACACGTGACGGAGTGAGAAATGCCCCAGTTCGTGGGCGAGCACCGCCTCGATCTCGGTCGGAGCGAGGCGCGAAATCAGCGTGTCGAAGAGCACGATGCGTTTGGCCGCGCCGAAACCGGTGAAATAAGCGTTGCCGTGACTGGAGCGCTTTGAGCCGTCCATCACGAAGAGCCCTCGCGAGCGAAATCCGCATTTGGCGAGCAGGGATTCGATTCGGCTGCGTAACGCCGCGTCCTCGAGAGGCGAGAACTTGTTGAAGAGCGGGGCGATCAGCGTCGGGTAGATCATGGCAATGAGCAGGTTGAACGCCGCCCAGGTGAGCCACACGTAAAGCCACCAGGTTTCGCCCATTTTCGCCATGAGCCAGAGCACCAGAAAGACGAGAGGGATCCCGACCAACGCTGAAAGCACGGCGAGCTTGGCCAGATCGGTGACGAACAAGCTCAGACTCGTGCGATTGAAACCGAAGCGTGCTTCGATCACGAAGGTGCGATACAAGGCGAAGGGAAGATCGACCAAGCCGGAAATAAGCGCGACCGAAGCAATCAGCGCGATGCCGTGCGCGTAACCGTCGGCTTCGAACATCCTTTCCCAGGCCTCGGAGATAAACTGCAGTCCTCCGCCGAGAGTGAATGCAAGCAGCGCCGCCGCTGCAGCGAGTGTTTCCATCTGACCAAACCGCGCCTTGGCGATGGTGTAGTCCGCCGCTTTCTGGTGCGCCGCGAGCGCGATGCGTCCCTCGAACTCTGCTGGAACGGCGTTGCGGTTCGCCAAGACGTGCCGGATGTTGCGCCGCGAAAGCCACAGACGCCCGACCGTGGTGAGCGCGAGCGCAGCGAGAAAGACGGCAGTGAACCAGTGCATTGAGCGAAAGGGGTTGTGCGACAATGTCATTCTACACAGGGGCTCACGGAAAGCGGCATGGCGCAGGACCAGAACAACCTCGTCTGGTTGGACATGGAAATGACCGGCCTCGACCCGGACAGGGACCGCATCATCGAAATCGCCGTCGTCGTGACCGATTTGCAGCTGAACGCACTTTCCGAGGCGCCGGTCCTGGTCGTGCACCAGCCCGACGCAGTCCTCGACGCCATGGACGACTGGAACAAAAGCACTCACGCACGCAGCGGCCTGATCGACAAGGTGAAAGCTTCGGTGCTGACCGAAGCTGCGGCGGAGGAGCAACTGCTCGCGTTCCTGGCGCAACACGTTCCCGGCAAGACTTCGCCCATGTGCGGCAACTCGATTTGCCAGGACCGGCGCTTCCTCGCGCGCTACTTGCCGCGTCTCGAGGCTTATTTTCACTATCGCAACCTGGACGTCAGCACCTTGAAAGAGCTGGCGCGGCGCTGGAAACCCGATATCGCGAAGGGCCTCGTCAAGCACGGCAAGCACGAGGCGCTCGCGGACATCCACGAGTCGATCGAGGAACTCAAGTACTACCGCGAGAACTTTTTGAAGCTCTAGGCCGGAGGGGTCACGACCTTGCCGGGATTCATGAGGTTTTCCGGGTCGATGGCGTGTTTCAGCGTCGCCATGAGATCGACACCCTCTCCCAACTCCTTTCTCAGGGATGTCATCTTGCCGAAACCGATGCCGTGCTCGCCGGTGCAGGTGCCCTCCATGGCGAGCGCGCGGTTCACGACCCGCTCGTTGAAGGCTTTCGCCTCTTCAAGTTCGGATTCGTTATCGGGCCGGATCAGGATTTCGCAATGGAAGTTTCCGTCGCCCACATGACCGAAAAGCGGTATCGGCATCGAAGCCCGCGAGATGTCCTTCGAAGTTTCGACGATGCACTCCGTGAGCCGCGAAATCGGAACGCATACGTCTGTGGAAACGGCGCGCGAGCCGGGCCGCAGCTGCAGGCAGGCGAAATAGGCCTGGTGGCGCGCCGTCCACAGCCGCGTGCGGTCCTCTGCTTTCGTAGTCCACTCGAAGTCCATGCCGCCGTTTTCGCGGGCGATGTCCTGCACCAGCTTCGCCTGCTCTTCGACGCCCGCTTGAGTGCCGTGAAATTCGAGAAACAGCGTCGGCTGCTCGCGGTAGCTCGTCTTCGAGTAGGCGTTGATGGCCTTCATGGTCGTCGCGCACAGCGCCTCGCTGCGTGCGATCGGAATCCCGGCCTGCAGGGTCTGTATCACCGTGTTCACCGCGCCGGCAATCTCCTGAAACGAGCAAACGGCCGCAGACATCGCTTCCGGAACTGCGTAAAGGCGCACCGTGAGCTCGGTGATGATTCCGAGCGTCCCTTCCGATCCCACGAACAGCCGCGTTAGCTCGTAGCCCGCGGCGGATTTGCGCGAGCGGCGCGAGGTGGTAATGACGCGGCCGTCGGCGAGCACGACGGTCAGGGCGAGCACGTTCTCGCGCATGGTGCCGTAACGAACGGCGTTGGTGCCCGAAGCACGCGTCGCGGCCATGCCGCCCAGCGTCGCGTCTGCCCCGGGGTCGACGGGGAAAAAAAGGCCGGTATGCCGGATGTGTTCGTTCAACTGCTTCCGCGTCACGCCCGCTTGGACCACCGAGTCCAAGTCGGCCTCGTGCACGGCGAGCACCCTGTTCATGCGTGAAAGATCGATGCACACTCCGCCGTGGATGGCGAGCACGTGGCCCTCGAGCGAGGTGCCGACGCCGTAGGGGATCATCGGCGTCCTGTGGCGCCGGCAGAGATCGACGATGCCGCGAACTTCCTCGGTGGATTCGGGAAACACCACGGCATCGGGCGGTGCGTACGGAAAGTACGACTCATCCTTGCCGTGATGTTCGCGCACGCCCCGCGAGGTCGTGACGCGATCGCCGAGCAGCGCCCGCATCTCCTCGAGCAGCGCAACGTCGAATTCGCTGGGCTTGTTCAAGGCGATTCCTCGCGACTACTCGAGTTCGATCTTGCCGTCGAACCGTACCGAGAGCTTGAGGCCGGGGACTTCGAGCGTGACCGAGGCGGGGAACTTCTCGTTGCCCTTGATTGCGCCCCCGGCGCGCGCCTTCGCCACGGCCTGCTCGATCTCTCTTTGGGAACTCACTCCGACCATCTTCAGGAATTTCCGGATGCTGAGGTTGAAGGCGTCTTCGTTCATGATGATCTCCGTTTGCATCAGCGTAAGTCCCGCCGCGGCCGGAGTCAATCGCGTCTTCGCAGCCGCGCGAGCAGGCTCCGCGTGGAGACGTCGAGTCCGGTTGTGTCTCCGCCCTCGAGCAGTCTCGGCAGCAGCGTGCGGGCGAGGTTCTTGCCGTGCTCCACCCCCCATTGGTCGAAGCTGTTCAGGTTCCAGATGGCGCCTTCGGCGAACACTTTGTGCTCATGCAGCGCGATGAGCGCGCCGAGCGAGCGTGGAGTGAGGCGCTCGAGAAGCAGGGTGCTCGAAGGGCGGTTGCCGGGGAGGGCCTTGTGCGGAGCGTCCGGCGCGGGGTTGCCGAAGGCAAGGGCTGCGCTCTGGGCGAGCGCATTCGCTACGAGCGCCTCTTGCCCGGCGGACGGTTCCCCGTTTCGTCCGATCACGATGAAATCCACCGGGATGAGATGGGTCCCTTGGTGCAGCAGCTGGTGAAAGGAGTGCTGGCTGGGCGTCCCTGATGCACCCCAGACGACGGGAGCCGTGGCGTAGTCGACCTCGTTGCCGTCCCGGTCCACGCGCTTGCCGTTCGATTCCATCTCGAGCTGCTGAAGGTAGGCCGGTAAATCGCGCAGATCCTCGCTGTAAGGGATCACGGCGCGGGTCTGGGCGCCGAAGAAGTTCACGTACCAGATCTCGAGCAGCGCGAGCACCACCGGCATGTTGCGCTCCATGGGCTCGTTGCGGAAATGGGCGTCCATCGCGCGCGCGCCCTCGAGGAGCTCTTCGAAAGCGTTCATGCCGGCCGCCAGCGCGACCGGCAGACCCACGGCGGACCAGACCGAATAGCGCCCGCCGACCCAGTCCCACATCGGGAACACGCGCTCGCGCGGAACCCCCAATGCTTCGGCGCCGGCGGCGTTTGCGGTGACCGCGGCGAAGTGGCGCGACGGCCCGTTCGAGTTTCCGAGCGCCGCCTCGAGCCAGGCGCGAGCGCGGGCCGCATTGGCGAGGGTCTCGGCGGTGGTAAAGGTCTTCGATGCGACGATGAAGAAGGTCGTATCCGGCGCCAGACCCGCGAGTGCGGCCTCGAGGTCGGCCGGGTCGATGTTGGAGACGAAATGCACCCTCGGGCCCCCCGTGCGGAACTTGCGCATCGCCCGCGCGAGCATGCGGGGCCCGAGGTCCGACCCGCCGATCCCGATGTTGACGACGTCGGTTATGGCTCGGCCGTTGCTGCCTTTAAGTACGCCACCGTGCATTTCACCCACGAAGCGGCGCATGCTTTCGAGCGCGCCGCGCACGGCGGGCATCACGTCACGGCGCTCGGGGAATGTCGTGTCCTCGGAGCGCAGCGCCACATGGAGCGCGGCGCGCGCTTCGGTGCTGTTGATGGGGTCGCCAGCGAACATGCGCGCGATCCACCTGGGCAGCTGCGCCTGGGCGGCGAGGCCGGTGAGCAGCCGCATCGCCTCCGCATCGACCCAGTGCTTGGAATAGTCGAGCACGAGCTCTCCGGCTTCGATCGAGAATCGCTCCGCGCGCGAGGGGTCCGCGGCGAACAGCTCGGCGAGGCTTTTAGCCGCGGTCCTCTTTCGGTGCGCGGCCAGCGCTGTCCATGCGGGCGACAGGGTCAGCTTGCTCACGGTCGGTGCTGATAGAGGCGGAAGCGTTCGCGGTCGCGCGGCCGCCTGCCTTCCCACAAAAGCTTCCACACGGGGCCGATGTCGTCGGATTCTCCCTCGCGGGCCTGTACCAGGAGCACCGAGCAGCCGGCCTCGGCGCCGCGCTCGAGGCGTCGTGTGACGACCTCGGCGTGATAGTCGAATACGGCACGCTGGGCTTCGCCGAGGCCACGGCTCTCGATGCAGCGGGTGCCCGCGGGAATGCTCTTTTTCAGCGCCTGCGCGACCGTCCGGTAGCTCTTTCCGTAGTCGACCCAGGAGAGTATCAAGGTCGTGGCGAGACCCCAGAGCAGCGTAATGCCGGCCGCCCAGAAGCTCACGCCGCGAAATACCGAGCGCTCGCCCCTGACGATCAACCAGAGCCAGCCCAGCGTAAACGCCAGCGCGACCGCGAGCACCGTCCAGGAAAACTGCGGCACATGTCCGGGCTCGAGCTTGGCGAAATTGCGCGCGATAGTCGGCGGATATCCCGTCATCATCGCAAACCAGCCCAACCACATGAGCGCGCCGAGCAGCCCGGCGCTCAGGGCGCCGAACCACGCGAGCGCGTTGTCGGCGCCGCGGCGCAAGGTCGGCACCCCGGCACCGGCAAGAAGCGCAAGAGGCACCAGCAGCGGCAAGGCGTAGACCTCGCGCGGATCGTCCAGAAACACGAGCACAGCAAAGCTGACGACGACGGCCGCAATCAGCATGCGCGTGCCCGGCTCGACTGCGCGGCGACGTCCTTCCCACAGGGTCCATAGCGCGAGCGGCCACGCAGGCCACAGGGCCCAGGCGAGGGTCTGTCCCCAGTAGCCGAGAACGGCTGCGGGAGGCACGGCGAATTGCGCTGCGTTGGCCTGCCACCACGCGAGCGCGAGTCCGCCGGAGCGGCTTTCAGCGAGCACGAGCCAGCCGCCGCATAGCGCGACAGTCATCAGCAGGGCCGGAATCAAGCTCATCAGGTACTCGCGCCGGCGCCACGCCGAAGACACGAGGGGCGCGGCGAGCGCGACGGTGATCGGAGCCACTACCGCGGGGACTCCTTTGCTCAGCGCTGCGACGACGAGCCCCGCACCGAGGAGCCAACCGGCACGGAGCGCTTTGCGCGGCGCGAGCGCGATGCCGTACCAGGCGAGTGCCTGTCCCGCGAGCATGCTGATGTCGCCGAGCGTTTCATGGGCGTGAACGAGCAGGCCGAGACAGCCGAGCAGCGCAAGCACGGCACCCAAGCCCTCGGTTCTGCCGTAGAGCTCTCGGCCCGCGAGGTGAACGAAGGCGAGCGCCGCCGCCATCATCACACCGCTTGCCAGGCGTGCCCCGTCGTGGGGGGTGAGGACCAGTCCGAACAACTTCGCGGTCAGCGCCGCGACCCAGTAATGGAACGGTCCATTTTCCAGATACCCTTCGCCCGCCAGATACGGCACGATCCATCGCCCGTGCTCGAGCATCTGGTGCACGATGCCGATGCCGATGGCGTCTTCGGTTTTCCAGGGATCGTGCCCGACGAGGCCGGGCAGCAGGTACGCGAGCACGAGCGTCGCGAACAGGACCGGCACCCGAGGAAGCGTAGTCATTGCGTTCACCTTAGCCCGCTCGACCGCCCGCCACCCGAAAGAAAAAAGGCAGCCGAAGCTGCCTTTCGCGGAGCGCGCGACGCAACACGCCTACGCGGAGGCTTGCTTGGCGGGCTTCGCCGCCGTCTTCTTCCTCGTGTATTTCTGGCGGAATTTCTCCACCCGGCCGGCCGTATCGACGATCTTTTGCTTGCCCGTGTAGAACGGGTGACAGGACGAGCACACTTCCACGTGCAGGGCCTTGCCCAGCGTGGAGCGGGTCGTGAAGGTGTTTCCGCAGCTGCAGGTTACGGTGATTTCCTTGTATTCGGGATGGATTTTGGGTTTCATGGCGTTGTCCTTGGCTGCACGGGGCGTTAAGTGGGGCGAAATTATCCAGTAAATCAGGCGCCCGGACAAGTTTTTCAACCCCTGCGCATCGAGTCGAAGAAGTCTCCGTTGTTCTTGGTCGCGCGGATCTTGTCGACCAGAAACTCCGCAGCCTCGAGGTCGTCCATGGGGTAGAGGAGCTTCCTCAGCACCCACACCTTCTGCAGGATCTCCTTCTCGATCAGGAGTTCTTCGCGGCGGGTGCCTGAGCGGTTGACGTTGATCGCCGGAAAGATGCGCTTCTCGTACATACGCCGGTCGAGGTGAATTTCCATGTTGCCGGTACCCTTGAACTCTTCGTAGATCACGTCGTCCATGCGCGAGCCCGTGTCGATCAGGGCGGTGGCGAGGATGGTGAGCGAGCCGCCTTCCTCGATGTTTCTCGCCGCCCCGAAAAAGCGCTTCGGGCGCTGCAGCGCATTCGCATCGACGCCGCCCGTGAGCACTTTGCCGGAGGCGGGCACCACGGTGTTGTAAGCGCGCGCAAGCCGCGTGATCGAGTCGAGCAGGATCACGACATCCTTCTTGTGCTCGACCAGGCGCTTCGCTTTTTCGATCACCATTTCGGCGACCTGCACATGGCGCGAGGCGGGCTCATCGAACGTCGAGGCGACGACCTCGCCCTTGACCGTGCGCGTCATCTCGGTCACTTCCTCGGGCCGCTCGTCGATCAAGAGGACGATCAGCACCACGTCCGGGTGGTTCGACGTGATCGCGTGGGCGAGCTGCTGCATCAGCACTGTCTTGCCGGCCTTGGGCGGGGAGACGATCAGGCCGCGCTGCCCCTTGCCGATCGGGGCGATGATGTCGATGATGCGGCTGGTGATGTTTTCCTCGCCCTTCATGTCGCGCTCGAGCTTGAGGATCTTGTCCGGGTGCAGCGGCGTGAGGTTCTCGAAGAGGATCTTGTGCTTCGAAGCCTCCGGCGCGTCGGCGTTGACCTTGTCGACTTTCACCAGCGCGAAGTAGCGCTCGCCGTCTTTGGGCGTGCGGATCTCGCCCTCGATCGAATCGCCCGTGTGCAGGTTGAATCGCCGGATCTGCGAGGGGCTGACGTAGATGTCGTCGGTGGAAGCCAGGTAGGACGTATCGGGCGAGCGCAGGAAGCCGAAGCCGTCGGGCAGCACCTCCAGCGTGCCTTCACCGAATATGGATTCGCCTTTCTTGGCGCGGTTTTTCAGGAGGGCAAAGATCAGCTCCTGCTTGCGCATGCGGTTGGCGCCGTCGATTTCGTTCGACGTCGCCATTTCGAGCAGCTGGCTTACGTGCTGTGTCTTGAGTTCGGATAAGTGCATAAAGAGCCCAAGCGGGATGAACGACCTCAGACCGTTCGAACGGAAAAACAGGGAACCGAAACGGGGAGGATTGGCGCCTGGATACAGCCCTTTGCAGGCGTCGGTGGGAGGGCGGCTAAGCGTGCCGCCCGCCTTTTGCGTGAAGAATAGAGACTTTAGATGTTGCTGTCAAGAAATGCGGTGAGCTGGGACTTGGACAGCGACCCTACCTTCTGCGCCTCGACGTTGCCGTTCTTGAAAAGCATGAGTGTCGGTATGCCGCGGATCCCGTACTTTTTCGGGATTTCCAGATTCTCGTCGACGTTGACCTTGGCGACCTTGAGCTTGCCCGAGTACTCCTTGGCGACCTCGTCGAGCACCGGGGCGATCGCCTTGCAGGGACCGCACCATTCCGCCCAGTAGTCCACCAGCACAGGGACATCGGATTTCAGGACTTCGGGTTCGAAAGTGGCGTCGCTTACGTGGTGGATGAATTCGTTCATTGCTTCCTCTGCGGGACGGGAATTTGCAGCGGACGCTGCACGTTCGTTATGTTTGGGCGCGAGCCCGTAGTTCAAGGCTATGCTAGCCGAATTTCGCGGCCAGGAAAAGCGCGGGCCCTTCTGGCGTAAGGGGCTCTTTTTTCAGGACAAAACGTCAGAGCCCGGGACCGCGCGTGATAAGATACCCCGCTGTCTTCGCGAAATGCGCGGGAATCGTTCGGACCGAACGGTTCGTCCTCACCCATGGCATACGTCGTCACCGAGAGCTGCATCAAGTGCAAGTACACCGACTGCGTCGACGTGTGCCCGGTCGACTGCTTTCGCGAGGGCCCCAACATGCTGGTGATCGATCCCGAGGAGTGCATCGACTGCACGCTGTGCGTTCCGGAGTGCCCCGTCGAAGCGATTTTTGCAGAGGATGACGTCCCGCCCGTCCAGCGCGACTGGATTCCCATCAATGCCGAGCTCTCCAAGGCCTGGAAACCCATCGTCGAGCGCAAGCCCGCGCCGGCGGACGCCGATGAGTGGGCAAAGGTGAAGGAGAAGAAGCACCTTCTCGAGCGCTGAGCAAAGCGCGCTAAAGTAGGCGCCCATGAACGCGGGCGCGGGACTTCCGATCCTCAAGAAGAGCGAGCTGTTCGAGCGGCTGGCGCAGGGCCGCGCCGCCGGCGTCACCATCGTCACCCCCAACAAGCGCCTGTCGCAGGCGCTGATGCTGGAGTTCGATGCTTTCCAGAGCGGGAAAGCACTTTCGGTCTGGGAAGCGCCGGATATCCTGCCGTTCGGTGCTTTCGTGCAGCGGCTCTACGAGGACGGCCTCTATGCGGACCTCTCGGGCGAACTGCCGATGCTTCTCACGCCGGCGCAGGAGGAGGAAGTCTGGAAGCAGGTAGTCGGCGGGAGCGGCCTCCTTGCCGTCGAAGGCACGGCCGCCAAGTGCCGCGACGCCTGGAACCTCGCCAACCTGTGGCGCATCCGCCCCGGCGCCGGGAACCAGGACACCGAGGTTTTCGCGCAGTGGCTCACTCACTATAGGAAGAAAACCGAGAACGACCTCGATATCCCGCGGCTGCCGGATGCGCTGCAGCGGTTCCTGCCAGAGCCGAAGCGGCCGAAGCTCGTTGTCGCCTATGCGTTCGACATCCTGCCGCCGCAGACGAAGGAGTTCCTCGACGCGCTCGGGACGGAGATCGCTTTTTGCAGGCCGGATCCCCGGTTCGCCACCGTTTCGCGAGCGGCTTTCGATTCCGCGAAGCACGAGATCGAGGCCGCCGCGCGGTGGGCGAGGGCGCGCCTGGAAGCGGGCGGCAAAAGGATCGGGGTTGTCATTCCCTCCTTGCGGGAAAAGAGAAAAGAGGTGGTTCGCGTTTTCTCGCGAGTCATGCGGCCTGGCGGCGAGAAGACAGCTATGCCTTTCAACGTTTCGCTCGGTACTCCGCTTCAAGAATTTCCCATAGTGAATGCCGCGCTAACGGTGTTGCGCTTTTCACAAGAAGAAATCTCGTTCGAAGAGGCGAGTCGGATCGTCCGCTCGCCGTTCATCGGCGGCGCTGAGAGCGAGCTCGGTGCGCGCATGAAGCTCGAGGCGCGGCTGCGCGACAAGCTCGGCGCCACGGTCGCACTGCCGAAGCTGATCGCTTTTCTCGAGAAGAAGACCGTGCTTCGCGAGAGTCTCGAGCGGGTGTTCGGGATGCGCGAGACCGGGCTGTTCTCGCAGAAGACGCCGGGCGAGTGGGCGCGGCATTTCTCGGCGGTGCTCGAGGCGGCCGGCTTCCCCGGCGAGCGCTCGCTTGACTCGGACGAATTCCAGGCGCAGGCCAAGTGGCACGAGGTGCTCGGCGAGCTTTCAAAATTGGACAGGGTTTCAAAGGAAATATCTTTTTCGGGAGCGTTCCAGATCCTGAAGAAGATCTGTGCCGACACGTCATTTCAGCCTGACAGCCCCGAAGCGCCGATCCAGGTGCTCGAAATACGGGATTCAACCTACGTCGAGTTCGACCACCTCTGGGTGACCGGCCTCACCGACGAGGCCTGGCCGCTGAAGAGCTCGCCCAATCCCTTCCTGCCGCTCGCGCAGCAGCGGAAGGCCGGCATCCCGGAGGCGAGCGCCGAGACCTCGCTCGCGCTCGACCGGCGCATCACCGACGGCTGGAAGCAGGCCGCGGGCGAGGTGGTGTTCTCCTGCTTCACGAAAGAGCAGGACCGCGACGTTCTGTCGAGTCCGCTGATCGCCGACGTTCCTCTGAAACCGATCGAAGTCCCCGCCTTCCCGAGATTCCGGGACGAGATATTCAAATTGAAGAAGCTGGAAACTCTTCAAGATCGCGTAGCGCCCGCCGTCAGGGAGAAACAGGTCCGCGGCGGCACGCGCGTTCTCTCCGACCAGGCAGCGTGCCCGTTCCGCGCCTTCGCGCGCCACCGCCTGCACGCCGAGGAGCTCGAGCAGCCCGTCGAAGGCCTCGACGCCTCGGCGCGCGGCAAGCTGGTGCACGAGCTGATGAAGCACCTGTGGGGTTTCCTGAAGGATTCCTCTTCCCTCCAGGGAAATCTCGATTCCGCGATCGAGCAGGCCGCCGCCGCCGCAGTGAAGGAGCTGAAGCTCGAGGGTCGACTCGCCGAGCTCGAACGCTCGCGTATGGCGCGCATCGCGCGCGAGTGGCTCGAGGTCGAGAAAAGCCGGCCAGAATTTTCCGTGGTGGGCGTCGAAGACAAGAGAAAGATCAGCTTCGCCGGGCTCGAGTTCGACGCGCGCATCGACCGCATGGACAAGCTCTCCAGCGGCGGCCACGCGATCATCGACTACAAGACCGGTGGCAATATCACGCCGCGGCGCTGGGATCCGCCGCGCCCGGACGAGCCGCAGCTCGCGATCTACGCGGTGGCGGTGAAGGAGGAGGTGACGGCAGTCGCCTTTGCCAAGGTACGTCCCGGAGAAATGCGCTTCATGGGCTACTCGCGCGACGACAAGGCGATCCCCAAGGTACAGAAGGCGAACGCGTGGCAGCCGCTGCTGCGCGACTGGAAGGTGGAGGCCGAGCGGCTCGGCCAGTCGTTCGCGGGCGGCGAGGCGGGCGTCGACCCGAAGAAGGACCTGATGACCTGCCGCTACTGCGGCCTGGAGACGTTCTGCCGCGTCTACGAGAAGATCAACGTGCTGGCCGAAGAGGAATTCGAGGAGTGAGCGAGATGAAGGATGCCGCCCAGCGCGAACGCGCGCTCGACGTGCGCCACTCGTTCATCGTCCAGGCGCCCGCCGGCTCCGGGAAGACCGAGCTGCTGGTGCGCCGCTTCCTGAAACTGCTGGAGGTCGTCAAAAAGCCCGAGGAAGTTCTCGCCATCACCTTCACCAAGAAAGCGGCGGCCGAGATGCGCAAGCGCGTGCTGGAGCGCCTGCCGAATTCGGCGGAGATCGCCCACCGCCTGCGCATCCAGACCATCGACGCGTTCTGCACCGCGCTCACGCGCCAGGTGCCGGTGCTCGCCCGCTTCGGCGCCCAGCCCGAGATCATCGAGGACGCGAAGCCGCTCTACAAGGAGGCTGCGGCGCGCGTCTTCGAGGAATTCAGTCCCGCGACCGAGCGGCTGCTCGCGCACCTCGACAACAACATCCCCCTCGCCACCGAGCAGCTCGCCAAGATGCTCGGGAGCCGCGACCGCTGGCTGCGCAAGACCGGCGCCGTGCCGACCCGCGCCGAACTCGAAGCCACGCTGGTTTCCGAACGAAACCGCCTGCTGAAGCGCGCCCAGGCGCTCTATCCCAAGGCTTCGGAGGCGCTCGCACGCGGCTACCTGACGCAGAAGGGCGAGTGGACCAAACGCTCACCCCCGCCACCCGAGCTGGTCCGCATCCCGGGCCTGCGCGAGGCGCTCTTCGCCCTCTGCAACATGCCGCCGGCGGAATACGACGACCGGCAATGGGAGGCGCTGGAAGCGATCCTCGCGCTTCTCAAGCCCGCCGTCGCGCACCTCAAGGTGCTGTTCGGCGAGCGCGGCCAGGCTGACTTCACCGAGTTCGCTCACGGCGCGCTCGAGGCGCTCGGCTCGGTCGACGACCCGAGCGACCTGCTGCTCTCGCTCGACCAGAAGATCTCGCACGTCCTGGTCGACGAGTTCCAGGACACCTCGCTCTCGCAATTCGAGCTCCTCACCAAGCTGACTTCCGGCTGGCAGGAGGGTGACGGCCGCACGCTGTTCCTCGTCGGCGACCCGATGCAGTCGATCTACCGCTTCCGCGAAGCCGAAGTGTCGCTCTTCTTGCAGGCCAAGCACTCCGGACTCGGGTCGGTGAAGCTCGAGCCGCTCGAGCTCAGCACCAACCGCCGCTCGCAGGAAGGCCTCGTGAAGTGGTTCAACGAGTCGTTCCCGCGCGTGCTCCCCGCGCGGGAAGACCAGACGTCGGGCGCCGTGCCGTACCTTCCCGCTTCGCCGCACGAGCCAGCGCATCCCGGCGCCGCCGTGACCTGGCACTGCGGCTACGACCGCGAGGAGGAGGCGAAGAAGGTCGTTTCGATCGTCCGGGAGGCTTCGGGCAGCAAGGCGATCCTCGTTCGCAACCGCGCGCACCTCGACGAGGTCGTGCCGGCGCTCAAGGAAGCGGGCGTGCGCTTCCGCGCCCTCGACATCGAGCAGCTCGGCGAGAAG
>VBCH01000060.1 GCA_005884455.1 Betaproteobacteria bacterium
CTTTGCCATGTACTCCGGAAGCTTTTGCCGCAGCTCGGTGACCTTGACGTGTTTCATGAGCGCCTTATCTGTACAGATGAAGTGTACAGATGGCAGGGCCGCGCATCAAGTCTCGCGCGCCGAAGGTGCCGCGCGGGGGTGCAAGCTGCCGGGGTTCGAGTCGGTCCTATTCGCCTTCGCGCTACGGCGCCCCCGCCTTGTCGACCACGCCGAAAAAGCGCATCCTCATGTGCGACAAGGCGTGTCGAAAGACCGAAAGGGGAAAAATGATTGATGCACTCAGAGCACCGTACGGAGCGTTGCTGCTGCGCGTGAGCATGGGCGTCCTCTTCATTCTGCATGGTCTTTACATCAAGGCCATGGTTTTCGGGATGGCGGGGGCCGGAAAGTATTTCGCGTCCCTGGGGCTGCCGGAGTGGTTCGCCTGGGCCGTCGTGATTTACGAGACGCTGGGCGGACTGGCGCTCATCCTGGGTCTCTATACGCGATGGGTTGCGGTCTTTCTCGGGATTCACCTGCTCTTCGCGGCCTATCTGGGCCACTTAGCCAACGGGTGGATGTTCACCGCCAAGGGCGGTGGCTACGAGTATCCGCTGTTCTGGGCGATCGGCTGCTTCGCGCTCGCTCTCATGGGCGACGGCGCGTATGCCTTGAAGACGCGCAGAGCCGCCGTCTAGACGCAGGCGGGCGCGGCGGCGCGGCCGTGCTGGCTCTCCGCCGCCTCGGTGGTGTACGCTTTCGTTTCCCGCCCAAGCACAAAGACCCTGTCCGGAGGAGATCATGGCCGACTTCACATTGCGTGTGAACGGAGCGACGCGAAAGGTATCTTCGGTCGCCCCCGACACGCCGCTCCTGTACGTCCTGCGCAATGACCTGGAGCTGAACGGTCCGAAGTTCGGCTGCGGGCTCGCCCAGTGCGGCGCGTGCACCGTGCTGATCGACGGCAAGTCCGCGCGCTCGTGCTCCGTGACCGTTTCGGCTGCGGCGAAGGGGGCGATCACCACGCTCGAGGGACTGGGCACGATGGAGAAGCTGCACCCCTTGCAGCGCGCTTTCATCGAGGAGCAGGCCTGCCAGTGCGGTTATTGCAGCAACGGCATGATCATGGCCGCCAAGGCGCTGCTCGACGGCAATCCCCGCCCGAGCGAACGCGAGATCAAGCAGGCGCTGAACGATCACCTGTGCCGCTGCGCCTCGCACAACCGCATCGTTCGCGCCGTGCAGCGTGCGGCGAAGGAGATGGCATGAAGCCCTCTCTCTCGCGCCGCGATTTCCTCAAGACCGGCAGCGCGCTGGTCATTTCGTTTTCGCTTGCGCCCGAGCTTGCGTTCGGGCAGGCGAAACCCGCCGCGCTCCCCGGGAGCCTCAACAACAACCGCATGCTCGACTCGTGGCTGCGCATCGATGCTGACGGCACGCTCACCATTTTCACCGGCAAGATCGAGCTGGGACAGGGCATCGGTACCGCGCTCACGCAGATCGCGGCCGACGAGCTCGACGTGGATCTGAAGCGCGTCAGGATCGTGCACGGCGACACCGCGCTCACTCCCAACGAGGGACAGACCGCCGGCAGCCAGTCGGTCGAGAACAGCGGCACGGCAGTGCGCTTCGCCTGCGCCGAGGCGCGCGACATTCTGGTGAACGCCGCGGCCGCGAGGCTCGGCGTCGCGGCGAGCGCTCTCACCGTGAGCGACGGCACATGCACGGCGGGCGGAAAGTCGGTCGCGTACTGGGACCTCGTAGGCGACGCCAACCTCAAGCGCGAAGCTCAGGCGAGCGTCAAGCCCAAGCCCGCGTCGCAGCACAAGTGGGTGGGGAAGAGCATCTTGCGCCGCGATATCCCGAAGAAGATGACCGGGGGCGCCGCCTATGTCCAGGACGTGCGCCTGCCCGGAATGGTGTTCGGGCGCGTCGTGCGTCCGCCTTCGCCCGGCGCGCGCCTGGTTTCCTTCGACGAGGCCGCGGTGAAGCGCACGCGCGGGGTGATCGCGGTGGTACGCGACGGCGATTTCCTCGGCGTGGCCGCCGAGCGCGAGGAACAGGCGATCCGCGCACGCGAGCTCCTGAAGAGATCCGCGAAGTGGAAGGAAAGCGAATCGCTGCCGCCCCCGGGCGATGCCCTGTTCGAGCACCTGATGACGAAAGCGAAGTCGGTGGATTCCGTGGTCAACGAAAAGACCTCCGCGACCGCCCTCGCGCCGGCGAAGACGCTGAGGGCGACCTACACGCGTCCGTTCCAAGTCCATGGGTCGATCGGCCCCTCGTGCGCGGTGGCGCAGTGGCGCGAGGGCAAGCTCACGGTATGGACGCACAGCCAGGGCGTGTTCCCGCTGCGCGGCGATCTCGCCAAGGTCTTCGCGACCGATCCCGCGAACGTCCACTGCATCCACGCCGAAGGCGCGGGCTGCTACGGCCACAACGGCGCCGACGACGTGGCGCTCGACGCGGCGCTCGTGGCGCGCGCGACGGGCGGCCGCCCGGTCAAGCTGCAATGGATGCGCGACGACGAGTTCCAGTGGGAGCCCTACGGATCGGCGATGGTGATGAAGCTCTCGGGCGGTCTCGACGCCCAGGGCAACGTCGTCGACTGGACGCATGACGTGTGGAGTCATCCGCACAACAACCGGCCCGGCGCGGCGGGCGGCGTCAACCTGCTGGCGAGCTGGCACCTCGCGAAGGCGTCCAGCGCCCCGTTCCCCGTGGACCCGCCGCAGCCGACCGGAGGCGGCGACCGCAACTCGATCCCGCTCTACGATTTTCCGAACCAGAAGGTGGTCAAGCACTTCCTGCCGGAGATGCCGCTGCGCACTTCCGCGCTGCGCACGCTCGGCGGCTACGCCAACGTGTTTGCGCTCGAATCGTTCGTCGACGAGCTCGCGCTCGCCGCGGGGGCCGATCCGGTCGAGTTCCGCCTTCGGTACCTGAAGGATCCTCGCGCTCGCGCCGTGATCGAGACCGCCGCGCAGCGCGCCGGCTGGCAGGCCGGCGCGAAAAGGGACGGCGCGCGCGGGCGCGGGTTCGCCTTCTCCAAATACAAGAATCTCGCCTGCTATGTCGCGGTGGTCGCGGACGTCGAAGTCGACCGCGCGAGCGGCAAGGTGCGCGTGACGCGCGTGGTGGCGGCGGTCGACGCCGGGCAGATCGTCAACCCGGACGGCGTCGTCAACCAGATCGAAGGCGGCATCATCCAGTCGGCGAGCTGGACGCTCCTGGAGTCGGTGCGCTACGACCGCACGCGCGTCACGACGCGCTCCTGGGCGGACTACCCGATCATCCACTTCGAGGACGTGCCGCAGGTGGAAGTCGTGCTGATCAACCGCCCCGAGGAGCGTTTCCTCGGAGTGGGCGAAGGCTCGCAGGGCCCGGCCGCGGCGGCGATCGCCAATGCAATCGCCCACGCGACCGGCAAGCGCCTGCGCGCGTTGCCTTTTTCGCCGGAGCGGGTGAAGCAGGTGCTGGCGTAGTGTGCCGCCCGAAACGGCAGTAACGTAAAGAGGAGGAAACCATGAACTGCATGAAATCGTCATTCCTGGCGTTCGGCGCGGTACTTCTGGTCACGGCGCAGGCGGGAGAGGGCCCGTCCAATTTCGAGATCGTGTCGCTGTCGAACCGCGCGGACCTCATAAGCGGCGGCGACGCGCTGCTCGAGGTGCGCGTGCCAAAGAACGTGCCGCTGGACCAGGTTAGCCTGCGGCTCAACAACCGGGATGTCACCGCTGCGTTCAAGACCACGGCTACCACCACCCTGCGGGGCGTGGTGACGGGCCTCGTGGACGGCGACAACGAGTTCGTCGCCGAGGCTCGCGGCCGCGGGCACAGTGAGCCGCAGGCGCGGCTGAGAATCACCAACCACCCGATCGGCGGACCGGTGCTGCTCGGCTCGCAGACCCAGCCCTGGATCTGCGCGACGCCCACCGCTGTCCCCGCATCGGGCAATACGCCGGCGTCGAACGCGAGCGGCCTGACGACCTTTGCCGTCGACGCGCAATGCAACATCGCGACCGAGTACAAGCTGTTCTACCGCACCACGACGTCGCCTTGCTCGACCGCGCTGCCCGATCCGAGCCCGCCGGCTGTTCCACCGGCGAATGCATGCTTCAAGCCGTATACGGTCGGCACGACTCCGCCGGATCTCGCGACGACCACCACGACGGCGGGACTGACGGTGCCGTACATCGTGCGCGTCGAGCGCGGAACGCTGAATCGCGGCATCTACGACATCGCGGTGCTGTTCGACCCGACCAGCGCAACGCCTTGGACGGCGCTGTCGCCGCAGCCACAATGGAACGGCAAGGTGCTCTACACCTTCGGCGCCTCGACGGGCCAGCCGCGGCTGCAGTTCCGCAGCGAGCAGAACTGGGCCGATCACGCGGCGTTGTCGCAAGGCTTCATGGTCGCGGACAACAGCCTCACCGACTCGCTCTACAACTCGAACCGGGTCCTGAACGCCGAGACGCTGATGATGATGAAAGAGCACATCGTCGACGCGTACGGCGAGATCAAATACACGCTCGGCAACGGCTGCTCGGGCGGCTCGATCCAGCAGAACACCGCCGCCTCGATCTTCCCCGGCCTGCTGGACGGGATCCAGCCGAGCTGCGACTACCCGGATTCGATCACGACCGGCCTCGAGGTCACCGATTGCGTGCTGCTGGTGAATTTCTACGCGGGGCCGGAGTGGACGTCGTTGATGGCGGGCCTGACGCAGGAGCAGATCAACGCGAAGAAAGCGGCGATCAACGGCCACTTGAACCAGACCGGTTGCCAGGGCTGGTACAACTCCTTCGGCAACAACAACCGGCCGGGCAACTACACCCCGAAGTTCGTCATTAACAACACCACGGGGGCGCTCGGGACACCCCCGGGCACGCTACCGCGCAACAACTGCCTGTTGCCGGCATCGCTGGTGTACGACCCGAGCAGCAACCCCGACGGCACGCGTTGCGGTGACCCTGACCTGGCCGCTGCCGTGTGGGGCACCATCAACAATGAGAACGCGCCGGGCCACATGCGCGCGCGGCAGACCGCCGACAACGTGGGCATCCAGTACGGGCGTGGAGCGCTAATGTCCGGCGCCATCACGGCCGAGGAGTTCGTGACCCTGAACGAGAAGATCGGCGGCACCGACGCCGACTCGAACCCTCGAGAGGCGCGAACCACCGCCGACCCGGCCGCTCTGCCGATCGCCTACCGCGCCGGCATCCTGAGCAGCGGCAACAACCTCGGAAAGCTCGCGATCATCGATTCGCGCGGCTTCGACGAGGGACAGCCACCGCTTGGGGCATTCGGCATCCACTACATCTGGCGCAGCTTCGCCGAGCGCGCCCGCATCGACGCGGCCTACGGCGACCACGGCAACCAGGTGATGTGGCGCTACGGGACCGGGCTCCTGCCTGGTACGGCGGCGCAGGCCGCCGCGGTGACGCTGCAGTCTTTCCTGACCATGGACGTGTGGCTGTCCAGTCTCAATGCGAGCGCACCCAAGGAGACGCTCAACTCGGTGCGCACGCACGCGCAGGTGGTCGCGGCGAAGCCCGCGAACGCGGTCGACTTCTGTTTCCTGCTGGCCGACACCACATTTTCGACCAAGGTCTTCGACATGGCGGTATGCGATGCCGATGCGCCGCAGGCCGACGGCCTGGGCCGGATGGCGAAACGCGCTTCGCCTCGCCAGGTCGCCGGCGGGCCGCTGGCGGAAAACATCCTGAAGTGCCAGCTGAAGCCGCTCAACTCCGCCGACTATGCGCCAGTGCTCTTTTCGTCCGCGCAATTGGCGCGGCTGCAGGCCACCTTCCCGGACGGCGTATGCGATTGGAGCGAGAAGGGCGTCGGCCAGCGGCGCGCGGCTTCTCCGTTGACGTTTGCCGACGGGCCGGGCGGCAAACGGCTTCCCCCGCCGCCCGTGTCGCATCCGCGCTCCGGCCAGGGCCGGGACCACGATGACGACGACCATGACAACGGGCGCGACCATCACGATCGGGACGACGACTAAGCGCTGATTTCCCCGGGAATCTTCCAGGGAGTAGATATGTCCGCGCTTGGCGGATTGATTTCCTATGTCTGACAGTTGACGGGCAATTCAGATAAGATACGCAACGGTCTCTCGCGCTTCGCAAAGGCGCGGGTTTGGGTGCCGGACAATAATCATAATTGCGCATAATGCTTCTCACCCCGTTCAAGCCTAGCGCGATTCAGCTCTTTGTCTCGCTGGTCGCTCTGACCAGCGTCGGCCTCATCCGTGAGTTGGTCAAGGATGGAGTGCGTGCGGCGTTGATCAAGATATGGAAGGGCGCGTGGATTTTCATCCACCCGCGCACTTGCTTCGAGGTTGTTAAAGTACTAGCGTCGGCCGAGACACGACCTGTCGTGCGCGCCGAACCACGGTTGTTGTTCAAGTACCTGAGCGATTATTTGGGAGCGGATCTATCGCGCAAGGAGCGTGCGTCGATCTTAATCGATCACTACACGTTCCTCACGGATCGTGTCCAGGGAAAGTTCTTCTGGATGATCGTCGATCGTCGGGTCGAACTGTGGCAGCAGATCATCGGCGAGCATAGGTATCGTATCTGCCTGACTTATCCACGCACAGCGCACAACGAGGGTGATCTATCGCTGATCTTCGAGGCGGATGGCGTCGATATCTATTTCCTGTCCTTCACGATCGGTCCTGGAAGCGTTGGCGGTCTGGCTGCGTCACGCGCGATCTATATCGCCCGCGTGCAGGGGAAGGGTAAAGGACTCCATCTGATCAGAACTGCGACGAAGACGTGCGTGGACATTTCGCCTCCGGCACTGTTGCTCGCAGCGGCGGAGGGCGTCGCGACGGCACTGGGAATCGGCCATATCATCGGAGTCGGCGCAGACAACCACATCTCGGCCAGCGCTGATTTTCGACCGAATGACATGGTTAAGGCGTACGACGAATTCTGGCTCGCAGCGGGCGGCTTGCGCCTGGAGCGCAACATGTACCATCTGCTAGTGCCGTCGCTGCACAAACCGATCCAATCCGTTAAGCGCAATCACCGCTCAAGAGCTCTGCGCAAGCGCAAATACAGGATCATCGTCAAAGAACAAGTCTGCCGCGCGTTTCGCGACGTTGCCTTAGTCGCGCCGAAGCTCGCGGTAGACCGCCTTTCGCGCTGAAGTCGTAGCTAGGCCGCGAGGCAGAGTCGACGACCCTTTACGGAAGAATCAGGCTTCAGCGACAGACAGTCTGAGCCCCCGCCTCCTATAGTAGTACTGCGAAGTTGCGGGAAACCATAAAAAAGGGGGGACGATAGCGTGAGACTGCGGCTTCTTATATTGCTTTCCTGTTTGTTCATGGCAGCGCCGAGTACTGCGCTGCCGCAAGAGTTCACCGGTCGCGAGCATGCCCACGCCACGCTTCTGCTCAGTCAGTCAGACAAAGACATCAAATTGGCGGCCTGGTCCCTGTATCACCTGGGTTCGAACCGTCAGGACATTCTTGACTTGCTCGCGGAGCTTACCTGGACCGCATGCTCGGGGAACCGAACGATGGATCCAGACACGCTGTCCTGGTTCGGGAAGGCGCTTGGAAATACGAAACAACCGAGATACGCGGGACTACTGGATTTCTGTCTCTCCAAGGCAAAGGACGAAAAAACAAAAAAGTACCTGAAACAGGCCAGGGACAGCTTGCGAGGCACGACAAGCGATTTCTTTGAAGGCGGGAAAATAGATCTGCGGGAAGCGCGCGCCCGTCTGACAAAACAGGCCAGTTTGACCTCTCGACATCAGATATCAAAGAGCTTCGACGACCTGCGCCAAGGTCAGGCGCTCGAGGAGGTCTATTCGATTCTCGGCACACCAAATGAAGTAAGCGCAACCGTTGTTCCCGGACGAAAGGTGGGGATTCCGGGAGTCCCCGGCAGCTTTCGGATTGGATCCAACAGGCTTGTGATTGGGTACAGCGAGCTGGGAACGATTCAATTCTCCTATCAGGAAGGCCAAACCGATTGGAAAGTCGCAGATGCCAAGAGCGCGAAAGGATTATTTTGGTCAGCAATTGACGGACGCTTCGCAACCGTCAATGACCAGATTGCCAGCGGCGACGGATTGCATTTACGTGAGATTGCCGGGTACCTGGTCGAACAGGACAAGCTCGAGAAAGAGATTTTGGATCGAGCCGCCGAACGAGTATACGGATCTCGTCAGGAAAAGGATGACCAATTGGTGGACGGGTTGGCGTGGCTGTGCAGGGTCGTCGCCAAAAGTGGAGATGGGAGATACAGGCAATTGTTGCTCGAAGTATCCAACAGCGCGGCGACCAGCAAACTGAGAAGCTACGCCAGCAAGACTGCCGGCGGTCTCAAGGAAACTCCCGGGGATTCATTCATTCCTGCGTCAAACTAATTTGCACCGGAGCGGGTGAAGCAGGCGGCGGGGTAGCCTCAGTCGACGGTCGCGCCCTTCGTTAGGCCGGACGGTTTGCGAAAAACGACGGCGTTCTGCCAAGGCAGGTCGCGCGCGGTATTCACCCACTCCAGCGCGTGCACCGCGGCTTCCTTGCGCACCTGCGCTTCGCTCATGGTGTGCAGAGCCTTGATCGGCACGGCCGCATCGCCGGCTCTGAACTCGACGAACACCAGCCGCCCGCCGGGCTTGAGTGCGCGCACGATGGCGGCGAGCATTTCGTACGGATATTCGAACTCGTGATAGACGTCCACCATCAGTGCGAGGTCGACGCTGGCAGGTGGCAGGCCCGGATCGGTCAATCCGCCGAGCACCGCCTTCACGTTGGCGGCACGGCGCCGCGACATCTGCTGCTCGAGGAGCCCGATCATCTCGGGTTGTATGTCAACCGCGTAAACCGTCCCGCTCGCGCCCACTCGTTGCGCCATGCGCCACGAGTAGTAGCCGGTCCCCGCGCCGATATCGGCGACCGTCATGCCGGGCTTGAGCTCGAGCGCGGAGAGCAATAGCTCCGGCCGCTCCTCCTCGATGCGCTCGGGACGCTCCAGCCAATCCGCGCCGTGGAAGCTCATGACCCGCGCAATTTCGCGGTCCAGGTAGACTTTGCCGATGCCGTCGGCGCTCGCATGTACAGCGGTGTAACGGCTTTTGGCAGGCTCGCCTGCCGCAGCCGGAATGGCGAGCGCGTGGAGCAGAAGAAAGGCCAGAGCGAACTTCGAATTCACTTTCCCAACCCCGGCAGCAGCACCACGATGCCGCCCGCGAAAATCTCGACGGCAACGGCGGCGAGCAGCAATCCCATGATCCGGATCACGACGTTGATGCCGATCTTTCCGAGCCGGCGTCCGATCTGCGTCGCCGCCCTGAGCGCAATCCAGGTCGCGAGCGCGACCAGCAGGCAGCAGGCGACGACGGCGGCCAGGTGGGTGAGGGAGGGACGCTGCGCCGCGTAGATGATCGTCGTCGAGATCGCCCCCGGCCCGGAGAGCAGCGGAATGGCGAGCGGCACGACGGCGATGCTCTCCTTGTCCTCGGCCTCCTTCGCCTCTTCGGGGGTCTGCCGCTCGCCGCTGGGCGCGGCGTGCATCATCGATATGGCGAGCAGAAGTATGAGGATCGCACCGCCGACCCTGAACGAGGCGATGGTGATGCCGAAAAACCCGAGGAGGTGCTCGCCCACCAGGGCCGAGAGCGTCAGGACGATGGCCACCGCGATGCTCGCCACGCGCGCGATCCGTTTCTTGTCGGCGACCGTGTGCCTGTGGGTCAGGCCGAGGAACATCGGCATCGTCCCGATGGGATTGACGATGACCAGCAGCGCCACGAAGATCTTTACGTACCCGGCGAAATCGAGCATGGGGAGGGCTGTTCGACGATGCGAACGCTATTGTATGCTTGAGCGAACCCGCAACAGCGCGTCGGAGGGAAAGGTCGTGCCGCGATCGATTGTGCTAACGACGGTTTTCGCGCTCGCCGCGGCCCATGCGGCCTTTGCGCAGGACCCTTCGACAGGCCCAGGGCAGGCTTTCCCGTCCCGGCCGGTGCGCTTGGTTGTGCCCTTTGCCGCCGGCGGCGTCACCGATACGAGCGCGCGTGCGGTGGCCGACCGGCTCGGAGCACGCCTCGGCCAGCCGGTCGTGGTCGAGAACCGCCCGGGCGCCTCGGGCAACATCGGCACCGAGCAGGTCGCAAGGAGTGCGCCGGACGGCCATACTCTGGTGCTCGGCTTCGACGGCACGATGGTGATCAATCCCCACGTGTTCGCGAAGATCCCATTCGACACGCTGCGCGATTTCGCGCCCATCACCAAGCTCGGCGATGCGACGCTGATCCTGGTCGCGCACCCCTCGGTGCCGGCGAATTCGCTGCAGGAGCTGATCGCTCGGGCGAAGGCGAGGCCCTTCGCTTTCGGCACCTCGGGCACGGGCGGCACGCCGCACCTCGCCGGGGAGATGCTCGCGCAGCGCACCGGTGCGCAGTTGACGCACGTGCCCTACAAGGGCGGCGGACAGGCGATCATCGACGTGATCGGCGGCCAGATCCCGCTCGCCTTTACCGCCGTCGCCTCATCGCAGCAATTCGTAAAGTCGGGGAAGCTGAAGGCAATCGGCGTATCTTCCGCCGGGCGCTCGTCTTCGCTGCCCGATGTGCCGACCTTCGCGGAGAGCGGCCTTCCCGGGTTCGTCGTGGATTCCTGGGTCGGCGTGCTCGCGCCGGCCAGGACGCCGCTGCCGGTGATCGAGCGCCTGCAGCGCGAAATCGCCGCGGTTCTCGCCGACCCTGTGGTGAAGGAGCGCTACGGCGTGCTCGGCATCGAGCCGGTGGGCAACAGCCCCGAGCAGTTTGCGGCGCAGATCCGCGAAGACCTGGCGCGCTGGGAAAAGGTTGTCAGGCAGGCGGGCATCAGACTCGAGTAGCGCATGACGGACACCCGCTTCGCTCCGGAAGCCGACCGGCCGATCGCCTACATGCAGCGTACGCGAGACTGGTATCTCGCGCTCGGCTACGGCAATCCCTACGTGTGGGCGCACCACACGGACGCGCCTTTCCAGCCGCTCGCGAAACCGCTCGCGCGCTTGCGCGTCGCGCTCGTCACTACCGCGGCGCCTTACCAGCCCGGCAAGGGCGACCAGGGCCCGGGCGCGGCCTACAACTCCGCGGCCAAGTTCTTCAGCGTCTACTCGGGCGACACCAGCGTCGACCACGACCTGCGCATCGCGCACGTCGCGATCGACCGCAAGCACACGAGCATGGAGGACAGCGGCACGTGGTTTCCGCTGCCGGCGTTGAGGCGCGTGGCGGCGGCAGGAAGGGTGCAGCTCGCCCCGCGCTTCCACGGCGCGCCGACGAATCGCAGCCAGAAGCACACAATCGAGGTGGACTGCCCCGAGATTCTCGCGCGCTGCGTGGAAGACGGAGCCGACGCCGCCCTCCTCGTGCCCAATTGCCCGGTCTGCCACCAGACAGTCAGCCTCATCGCGCGCCATCTCGAAGCGAACGGCATCGCGACCGTCGTGATGGGTTGCGCGAAAGACATCGTCGAGCACTGCGGCGTGCCGCGTTTCCTCTTCAGCGATTTCCCGCTCGGCAACAGCGCGGGCAGGCCGCACGACGCGCAGTCGCAGGCGACGACGCTCGAGCTCGCGCTGCGCCTGCTCGAATCGGCGCGGGAGCCGCGCACGACCGTGCGGTCGCCGCTGCGCTGGAGCGAGAACGCCGACTGGAAGCTCGACTTCTGCAACCCCGAGCGCCTGAGCGTGGAGGAGATCGCTCGCCTGCGCGCCGAGTTCGATCGCGGCAGGCAAACCGCGCGCGCGATGCGCGAGAGCAAGCTGATCGCGTAGCGATCCTCCTGCCGTGCGGTGCATCAGAGGTGCTGCTGGAAACGGAAGACTTGCGCTAAGTCGTGCTCAGCAGCGGGTCAGAAGCTGCGCTGGAGGCCGAGCCGTATCTGGTCGTACGCAGGCAGGCTGCCGTGGTCGCTGTGTCCGGCCTGGTAGGTGAATGCCCAGTCCTTCTTGAACCAGTGTTGTCCGCGGACGCCAACGCTGCGCACTCCGGTGTTCAGTATGCCGAGCGTTCCGAGGTCGGCGAACTCGCGGCCGGCGGAATAGGAAACGCCGATCGAGTCGCGGGTGCCATAAAGGTAATCGAACATCAAAACCTGGCCTGCCGCCACGCTCAAGCCTTTGGAACGCTCGAGCTGGAACGAATAAGATGCCCGAACGCTCTGCCAGAAGCGTTCAACCTTAAGGAATCCGAGTTTCGTCGCGAACGTTTCGCTGTATTCCCTGGTCCGGCCGCCCGCCTGCAGCTTCCATCCGTCTTTCAAATCGAAATCCAATCCCCTTTTCCGCATTATCGCGAATACGGAAAGCGTCGGTGATGCGGGGAGGGCGGACGCTACGTTTGCACGCCGCTGGGGCGAAGCCAGCGTATCGCTGCGCTGACAACAAGATGGGGACAGCGCGTTCCTGTCGCTGAGGCCGAGGGTTTCGCGCGAAAGTCCATAAACGGTATTGCGCTCCGCAACGCGGTCGAAGTCGGGGAGATAGACGCCGTCCCAGCTCGTGAAGCCGTTGGCGAAAGCGTCGTTGCTGAATCCCAATCCGACCCCGACGCGCTTGACGGACTGCAGGGCACTCGAGCCCGGCACCGCGCCGCTCAGGGTGAGTGCGACGCCCTCATTCTCCTGGGTCACGCCGAGAGCCGCCGGCTCCGAATCTTTCCATCCGGCCGCGTGAATCCCCGCAAGCGGTTCGGCGACCGACCCGCTTGGGTGCACGGTGGCTAGCAAAGCTGCGGCGATCAACAGGGGCTTGAGATGTTTCATAGCCCGATGATCCCCCTTCTTGCCGGGGCGCTCGGTCCGCTGGAATGCATAAGGCGGGCCGTATTTGCCGTGCGTCTGTGTGCTGGCGCACACACGGTAGACGGCAGTCAGGGGCTGAGCCGCCCCATTTGGCTTTCCCGAGGCGATCAGCCGCGAGCTGCGGGCGCTCTAGGCGGCCTTTGCGCGATTCGGAAAGATCTGCGGGCGCATTTTCGGATGGCAGGCCATGTATTTCGGCGCGTACGGGGCTTCCGCGCCCAATTCTTCCGCGGCGTGCCAGGCGAAGCGCGGGTTCCACATCATGCCTCGTGCGAGGACCACGAAATCGGTTTTGCCCGAGGCGATGATGTCCTCGCACTGGCGCGGGCTGGTGATCAGCCCCACGCACATTGTGGGGAGGCCGGCTTCCTTCTTGACCTTCTCGGCGAACTGCACGTTGTACCCGGGCGCGAACGGGACCTGCTGGCGCGGATCGAGCGCGCCGCTTGAGATGTCGATGTAGTCGCAGCCGAGCTTCTTGAGCTCCTTCGCGAACACGGCTGACTGGTCGGGATCCCAGCCGCCTTCCACCCAGTCGGTGACGGAAATCCGCACGCCCATGGGCTTGTCGGCGGGCCACGCCGCGCGCATCGCGGCGAAGGTTTCGAGGGGAAAGCGCATGCGGTTCTCGAGGCTGCCACCGTACTCGTCGGTGCGCCGATTGGAGAGCGGCGACAGGAACTCGTGCCCGAGATAGCCGTGCCCGGCGTGCATCTCGACCAGATCGTAGCCGATGCGCAGCGCGCGGCGGGTCGCCTGCACGAACTCGTCGCGCACGCGCGCGATGTCGGCCTTGGTCATTTCGCGCGGCACGTGCCAGTCGGGGGCGTACGGCAGCGCCGAGGGCGCGATCGTCTGCCAGGCGCCTTCTTCGGCCTTGAGCGGCTTGCCGCCCTGCGCGGGCGGCAGGGTCGAGCCTTTGCGCCCTGCATGCCCGAGCTGCAGGCCCAGCGCCGCGACTCCGTATTTTTTGCAAAAGTCGATGACGCGTTTCATCGCCGCTTCGTTCTCGTCGGAGTACATGCCGGCGCACTTAAGAGAAATGCGGCCTTCGGCGCTCACATGAGTCGACTCGGTCATCACCAGCGCGCCCGCGCCGAGCGAAAACTGGCCGAGGTGCATGAGGTGCCAATCGTTGGCCGTGCCGTTGTCCGAGTTGTACTGGCACATCGGTGAGACGACGATGCGGTTTTTCAGGGCGAGGCCCCGAAGCGCTATCGGAGCGAAAAGAGCGCTTGCCATGTTGCGGTCTCCGTGGAGGTTTGGGATCGGATGCGGAGTAGGGAAAACGTAGTATGCCTCGACGGCATGTGCCTCGTG
>VBCH01000188.1 GCA_005884455.1 Betaproteobacteria bacterium
GTTTTACTTCCGCACCACCGACGTGACGGGCAGCTGCGAGCTGCCCAAGGGGACCGAGATGGTGATGCCGGGGGACAACGTGAAGATGGTGGTGACGCTGATTGCGCCCATTGCGATGGAGCAGGGCTTGAGGTTTGCCATCCGCGAGGGCGGCAAGACCGTCGGCGCCGGCGTCGTCGCGAAAGTGATCGAATAATATGGCCATGCAAAGCCAGAAAATCAGGATCCGACTCAAGGCGTTCGACTACCGGCTGATCGACCAGTCGGCGCTCGAGATCGTGGATACGGCCAAGCGCACCGGGGCCGTCGTGAAGGGCCCCGTGCCGCTGCCGACGCGCATCGAGCGCTTCGACGTATTGCGCAGCCCACACGCGGACAAGACCTCGCGCGACCAGCTCGAGATCAGGACGCACCTTCGCCTCATGGACATCATCGACCCCACCGACAAGACCGTGGACGCGCTGATGAAGCTCGATCTGCCGGCCGGAGTCGATGTCGAGATCAAGCTGTAAGAGCGGTAGCCGCACAAGTAAGGCCGACCCATAGCAGTCGGCACCTTTGGAAAAAGGGTAAGAAGATGACTTTAGGATTGGTCGGCCGCAAGGTCGGCATGACCCGCGTTTTCACCGACGACGGCGACTCGCTGCCGGTGACGGTGCTCGACGTGTCCGACAACCGCGTGACGCAGATCAAGTCGGCCGTGACCGACGGCTACAGCGCCGTGCAGGTCACTTTCGGCAAGCGTCGCGCTTCCCGCGTCAACAAGGCCGCCGCCGGCCACCTCGCCAAGGCCGCGGTCGAGGCCGGTCACATACTGCGCGAATTCCGCGTACCCGAAAGCGAGCTCGGAAATCTCAAGCTCGGCGGCAAGATCGGGGTCGACATCTTCAAGGTAGGACAGAAGGTGGACGTTTCCGGCATGTCGCAGGGCAAGGGCTTCGCCGGGGTGATCAAGCGCCACCATTTTTCCTCCAACCGCGCGAGCCACGGGAACTCCATTTCGCACAACAAACCGGGTTCGACCGGGATGGCACAGGATCCGGGACGCGTGTTTCCCGGCAAGCGCATGGCGGGGCATCTTGGCGCCGCGCAGCGCACTTCTCAGGGTCTCGAGATCGTGCGCGTGGACCTCGAGCGCCAGTTGCTCCTCGTAAAGGGGTCCGTGCCGGGCAGTCGCGGCCGGGACATCGTCGTTCGGCCTACCTCCAAGGCAACGCGGGTCAAGGGTCCCTCGCCCAAAGCAGCGCCTTCGAAGGCCGCACCTGCAGCGGCCCAGTCGCCCAGAGCCGCACCGGCCCCGGCTGCCAAGGCCGCGCCCGCGCCGGCAGCCAAAGCTGCGTCCGCGGCAGGGGCCAAGGGGGCGTGATGGAGCTCAAGCTCATCAACGAGCAGGGCAAGAGTGCGGCGAGCGTGGCTGCTTCCGACGCATTGTTCGGACGCGAGTTCAACGAATCGCTGGTGCACCAGATAGTCGTCGCCTACCGGGCGAACGCCCGCCGCGGCACCCGCGCGCAAAAGGGGCGCAGCGACGTTCGCCACTCGCACAAGAAGCCCTGGCGGCAGAAGGGCACGGGGCGCGCGCGTGCCGGCGACGTTGCGAGCCCGCTGTGGCGCGGGGGCGGCAAGATCTTCCCGAATTTGCCGGACGAGAACTTCTCGCACAAAGTGAATCGCAAGATGTATCGCGCCGGAATGTGCTCGATCCTGTCGCAGCTCGCCCGGGAAGAGCGCCTGAAGCTGGTAGAGAGCTTCAGCGTGGAGGCGCCGAAGACGAAACTTCTCGCTCAGAAGCTCAAGAAGATGGGCCTGGACTCGGCTTTGGTGATCACCGACGATCTGGACCAGAACCTGCTGCTTTCCGCGCGCAACCTCGTGAACGTGCGGGTGCTCGACGTGAACCACGCCGATCCGGTATCGCTGATCCAGTTCGACAACGTCATCCTCACGAAGAAGGCGATGGCGCGCTTCGAGGAGATTCTCAAATGAGTGCGGGCGTCGACAAGGAGCGCCTGATGCAAGTGCTGCTCTCCCCGCTCGTGTCGGAGAAGAGCACCTTCGTCGGGGAAAAGAACAACCAGTACGTATTCCGCGTGCTGGCTGATGCGACCAAGCCACAGATCAAGGCGGCCGTGGAGCTGATGTTCAAGATCAAGGTCAAGGAAGTGCAGGTCTTGAACGTCAGGGGCAAGGACAAGCGCTTCGGACGTTTCGAGGGGCGCCGCCGCAGCTGGAAGAAGGCGTATGTGTCGCTGATGCCGGGGCCGGACGGCAAGAAGCAGGAAATCACCTTTCAGGCCCAGGAGTAGACCGTGCCGCTCGTCAAAGTCAAACCCACCTCGCCCGGCCGGCGGCAACTCGTCAAGTTCGTAAATCCGGATCTGCACAAGGGCGGGCCTTATCAGCCCCTGGTCGAGAAGCAGTCGAAGAAGGCCGGCCGCAATGTCAATGGTCACATCACAGTGCGCCACCAGGGCGGCGGGCACAAGCAGAATTACCGCATCGTCGATTTTCGCCGCAACAAGGACGGCATCCCGGCGAACGTAGAGCGGCTCGAATACGACCCGAACCGGAGCGCGAACATCGCCTTGCTTTGCTATGCCGACGGCGAGCGCCGCTACATCATTGCGCCCAAGGGTGTGACTGCCGGCACTGAGCTCGTGTCCGGGGTGGAGGCGCCGATCAAACCGGGTAATACCTTGCCGCTGCGGAACATCCCGGTCGGCACCACGGTTCACTGCATCGAGATGCAGCCCGGCAGGGGCGCACAACTCGCGCGCGCCGCCGGCGCCTCGGTTCAGCTGCTTGCGCGAGAGGGCAGCTACGCGCAGTTGCGGCTGCGTTCGGGTGAGATCCGTAAGGTGCACGTCGACTGCCGCGCCACGATCGGCGAGGTCGGCAACGAGGAGCACAGCCTGGAATCGATCGGCAAGGCCGGACGCGTCCGCTGGCGCGGGGTGCGGCCGACCGTGCGCGGTGTCGCGATGAATCCGATCGACCACCCGCATGGCGGCGGCGAGGGCAAGACCGCGGCAGGGCAGGATCCGGTAAGCCCCTGGGGGGTGCTGACCAAGGGCTACAAGACCCGCAAGAACAAGCGCACACGCGGCATGATCATCCAATTCCGCCACAAGAAACGAGACAAGGGTTAGACCATGGGACGCTCGGTCAAGAAGGGTCCGTTCGTGGACCACCATCTGCTGAAGAAGGTCGGCGCGGCGCGCGCGGCGAGCGACAAGCGCCCGATCAAAACCTGGTCGCGCCGCTCCACGATCTTGCCGGATTTCGTCGGGCTGACCATCGCGGTCCACAACGGAAAGCAGCACGTCCCGGTATACATCTCGGAAAACATGGTGGGGCACAAGCTGGGCGAATTCGCTCTGACTCGCATTTTCAAGAGCCACGGCATGGCGGACAAGAAGCTTCTCGAGGCTGCTGCGGCCGCGAGAGCTGGCGGAGCGCATGGAACCCCCGGAGCTCCGACTGCGCCGACTGCTCCGGGTGCCCCTGCGCCGGCCGCCCCTGCGGGAGCCGCCCCGGCTGCGGGCGGCGAAAAGAAGTAGGAGACCCATGGAAACCCGCGCGACGCTGTACGGGGTACGGCTTTCGGCCCAGAAGGGGCGGCTCGTTGCCGACCAGGTCCGCGGGCTCCCCGTGGAAAAGGCCCTCAATCTGCTCGCCTTCAGTCCGAAGAAGGGGGCGCACATCATCAAGAAGGTGCTCGAATCGGCGATCGCCAACGCCGAGCACAACGACGGCGCCGACGTCGACGAGCTGAAGGTGAAGACCATCCTCGTGGAACAGGCCATGTCGCTCAAGCGCTTCCAGGCGCGCGCAAAGGGCCGAGGCAACCGCATCACCAAGCGGACCTGCCATATTTTCGTGACGGTCGGGGACGACGAGAAGAAGAAGGCGCCGGCCAAGCCAGCAAAGAAATAGGACAGCTATGGGACAGAAAATTCATCCGATCGGCTTCAGGCTCAGCGTCAACAAGAACTGGTCCTCGCGCTGGTACGCTAACAGCAAGAACTTCGCCACGATGCTGAACGAGGACCTGAAGGTCCGCGATTATCTGAAGAAACGGCTTTCCCACGCCTCGGTCGGCAAGGTGATGATCGAGCGGCCAGCCAAGGACGCCCGCATCACCATTCATAGCGCTCGGCCCGGCGTCGTGATCGGCAAGAAGGGCGAGGACATCGAAATGCTCAAAGCCGATCTGCGCAAGCTCCTCGGCGTGCAGATGGTCCACGTGAACATCGAGGAAATCCGCAAACCCGAGGTCGATGCGCAGCTCATAGCGGATTCGATCGCGCAGCAGCTGGAAAAACGGATCATGTTCCGCCGCGCAATGAAGCGCGCCATGCAAAACGCTATGCGCCTGGGCGCTCAA
>VBCH01000061.1 GCA_005884455.1 Betaproteobacteria bacterium
TGGGACAGCATCGCCTGGGACAGCATCGCCTGGGACAGCGTTGCCTGGGACAGCATCGCCTGGGATAGTTTCACTCTCGACTGAGACTACGGGTCTTCGGGTACCGGCCTCGGTACTCGCGCCGACTCCGGCGAAACACGACCAAGGCGGCTTGAGGTGGATTGTCCGCGGCGCTTTGCATAAAATCCGCATTCCACCTTCATTTCCCGGGGACATGACGCGCGTTCTCGTCATCGACGACAGCGACGACTTCAGGAAGCTTGCGCTGCGCTGGTTTCAGGGCTGCGGCATCGAAGTCGAGGGCGCCGCGAACGGCGTTCAGGGACTGGCGCTGCAGCGCGCGCGGCCGGCCGACGTCATCGTCACCGACATCTTCATGCCTGAAAAAGAGGGCATCGAAACGATCCACGAACTGCGCAGGGAGTTTCCCGGGGTGAAGATCATCGCCGTGACCGGCTATGAGCCCCTGAGGAATTACGACGTGTTCGAGGTCGCTCGCCAGGCCGGCGCCGCGAAGACGTTCATGAAGCCGTTCAAGTTCGAAGACCTGGTCGCCGCCGTGCGAGAGCTGACGGGCACCTAGACGAGCGCAGCCGGGCAGCGCCTCCGGAGTCCGCGACGCCCGCTTTCGCGCTTGACTTGGCGCGCGTGGGGACTAAAATTTTCCGCAACGTTCGTTGCGAAGCCCCGCCTTTCCTATCGCTCTGAAGATTCCCGACACAACCGAGTTTGGTTGGGACGGCACCTGCCGTTCCACATCACTGGAGGAGGAGCCATGTTGACGTCAAGAAGTGGAGGAAGCCCGGTGAAATACGCGCTGAATGCGGCTGTCTTGAGCGCATTCGCCATCGCCGCGGGTTCGGCGATTGCCGACGACCACCGCGGAATCAGCCAGAGCGGCGAGCAGAAGGACATGAAGCTGGTGGGACACGTGGCCCTGCAATTTCGCGGGTCCTATCAGCCGAACGTCATCCAATACCCGGATGGAAGGACGATTGCGTTCGCGGGCCTGCATAGCGGACAAAACTTGCCAGGCCCCCTGCCCAATCCGCTGAACGGGGGCAAGCCGGAAGAGAACGGAACGATGATCATCGATATCACGGATCCGAGGCACCCGGTCGAGACGTTTCATATTCCGGTCCCGGTCGCCGGAGGCCAAGCGCAAATGGCGCGCCTGTGCCTCGGCTCCGATCTGCCAGGAGGGACGCCGGGCAAGGTCTATCTTCTGCGCAACATTCAGGGAAGCACCGCCCAGCTCTCAGGGTATGAAACCTGGGACGTGACCGACGTCAGGAAGCCCGTGTTTTTGGCAGCCCTGCGGAACCTTCGCTCCACGCATAAGGACTGGTGGGAGTGCAAGACCGGTATCGCGTATATGCCCGGCAGCAAAGACGCCACGTGGGGCTTGCCTCTCTGGCGCCAAAGCCAGTCCATGGTCATCGTGGATTGGTCGAATCCTAATGCTCCTCCGCATTACATCCGCACGCACGGTCTGCCGGGTGGACAACCGAGCGGAACCGGCCCGGTGCCCACCTCGCTTCACGGTGCGATCTCCGCGCATGAGCATCCCAATGCCGCCGGAAAGCTCGTGAGCGGCGTCGACGTTATCGGGAACCGTATCTACGCGGCATGGGGCGTTGGTTCCAACGGCGTGTTGCAGATCTTGGACCGGAAAAAACTGCTGCCCCCGGGCTATGGCGGCACATTCACCGGCGACCCCGACAATCCCACGAATGACCAGTTGCTCTCAGCGCAAGTCGGCAGCATGGACATGTCGCCTGACCAGGGCGGTCACACCTCCATGCCGGTGTTCGGGCTGGCGCCGAGGAGCTTGCAGTGCTCCAGCTCAGCATGCCCTGGAACCCCCTCCCCTGATGTGCGGGATATCGTAGTGCTTACGTCCGAGGCAGGCAACTGTAATTCGCAGCATTGGGGCTTCATCGTCGACGTGTCGACGGAAAACTCGATCGGCGTAAAGCAGAACCCGTGGCAGGGACCGATGGTGCTCTCGACGCTGTGGGTCAATCCGCAGTCGGGTGAGAAATACCCGCGTGGCAACTACTGCCTGCGTGGCCAGCGCTTCGGTACGCATTCGGTCGAAGAAAACTTCCACAATCCGTACTACGGCAGGCTGACGTTCACCTCTTACTTCAACGCCGGTGTGCGCGCGTGGGACATCCGCGACCCGCAGGGGGCCGTAGAGGCGGGGTTCTATGTGCCGGCCGCTCCCAACAACACCTACATGACCAACAACGTCGAAGTCGACAACCGCGGCTGCATCATCATCGTCGACCGCATCGGCAATGGGATGGACATCCTGAAGCTGACCGGTAAGGCGCAGAAGATCGGCTTAGGGACGTGTGGCCACGACGATGACGATGACGACTAAGGAGACTACGGGAAAGGCTGCATAAGCTGCTAGCCTGAAAGACGTGGAAGCGGGAAGGCGGCCCTGGCGGCCGCCTTCTTTTTATCTGAACGAGAAGATCAGCGTTGCAGAGAGCCAGCGTCTGCAAAGCCGCCGCAATCACCGCAAGAGCGATCTTCATTCGCCTCTCCTCCCTCACATCATGAAGTATCCTCCCACGTATGGCCAAGCCGATCCAGATCGCCGGGCTGCTGCGTCGCACTCCGGTCGCGCGCACCTCATCGAAAGTCCTGCGGGCGACTCTCCTTGATCTCCTGGAGAAGGTTCCCGAGGCGCGCAGCGGCGGCTCGGAGAAGGGCATCCACGACCTGCGCGTCGCGGTGAAGCGGTTCCGCGAGGCCTTCCGGCTCTTCCGGCCGGTCCTGCGTAAGAAGACGTTCCGCAGGCATCGCGATTGGATCGAAGACCTGAACGACGCGCTCGGGGAGGTGCGCGATCGCGACGTGTCCCTCGCCCGGCTGCGCAAGCTCACCGCCGGGCTCGCCGAGCCGCCCGGCAGCGTGGGCGGGCTGCTGGCGCGCATCGTGGCGGAGCGGATCGGTGCAGCCGGCGCGCTCGCGGCGATGCTCGATCGCCTCCAGCTCGAGGGCGTTCCCGCGCAGCTCGCAGCGCAAATCGAGTTGCTCGAGCAGCAGGCGGCACCCGGCGGGTCCACCCACGAGTTCGCGCGCGAGCGGGTGCGCGAGCGCCTGCTCGACGTGCGCGCGCGCTGGGCGGCCGCGCGGCGGGAGGCGACGCCCGAGTCCCTGCACCGCGTGCGCATCGGGAACAAGCGCCTGCGCTACGCGATCGAGCCCTTCTCGCGCATGCTCGGCAAGGAGGTCCGGAGGCTGTACCGCAGCGCGTCGCGGTTCCACGACGTGCTCGGCGATCTCCACGACGCGGATTCGATGGCGGTGATGCTCGAGACCTCCATGGCCGGCGCGTCCAGGGCCGAGCGGCGCGCGTGGGAAGGCCTCTCGATGAAGGTGATCCGCGGGCGCCGCGTCGCGTTGCGCAAGGCGCTCACGCTCGCCGACAAGCTCGAGCCTCTGTGGGACGAGGCGCAGCGCGCGGTCGGGGAGCCGCGGCATTGAGCCGCTCGACGCACGCAGGAGCCGTCGTCTTCAAGCTGACGGAACAAGGACCCCGCTACCTGCTCGTCGAGGCGAGCGGAAGGCGCGACCGGTGGGTCTTTCCGAAAGGCCACGTCGAGAACGGGGAGACCGCCGCCGACACCGCGCAGCGCGAGCTCGGCGAGGAGGCGGGCGTGCGCGCGCGGCCGGTCCGGCGGCTGCGACGCGTCGAGCAGAAGCAGGAAGGGGATTGGATCTCGATCGTGTACTTCCTCATGGCCTACACCGGCCGCGCGACGCCGCTCGACAAGCGGAGGATCCGTTGGCTCAGCTTCGACGAAGCGATCGACGCGCTCGACCTCGAAAAGAGCCGGCGCGTGCTGCGCTCGGCGGATCGCATGATCGCCCTCGCGACCGAGCGGGAGCCCCCGCGCCGTCCTCGCATCCTCCGCGCCGCCGCGCGCCTTGCCGAGTGGCTCGTCGGGGGAGCGCTCGCGCTCCTCCGCCCTCGCGGCAGTCAGCGCAAGTCGCGCGTGAGGCGCGCTTAGCCCTCCATTCGACCCCAGCGAGAAGCGGGCTTCGAAGCTCTAGCCCGGGTCTCGATCATGCCGGATAATGTGCGGACGATCCTGAAAAGGAAGGCCGAACGCTTGTTATCACAGCTTCACGGAGGTCGCATGCAAACCCACACCCGCTTGCTCCTCGGCTCCATTGGAATTCTCGCCCTGGTCGGCTGCTCGAAGTATGACAACAACAATTACGGGTCTGCCTCGGGCTACCTGGTCAACGGCATCGCCGTGGCGGATATCGACGCCAATGGAAAACTCGACATCCTCGGCATGGTATCCACCGACCTAGGGGGTACACCCACCCAGGGTTACGTTTCGGCGCGTTTCCAAAACCCGAATGGAACCTTCGCCTTGCCGCCGACGCGATTCGGCGTGGGTGTAGCTCCCGCCAACTTCGTGGCGGCGGATGTCGACGGCGACGGACGCCCTGATCTGGTGGTGGCGAATGCCGGTGACCATACCGTCAGCGTGCGTCTGGCCGATCCCGCCAGGCCGGGTTTCTTCCTTCCCGCGCTCGTCCTCTCCACGCCCGGCCGGATCCCCTTGGATGTGGCCGTGGGCGACCTGAATGGCGATGGCCTGATCGATATCGTGGTGGCTGCGAGCTTTGACGCCGGCGCCGGCATGATTCCGCCGGCGCCCACCGTGATGGTCTTCCACCAGATTTCCCCCCCGACTCCCAATGCAGTGCAGTTCGCGCCCCCTGTCACCTACACCGTTGGTGGTGAACCCCAGGCCGTGGCCGTGGCGGACCTCGATGGCAACGGCTTCGCCGACATCGCCGTGGCCACTACCGCCGACACGGTTTCCGTGCTGCTCCAGACTGCGGCCGGCGTGATCGCCCCCGCCGTGGACTACGCCACCGGCGTCCAGCCCGTCGCCATCAAGGCGGCGGACATCGACGGCGACGGGAAGCTCGACCTGCTCACGGCCAACTTCGGCGCAGCCGTCAATCCCGGCACCCAGGGGCTGAGCGTGCTGATACAGAGCGCCACGGCGGGAACCTTCCTCGCGCCGGTCCACTACGCCGCGGGCGACCGCCCGACAGCCCTCGCCGTGGGCGACTTGAACGGGGACGGCGAGCCGGATGTCGCGGTGGCCTGCGAGGGCTTCCCTGGCGACCCGGGCTTCGTGTCCGTCTTCCTGCAGACCCCAGCCGCTGCTGCAACACCCGGCGTCCTCCAGCCCGCCGTGAACTACCGTGGCGTCTGGGGGCCCATGGGCGTGGCCATCGCGGACATCGATGGCGATGGCCATCCGGACCTGGTGCTCGCCGACGGCGATATCGTAGTGCGCCTCAACTCGGCCACCTCACCCGGCACCTTCGGTTCGCCCTTGTTCTTCTTCAACTGACACAGTTCATAACGACCGCTCCAGGGAGAAAAACATGACATTCCGCGATCGGGCCGCGCTCGTCCTGCCGGCCCTGCTGTACCTTTACGCCGTGAACTCCATCGCCCAGGCGCCCGCCGCCGCACCGCCCGCCGTTCCTGCCGAAGTGAGCCCGCTCTACGTCGTCACCTACGTGGAGGCGAAGCCGACCGCCCGCGACGAAGCCGCGGCGCTCCTGAGGTCCTATCGCGAAGCGAGCCGGTCATCGTCCGGAAACCTGCGCTCTGTGGTGGTGCGGAGCGTCCTCCGGCCAGGACAGTTCGTGGTCGCCGCCGCCTGGAAGGACAAGGCCGCCTGGGACGCCCATATGGCGGCCGCGGGCACGAAAGAGTTTCGCGAAAAGCTCAACGCGCTGCGCAACGCGCCCGCCGACGACCGCTTCCACAACGCGCTCTCCGTCGGTCCGATGGAAGTTGCCCCCGGCTCGGTCTACGGCGTGACCCATGTCGACGTGATCCCGCCGCAGAAAGACAACGCCATCGTCGCGCTCAAGGTCCTGGGGGAGGCAAGCCGCGCCGCGGCCGGCAACGTGCGCTTCGAGATCGTGCAGCAGACCAACCGCCCGAACCACTTCACCGTGTTCGAGATCTGGCGCTCGCGCGAGGCCTTCGACGCGAACGGCATGTCCGCGCATCAGCGCGAGTTCCGCGACAAGCTCGCCGGGATGGCCGGCGCGCTCTACGACGAACGTTTGTACGAAATTCTCAACTAAGGGGACTGACATGAAACACGCCGCCATCGCAATCGCCCTCCTTGCCGCTCCCGCGCTCGCATTTGCGCAATGGAACGTACCCGCAGAAAGCCAGCGCTGCCCGTCGAAATGGGGCGCGGGCGACGAGCGCGGCTCGGGCAATCACATGAAGAATCCCGAGGTCGTGCTGCGCGGTGCGCGGCTCATCAGGACCGGCGAGGTGATCGAGCTCGGGCACGTGCTGGGGCCGGGTATGGCGTTCTTCGGTACGCGTATCTTCAATCTGCACACCAAGCGAACCTTCATGAACCCCGGAAGGAATACGCGCGGCAGCAACGAGGAGGTGGTGACTTCCGAGATCGGCCAGGTCGGCACGCAGTTCGACGGTTTCGCGCACCAGACGCACGGCGATTCGCTCTACAACTGTTTCAAGGTGAGCGAGGCGGGGACGCGCTCAGGCTTCACCAAGCTCGGCGTGCAGAACGCGCCGACGTTCTTCGCGCGGGGAGTGATGCTCGACGTCGCGGCGCTCAAAGGCGTCGAGATGCTCGGCGACACCTACGAGATCACGCCGGCCGACCTGCAGCAGGCGCTTGAGCGGCAGAAGCTGAAGCTCCTGCCGGGCGATGCGGTCATCATCCACACCGGCTGGGGCAAGCTCTACGGGAAGGACAACGCGCGTTTCGTGAAATCGACCCCGGGCGTGGGGGTCGCGGCGGCCGAATGGCTCGCGAAGCAGGATCCGCTGCTCGTCGGCTCCGACAACTGGCCGGTGGAAGTAGCGCCCAACCCCGACAAGGACCTGAGCCTGCCCGTGCACCAGATCTTCCTGGTGGTGAACGGCATCCACATCCTGGAGAACCTGAAGCTCGACGAGCTGGCGGCGAAACGCGTGTACGAGTTCGCGTTCACCATGCAGCCGCTCAAGATCTACGGCGCATCGGGTTCGAGCGTCGCCCCTGCGGCCATACGCTGAAAAGCGGGTCCCAGGAAGCTAGGCGAGCTCTTGCGGCCCGCCGATGATGAGCCCCTGGGCGAAATCCACCTCGATCAGGCGCAGCTGGTCGAGCACTTCATGGCTCTCGACGAATTCCGCGATGGTCTTGATCCCCATGGCGTGACACTTCTGATTGATGGCTTCGACCTTCTCGGAAGCCGCGAGGCCACGCCCGACGTCCTTCACGGTGCCGTAGGTGAGCTTCACGAAATCGGGCTTGAGCACCTTGAGGAAGCTGAATGAGCCCTCGCTGCCGTCGAAGCCGGCGAAAGTGAAGCGGCAGCCCTGCGGACCGAGCTGCGCCTGGATATTCTTAAGCTGCTCGGCGTGCAGCAGGGCCGTGTCCCAGCCAAGCTCGAAAGTGAAGAACCCTTCGGGAAGCTTCGCGCTCTCGATGTTCTTGATGACGAAGTCCGCGAATTTGGGCTCGCGCAGCGTGTCCTCCGAAAGGTTGACGCCGTTTGCAGGCACCGGCGCGCCGGGCGTCGTCCGGGCGCGGGATTCCTGTACCCAGCTCGCTAGGCGGCTCACGACCCAGCGATCGACGTAGGGCAGCAGCCGGTACTCCTGCAGCATGGGAAAGAAGGTTCCCGGCGGAAGCAGCTTCTCCTCTTCCTCCTTGAAGCGGACGAGGATCTCCTGGAACGGCGGCGCGTCTCCGGCAAGGGCCAGGATCTTCTGGGCGTAGAGCACGAAACCGCCCGTCTTCAACGCCGCAATCAGCTTGTCGGCGATGTTCTTCTGTATCGTGCTTTCGTCTTCCATCTGCAGTGTCATGGTGCGCCATCGGGTCCCGATTCGGGGATTTCCCCGGGGACGTTAGACGCAAGAATTGTTCCTGAACGGGATCGCTCAGATTCGCACCGCCTCGCGCGGCGGTTCCTTCGCCGCGCCGCCGACCGCCTTGTTGACCCGCGGCATCACCTCGCTCGCCATCAGCTCCATCGAGCGGCGCGCGAGCTGGGGATCCACCCAGTCCATCCCGGCATAGACGATCTCCCCGAAGTCGCCCGAGCGCTCGCGCAGCGCGAGCAGCTGGTCCACGACCTTGTCGACCGTCCCGCAGAGAACGAGCTCCGCCAGCAGCCGCTCGAGCGTCACCGCACCGTCGTCCTCATTCTCGCGCAGCTTGAAAATGACCTGACGCCCGGCGCGCAGCATCTTCTCGCGCAGCTGTGTCCAGTAGAAGCGGTAGGGGCTGGCAGGATCCTCGCGCGCGTAGCGCTCGGCGACCCGGTCGTCGTCGGAGACGAAAATCGTGCGCGCAATGCGCCACTCCGCGGGATCGGGTGTCTTTCCGGCGCGGCGCTTGCCTTCGGCGTAGTTCTCCCAGTGGCTGGGCAGCCAGTGCGGAAGAAGAAAATTCGCCGACAGCGGATGAAAATCGCGCTCGCCCATGGCGATCACGCCCTTGGAACGGGGCGCCACCACCGTGCCGACGATCTCCGGACGCGGCTTCTGGTAGGGCCTGTACATGATTCCACGCCCGATCTCGGGCACAAAGGTCTTCTCGGTCGTCACCCTGTAGCGGTTTCCGGGCAGGTCGATTCCATAGGGCGCATCGCGCTCCCAGATCGCGAGGATCACGTCGATCGCCTCGGCGAACATGCGGTTGCGGTCCTCGGCGAGGATGCCGAGCGCCTCGGCGTCCGAGGAGAGCGCTCCCGGGCTGACGCCGAATATGAAGCGCCCCTTCGCGAGGTGGTCGAACATCGCCGCCTGAGCGGCGATCACCACCGGGTGCGATTGCGAGAGGTTGGAGGTCCCGGTCGCGAGCTTGATCGTCTTGGTCTCGCCGATCAGCGTCGCGAGGAAAATGAAGCTGTTGGTGACGTTCTCGCAGCGGTCGGTGAGGTGCTCACCGACGAAGGCGTCGTGGAATCCAAGCCTGTCCGCGAGAACGATCGCCTCGCGGTCCTCCTGCAGCGTCTGCGCCGGATCGCGGTGCGGCGGATGCAGCGGCATCGTGAAGTAGCCCAGTCGCATGGGCGGAATGTGCCGCATCGTGGCGCGGCAGTCAAACGCGATTGGCTCTCCTTTCCCGCTGTACGTTAGAATCGTGCGAACCGCTCAGCAGCGCGGGCTTCGGGATACCAGGGAGACCATGCCCCCTTTCGGACACAGGGACACGCGATATTCGGGCTACCCGGTGGAGTCAGCGAAGGCGGTTCCGGCGCCGGTGGGACAAGCATTCTCCCGCGATCCGGGCCCTCGCTCCGCTCAAGTCAGGCCGGGGATACGACTCGATGAATCGACCGTGATGAAGTACTTGTCTATGGCGGGAGGGGACCCCGAGCAGGCGGCGCGGCTACGCCGCTTCGTGCTCGCTTCGGCCGCCTACGCGGCCTGCGTTCCCCTGGTCTGGCTCGCCAGTAAATTCAACCTGATCGCGCGGGAGCCGGCTTGGATCCTCGTCGCCATGATGGTCGTGGTGAACGTCGTCCTCTACGCGGTGTTTCGCACCGGCCTCAACCGGAAATTCAGCGACCCGAACCTGACCTGGCTGCAGGTCTTTGTCGGCAACGTCGTGGTGATGTACGCCGTCTACAGCTTCGACCAGGGGCGCGCCGTCGTGCTCAACCTGAGCCTGGTCGCGCTGACTTTCGGCGTGTTCCACTTCACCACCCGCGAGTTCGTCAAGGCCGCGCTGCAGATCCTCGCCGGCTACGCGGCGGTGATCAATCTGCTCATGTTTTTCAAGCCGGAGACGGTGAACGTCTATCACGAATGGTTCCAGTGGGCGGGGCTCGCCGCCGTGCTGCCGCTGTTCGCGGTCATCGGCGGCAGAATCAGCGGTCTGCGCCAGCGCCTGGGCGCGAGCAACGAAGAGCTCCGCTCGGCTCTCGGCAACGTGCGTCAGATCGCGACGCACGACCATCTCACGGGCCTGCCCAACCGGGTATTGTTCAACGAGGAGCTCCAGCGAGCGCTCGCCAGGGCGGAGCGTCACGCGAGGCCGGTCGGGCTCTTCTTCATGGACCTGGACCGCTTCAAGAATATCAACGACACGCTCGGCCACCAGTTCGGCGACCGGGTGCTGCAGGAAGCTGCGAAGCGCCTCTCAAGTTGCGTGCGCGAGGGCGACATCATCGCGCGCCTCGGCGGAGACGAGTTCGTGCTGCTGGTCGAGGAGCAGGGCGACCCGGCCGCGCTGACCGAGATCGCGCGCAAGCTGCTCGCGGCCGTGTCGGAGCTCCGCAAGATCGACGGGCAGGAGCTCAACGTCACGCTGAGCATCGGGATCTGCGCCTATCCGGCCGACGGCCGTGACCCGAAGACGCTGCTGTCAGGAGCGGACATCGCCATGTACCGCGCCAAGGACCGGGGCCGCAACGGATTCTGCTTCTACTCCGCCGAGCTGCAATCGCACACGCCGGAGAAGCTCGCGCTGGAGGCCGGCCTGCGGCACGGCCTGGAGCGGGGCGAGTTCCGAGTGTACTACCAGCCCAAGATCGACATGACGAGCGGCGCGATCACGGGGGTCGAAGCGCTGCTGCGCTGGCAGCATCCCGAGAAAGGCCTGCTCCTTCCGGAGAAATTCATCCACCTCGCCGAGGAAACGGGACTGATCGTTCCGATCGGCCTGTGGACGTTGCGCGAGGTCTGCACGCGCGCCAAAGCCTGGAAGGAAGCCGGACTTCCGCGGATGCCGGTCGCGGTCAACCTCTCGGCACTCCAGTTCCGCGAGGAGCAGCTCGTGCCGCAGCTCGCGGAGATCCTCAAGTCCACCGGGACTGAAGCCGGCATCCTCGAGCTCGAAATCACCGAAAGCATGGTGATGCGGGATCCGGACGTGGCGGTGAAACTCATGCGCAATCTGCGCGCGATGGGCGTGCACCTCACCATCGACGACTTCGGCACGGGCTATTCGTCGCTCGGCTACCTCAAGCTCTTTCCGATCAACAACCTCAAGGTGGACAGGAGCTTCGTGCGCGACCTGCCGCATTCCAAGGACGACGTCGCCATCACGCGCGCGGTCATCGCGATGGCCCATAGCCTGGAGATGAATGTGATCGCCGAGGGCGTCGAGCTGCGCGAGCAGCTCGACGTGCTGCGCCAGGAGGGCTGCGACGAATTCCAGGGCTATCTGTGCCGGCCGCCGCTCGTGGAGGAGGAACTCATCCGCTTCATCCGGGAAAGCGGCACGCGCGGGACCCTGAGCTAGCGCGCGAACCCCGGCCTGTCGGGGCCGGGGTTTTGCCGGAGAAACCTGCGCGAATTTAGGCTGGAACGGGTTCCCTAGGCTTCACTTCGGGGGCGGCAGGCTTCGCGGGCGCGGAGGGCTTGTCTTTCTTGCTGTCGTCGGCCGTCTTCTTCCTGCGGGCTTCCTCGGCCTGGCGCGCTTTCCAGTACATCTCGTCGAATTCGTAACACATGAGGACTCCTTTCGCATCAAGTGATCGGCAAGTCTCCCTTGTCACGCTTGGAGTTGTTCGAACCATGCTACTCCCGCCGTCCGGGAAGTTCAACGGGAAGGATCATGAAGCGTCCCCGGCACGAAAACCTGTGCTACCGTTGCCGGAAAACCGTTCTCCTTCGTGGCACCCATGAAAGATAATCCGATCGGCTCAATCCGCTTCAGCGCGCTCCTTGTCGGCGCGCTCGTTCTCGGCGCAGCCCTCGCGCAGTCCCCCGGATATCCCGCGAGGACGATTCGCCTGGTGGCGGGCACCGCTCCCGGCGGCATCACCGATTACCTCGCGCGCATGTCGGCCGAAGGCCTGGCGGCCCAGCTCGGAGCTCAGGTCGTGGTCGAGAACAAGGCCGGCGCGACCGGCAATCTCGCGATCGAGCACGTGGCGAAATCCGCGCCCGACGGCTACACGCTGCTGCTCGTGGCTGGCGGGAACGTCGTCATCAGTCCTTTCCTGTACGGCTCCCTGCCGTTCGATCCTCTCCGCGACATCGTGCCGGTATTCAACATCGCGCACGCGCCGCAGCTCCTGGTCGTGCCCGGGACGCTTCCGGTGAGCGACCTGCGGGAATTCATCGCGCTCGCCAAGGCGAATCCGGGAAAGATGAACTACGCGTCGGCGGGCCCGGGGAGCACCACGCACCTGGCCGCCGATCATTTCGCGCGGCTCGCGGGGGTGCAGCTCGTGCACGTCCCCTACAAAGGCACGGGGCCGGCGCTCGCCGATCTCGTCTCGGGCCGCGTGCAGATGCTCTCGGTGGGCCTCTCGCCCGTGCAGGCGCACCTGAAGAGCGGCGCGCTCAAGGCGCTTGCGGCGGCCTCCAAGACGCGTCTTGCCGCCTTGCCCCAGGTGCCGACCTCGGCCGAGGCCGGCCTGCCCGGCTACGAGATGACCACCTGGTTCGGTATTTTCGCTCCCAAGGGCACGAGCCCCGCGATCGTGAGGCTCGTCAATTCGAAAATGCAGGCGGTGATCGACGATTCGAAGGCAAGGCAACGCCTGCTCGAATCGGGCATCGTGCCCATCGGCGGCTCGGTCGAGGCGTTTGCCGAGCTGGTGCGCTCGGACACTCGAGCCTGGGAGCGGGTCGTCAGGGCCTCGGGCGTGAAGCTCGACTGAGCCTGCCTCGGAATCGACAGGAGAAGGCGATGAAAATCTGCCATTACAACGAGGGGCTCGCGGGGGCCGTGGTCGGGGAAAAGCTGTATCCGATAGGCGACGCGCTCATGAAAGCGGGCCATCTGAAGCCCGGCCACAGCATGCTCGAGGTGGTCGAGCGGCTCGCGAACGAGCCCGCGGCGATGAAGTTGGCGCGTTTCGCCACGCAGACGGGCTCGTCCCTGGCGCTCGCGCAGGTGAAACTGCTCGCGCCGCTCCTCGATCCGCCCGCGATCTGGGCCGCGGCCGCGAACTACAAGGCGCACCAGGCGGAGATGCGCGAGAAAATGGGCTCGTCCGACCGCTCGAGCCTCTCCAAGGACGAGCTGATGGCGGAGTTTTTTCTCAAGCCCGCGTCCTCGATCATCGGCCCGGGAGGCACCGTGATCCTTCCCAGAGTATCCCGGGACGTCGATTTCGAATGCGAGCTGTGCGCGGTGATCGGAAAGACGGCACGCCACGTCAGCGAAGAGCAGGCGCTCGACCGCGTGTTCGGCTACACGATTTGCTGGGATTTCAGCCAGCGCGATCCCTGGGGGCGCGGCAGGCAGAACACGCGCAACATCCGCAAAGGCTTCGACACCTTCACCGGCCTCGGGCCGTGGATCGTGACGCGCGACGAGATCGACGATCCGCAGAACCTCGCGATCCGCGTCGAGCAGAACGGCAAGCTCGCAATGAGCGCGCACACCGGCGACATGATCTGCAGCCTGCGCGAGCACATTCGCTTCCTCTCGGACGTGATGACGCTCAAGCCCGGGGTCCTGATCACGACCGGGACGCCGGCCGGCGTCTCGAAGCTCGCAGACGGCGATCATCTGAGAGGCGGCATCGAAGGGATCGGCGAGATGGAAGTTACGGTGCGCGCGGAGCACTAGCGCGATCGGCGACCCCGCGATCGGGGCGGTGACCCGGGCGCCGGCAATGGCGTAGACTTGCGATCGGCATTCGAGGAGCAGAATGAACGTGTTTTGCGCCGTGCGAACGCGCAGCATCGCCGCCGGAATCCTTTTCTGTCTGTGCGCCGCGTCCGCGTCTGCGCAAAGCGGCTACCCGAGCAGGCCGATCCGGCTCGTCGTGCCGTGGCCGCCGGGACAGGCCACCGATCTCTCCGCGCGGCTGGTCGCGCAGAAGCTCTCGGAATCGCTCGGGCAGCCCCTGGTGGTCGACAACCGGCCCGGCGCGGGCGGGGTGATCGGCTCCGACGCGGTCGCGAAATCCGCGCCCGACGGCTATACGCTCCTTGCGGGCTCCTCCGGCCCGATCTCGATCAACCCGATCGTCCAGAAGGTCCCCTACGATCCGGAGCAGGCGTTCGCGCCCGTGAGCCTTATCGCGACCGTTCCCTATGTGCTCGTCGCGAACCCCGCGTTTCCCCCGGCGGGTATCCGCGAATTCATCGCGAGCGCGCGCGCGAATCCGGACCAGTACACGTTTGCGTCATCGGGAACCGGGGCGACCGGGCATCTGGTGGCCGAGCTCTTCAACTCGATGGCCGGCATACACGCGCGGCACGTGCCCTACAAGGGCAGCGTCCCGGCGATCACCGACCTCATGAACGGCAACGTGACCTACGCTTTCGAGACGCTCGCAGCGACGGCCGGTCACGTGAAATCCGGGCGCCTCAAGGCGTACGGCATCTCGAGCGCCCGGCGCAACGATGCGCTGCCGGAAGTCGCACCGGTCCACGAATCCGCCGAGCTGCCCGGTTTCGAAGTGGTCGCCTGGATCGGGTATCTCGCTCCGGCCGGCACACCTGCGGAGACGCGCGCGCGTCTCGCGGCCGAGGTGCGCAAGGCGGTGCAGTCGGGCGACCTGCGCGAGCGCTACGCCGCGCTCGGAATGGATCCGGTGTCGAGTTCGCCCGAGGATCTCGGCGCGCTCTTGAAGCGCGAGCACGAGCGCTACGCGGCCATCGTGAAAAGAGCGAACATCCGGATCGATTAGGAAAACGATGCGCTACCCGAGGCGCAATTCCCGCCGGATCGCAGCCGCGTGCATTCTCGGCCTCGCTCTGGGCGCAGGCGCCGCGGCTTCCGCCGCACAGAACGCCTATCCGAGCCGCGCGATCCGGATGGTCGTCGATACTTCGCCGGGCGGGCTCACCGATATTCTCGGACGCCTCGCCGCCGAGGGCCTCGCGCAGCAGCTCGGCCGGCAGGTCGTGGTCGAGAACAAGGCGGGGGCATCGGGCAACGTCGCGATCGAATACGTGGTGAAGTCGCCGGCAGACGGACACACGCTGATGATCTGCGCGGGAGGAAATCTCGTCATCAAGCCTTTCCTCGAGCACTCGCTCGTCTTCGATCCGCTGGTCGATCTCGTTCCGGTGTTCAACTTCGCCGAGGCGCCGCACATCCTGGTCGTCCCGAATTCGATCGCGGCCAGGGATCTCGCGGAGTTCATCGCGTACGCGAGGGCGAACCCGGGCAAGGTCTACTACGGCTCGGCGGGGACCGGCAGCCCGCCGCACCTCGCCGCCGATCAATTCGCGCGCCTCGCGGGCCTGCAGCTCGTGCACGTGCCCTACAAGGGCGTGGGGCCTGCGCTCCCTGATCTGATCGCGGGCCGCCTGCAGATCATGTCGATGAGCTACGGCTCGGCGCGGCCGTATCTCAAGAGCGGCGCGCTGCGCGCGCTCGCAGCCGGATCGAAGCGGCGCCTGGCCGGACTGCCCGAGGTGCCGACCTCCGCGGAGGCGGGACTCCCGGGCTGGGAGATGAGCGCGTGGTTCGGCATCTTCGCGCCGAAAGGCACCGGCCTCGAAATCGTGCGCCTGCTGAACGAGAAGCTCCAGGCGGTGATCGAGGACCCGAAGGCGAGGCAGCGGCTCCTCGAGGTCGGCGCCGAGCCGCTCGGCGGTCCGGCTCCGGCATTTGCCGAGCGCGTGCGCGCCGACTACAGGATCTGGGGGCAGGTCATCAAGGAATCGGGAATCAAGCTGGAGTAGCGCCATGGCTCGTTCCGTGCTCAAGACGAAATTCATCTCGCATGGCACGCTCGGCTCGAAAGATCTCGAGGCGACGCGCCGTTTCTACGAGGAGTTCCTCGGTCTGGAAGTGGTGCGCACCAGCCCCGTGTCCCTCATGATCCGCCTCGGCGGCAACCACGTGTATGCCGTCGTGCATACGAAGAAAAAAGAGCGCATGCCGCGCGTCTATCACAACGGCCTGGACGTCGACACCGACGCCGAGGTGGACGAGGCCTGGCGTGCGTGCCACTCGCACGCGGAGAAGTGGGGGCTGCACGACATCGACAAGCCTTCGGCGCGCCACGGAACCTACAGCTTCCTTTTCTGGGACGCCGACGACAACGCCTGGGAGATCCTCTCCAATCCGAAGGGCGGCTACACCTGGATCTTCGAGCAGGGCGATCTCGAAGGCCGCGGGCATTTCGAGCGCGGGTTCCGTCACAAACGCCCGGACGCGAAGAAGGAGACCTCTTGAGGGCGGCGTACTACGAGCGCAAAGGCCCCGCGCCGAAAGTCATCGTGCTGGGCGAGCTGCCCGATCCGCAGCCCGGGCCGGGCGAGGTGCGCGTCAATCTGCGTTTTTCCGGAATCAATCCGACCGACACGAAATTGCGCGGCGGCTGGGACGGCAACATGGAAATGCCGTTTCCGCGCGTGATTCCGCATCAGGACGGGGCCGGCGTCGTCGACGCGGTCGGGCCGGGCGTGGCGCAATCGAGGCTCGGCGAGCGCGTCTGGGTCTACGAGGCGCAGCGCGGCCGCGCATTCGGAACCGCGGCCGAATGCGTCGCGATCCCTTCGGAGAATGCGGTGATGCTTCCCGAGGGCGCCAGCTTCGAAACCGGGGCCTGCCTCGGCATCGCGGGGATGACCGCGCACCGCTGTCTTTTCCAGGACGGCGGAATCCAGGGACAGACCGTGCTCGTCGCGGGCGGCGCCGGCGCGGTCGGCCATGCTGCGATCCAGCTCGCGAAATGGGGCGGAGCGCGCGTCGCCACCAGCGTGAGCCGTCCCGAGCAGGAGAAGATCGCGCGCGAGGCGGGCGCCGATCTCGTCGTCAACCGGAAAACAGAGGACGCCGCCGCCAGAATCAAGGCGTTCACGCGAGGGCAGGGCGTGGATCGCGTGGTGGAAGTCGCATTCGAGGCGAACCTCGAGCTCAACCGCGCGGTGCTCAAAGCCAACGGCGTGATCTCCACCTACTCCTCCGGTCCGCCCGAAAGCGCTCCGCGAATCCCGTTCACGGCTATCATGCGGCAGGGGATAAGCGTGCATTTCATTCTCGTCTACGTGATGCCCCGCGAGGCGCATCAGTTGGCGGCGCGCGACCTGAACGCCGCGCTCGATGCGGGGCGCTACCGTCCGCACATTGCACGCATCTTCAAGCTCGATGAAACGGCGAAGGCACACGCAGCGCAGGAAAGCGGCGGCACGGTCGGCAAGCTCCTCATCGGTGTCTGAGGGCATGCAGACCGGCAAAGCGACCCCACCCGCGAAGAAGCTCCGCGCCTACGCGCAGGCGATGGGGTCCTACGCCGCCAGACTGCGTCCCTACGTCGACAAGCTGCGTCTCGATGTCAACAAGCTGCGTCCCTACGTCGACAAGTTGCGTCCTTACGTCGATAAGTTGCGTCCTTGCGTCGACAAGCTGCACCCCTACGCGAGCAAGCTGCACCAGTACGCCGTAAAAGCGGTCGATGCCGTCGGGAGCTGGCTGCATCGGGGGATCGTTCAGGTTGGCAAGGTCAGCCCGCGCACGGCGAAGCGACTCGAAGCCGTCGAAGCCTGGGTTTGTCAAAGCGACAGGCGCAAGCTCAGTGTAGCTGCGCTCGTTGCCGTCCTCGTGCTCGGGATCGGTTTCGCGGCGATTTTTCCGGAAGTGGCCGGCCGTTATGGCCGTGTGATATTCACTTCGAACCAGGTCGTTCCGCTTCCGGACGAAACGCGCCGGGCCGTCCGCGAAAAGGCGAAGCAGCTTGCCGCGGCGCTCGACGGTCGCCTGGACAGGAAAAGAAAGCTCGCCGGCGAGACCTGGGCCTCCGCCCAGATCCTCGTCGCGCTCAGGGAAAACGATCCGGACTACGCGAGCCGGATCGACGTCAAGCTGGTCGAGCAGTATTTCCGCTCCATGGCCGGACCCGAATGCGCTTGCTGGCGCCGCTTTCCCCAGGGCAAGCATCCGAATCACCTCGGCGTCACATCGTGGGTGTTGTGGACTTTCGCGCAGTACGGGATCCCGGCCCACAAGAGCGAGCTCGAGTTTCTCCTCTCCGCCCAGGGCAGCGACGGGGGTTGGCCCCTGTTCGGGGGCGTCCAGGAGGAAAAGTTCACCTCGAGCTACGGGACTGCCGCCGCCATACTCGCCCTGCACGGGCAAGCGGCGCTGCAACCCGACCGCGGGCTGAGGAAGCGACTCGCCGCCGCGGTAGGGCGCGGAGCGGACTGGCTGAAGAGCCGCGCCGTCGCCGGCCGGGCGCGCTGGGTGGACTATCCGGCGTGGCCCGAGGCGCAGGAAGACTTCCTGGGCGTCTCGGGTTTTGCGCTTTTCGCGCTGCATCGCGTGGGCGCCTGGTGGCTCGGCTCGCTCGACCGCGACTGGCTGCGCGAGCTTCCCGCGCAAGCACCCGCTGCGCTGCGCGGCGAAGCCTCCGCGAAGGCGGTGCAGGTCGGCAACCGGTCCTTCCCCGACGAGACGCGCTACTACGAGCTCCCCTGGACGATACTCGCGACCGCGGAGGTTTACCGCAGCGCCGGGATTTTCCGAAAAGTCCGCGCAGTGCAATGGCTCGAGCGCGCTCTCGCCCCCGGGGCTTCGATCTACGAGCTCACCGGACGCGAAAACAGCGCGGCGCTCCTCGCCGAAGCCCTGCTCGCCCTGCGAAGCGAGGCGAGGCATGAGTAGCGCGAAGAGCCGTCGCGGCGCCGAACCCACGCTCAAGCGCGACGTGGCGCTCGCCAACCGCATCGTCGAGCGTTTCGGCCTCTCCAACGCCTTCGGGCACGCGAGTGCCCGCATCCCGGGCACCGACACTTTCTTCATGCCGACGCGGCGCAGCCCGGGGCTCGCCAGCGCGAGCACGCTCTTGGTTCTGGACACCGAAGGCAAGATTCTCTCGGGCAGGGGGACGCCGAACAGCGAGCTCTGGATCCACGCGCGCATCTACGCCGCCCGACCCGAGGTGGGCGGCATCGTGCACGCGCATCCTCCGGCCTGCGTCTGCCTCACGCAGATCGGGCAGCCGCATCGCGTCGTGCATAACCAGGGCGGGGCGTTCCACGCAGGCGTGCCGGAGTACGAGCGCATCGGCCTTATCCGCACGAGAGAACTAGGAGACCTGCTCGCGCGCAAGCTGGGCTCGGGCTTCGCCGTCATGATGCGCGGCCACGGCATCACCACCGCGCTCCCCGACGTGCGCGCGGCCACCGTCGCCGCGTGCATGCTGGAGGAGAGCGCCGCGATGCAGCTGCGCATGCTCGCCGCCGCAGGCGGGGACGCCGCGCGCCTCCGCGCCTACAGCCGCGAGGAGGCGGGGAGCGTGAGCGATCAGATCAGCCCGAGGGTGGTGGAGCGGGCCTGGGAGTATTACGCGCTCGCCGCGGAGCAAAAGCCGCTGGGCGGCTAGAAGAAGTCCTCGTCGTGTCGGATAGGACCGCTTGCGCTTTCGTTTTGGCTGCGATGTCGGTCGTGCTCGCGCCGGCGTTCGGGGCGGACAATGCGCTCGAAAAGTGCCGCGACATCCCCGACCGGGATGCACGTCTCGATTGCTTCGACTCGCTGGCGCCGGATAAGCGCGGTCCCGGCAGCTACCTCTCGAACCTGTGGAAGCTCGGCGCAGGCCGGGAGCGCATCGGCTTCGACCAGCTGCAGACGCACCGCCCGGTCTACGTTCTGCTGGACCGCTGGACGAACAACGTCAACCAGGCTCCGTCCAGTCCCGCGCCCGGCCACAGCGTCACGACTCCGCTCGACCTGAACGCGAACGAAGTAAAGTTTCAGTTGAGCTTCAAATCGGAGGTGATTTCTCACGATTTCGGCGGCGAGTTCCTAGGCCTCGCGAGCGGCCGTCTCTGGTTCGCCTATACGCAGCAATCCCACTGGCAGCTGTATACGCCGAGCATCTCGCGGCCTTTCCGCGAGACGGATTACGAGCCGGAGCTGATCCTGACCCTCGGCACCGCGAACGAGGGAGACGGATGGAAGCTGCTTAACATCGGATTGCTGCACCAGTCGAACGGCCGCGCGCTGCCTGCGTCGCGCAGCTGGAACCGCGTCTACGCGCAAGGCGGCTGGGAGTGGTACCGGGTTTCCGTGCTCGCGCGCGTCTGGGCGCGCATTCAGGAAAGTCCCGAGCGCGACGACAACCCGGACATCAAGGATTACGTGGGGCGGGGCGACGCCCTCGTCCGCTGGGACCTGGGCGGGGAGTACGCCGTTTCGCTGCTCGCCCGCCACACCCTGAGAGTCAATCCGAGCCGCGGTTTCCTGCAACTGGACTTGACCACGCCGGCGCTCTTCGGCCCGGCGCGGGGCTACATCCAGATGACTTCGGGCTACGGCGAGAGCCTGATCGACTACAATTTCCGGCAAACCACGATCGGCTTTGGCATCGTGTACCGCGAGTGGTGAGCCGGCGCCGCGAAGGCCGCAACGGCCTCGCGCGGCGACATCGCCCGGCTCACTTTTTCCCGGGGCCGGCCTCCTGCACCAGGTTCTTGTCGATCAGCGTGATCTCGATGCGGCGGTTCTTCTTCCGTCCGTCCGGAGTGTCGTTCTCGGCGATCGGCTGGTACTCGGCGCGGCCCGAGGCGACCATTCGCTCAGGGGGAATGCCCACTTCCTGCAAATAGCGCACGACGGTCGTCGCGCGCGCGACCGAGAGCTCCCAGTTGGAGGGAAAGACCTTCTGCGCCGCCTTGCTGATCGGCACGTTGTCGGTGTGGCCGACGATACGGATCACCTTGTCCTCGTACCCTTTCAGCGCCTCGCCGACTTTTTTCAGGACCGCCCGGCCGGTGTCCTTGAGGTTTGCCCTGCCGGAATCGAAGAACAGCTGCTCGGCGACGTCGACCGTCAGCATGTCCTTGTACTGCCGCACCTGAAGCTCGCCTTTCTTGACCTCCTCGGTGAGGCTGCGCACCAGGGCGTCGTATTGCGACTGGTTCTGCTTGCTGGCGGTCAGCAATTGCGTCTTCTGCTGCTCGAGCGCGTCGACCTGCCTGCGCAAGTCCGCCTGCTGCGACTGAAGGCCCTGAATCTGCTCCTGAAGCCCGCTGCGCTGCTTTTGCAGTGCTGTGATCTCCTGGTTCTTGTCCGCCTCCAGCTTGTCGTAAGTGCCCTGGCTGACGCAGCCGGCCATGAGGGCCGCGGCGAGCGCGGCGCTTGCAGCGTGCAATCTCCTTCCGTTCATTTCCATCTCCTGTTTCAAATGACTCCCCTGACTAGATGCAAATATAGCATCTGCCCTAGCGCGCAGGCTCGAATTCATACGCCGCGAGCACCGGATGCCGCATCCAGGCGCGGTGCACAGGGTCCGATCAGAACCGGTAACCCGCGCCGAACAACAGGATGTCGGTGTCCCGGTCGTAGTTCGTCATGATGCGGTTCCAGGAGAAACGCCCTATCCAGTTGGGGCCGAAACGGTAGGTCGTCGTCATGGTGAGGATGCCCGAGGCAAAGGCGCCGTGATCGTTCTCGTGATAGCTGTCCACAGCGATGTAGAGGCCCAGTCCGATTCCCAGCGTAAACAGGTCCCCGGAGAAGCTCGGCTCGAGCCACGCCTGCGTCACGATGCCGTTGCGCCGGATCAGCCGCGCGTCACCTTCGTTCATCCAGGCCACCGAGCCCTTGAACACGGGCCCGAAGGCATGGCGGTATTCGAGGCTGCGCGCGGTCGAGGTCTCGGACTCGAAACTATTGACGATGGTCTGGCCGAGGAACACCGTCACCTCGTCGCGCTTGGCCGCGCCCGCGGCGGCGGAACCGCTGTAGATCGACTCGCCGTCCTGCTTGAGGCGGTACCCCATGCCGAAGAGGACCTCGCTCGTGTCCACGCTGCGTGTCTCGACGTGGTTCAAGCGCAGCTGATAGAACCAAGGGCTGGAAGAGGAGTACCAGTTGGCCATAACGCTATAGAGCACCCCCCAGCCGTGATCGTCGTCATAGCTTCCGCCGGAATTCGCCGAGGTGGTGTCGTAGTAGCGGTAAGGTCCTACGCCCGCGCTAAGCTTGAACTGCGGGCTGAAAAGCCTGGTCTGGGCCCAGAGCTGCACCGAGTGGCCGTCGCGGTGGTGGTCTGGGATGTGCCCCTCGTTCTGCCAGGTGAAGCTCGCGGCAAAGTGCTCGCTGATGTCCGTCGAGTAGGAGAACAGCCACGCGTACGAGGTCCCGGTGGGGTCGTTGCTCCTCATGGCCCCGGCCAGCGCGCTGAACTCCTGGGCGGCGGCATTCGGCGAAAGCGAGCAAGTCAGCGCCGCGATGATCGCGGCGCGAGCAAGGCCTGCCGCGTTAACGGCGACGGCGAGAATGATCCGCGAAGGAAGATCCATTGCCGCTATTGGACCCGTTGGTCGCGGCGCGCGAAATTGGACCATGGTCCAATTTCGGCCCGGCAATGCGGGCCGGTATGCCCCGGCCGCCGCGGGGCGGGTCGGGGTGGGCGGTGGAGAATCAGCCGCTGGCGGAGTGCTCCGCGGCCGGCTTGATCCCGGCCCGATCGGCGATGCGAACCAATTCGGCGAGCGATACCGCGCCCATCTTCTGCATCACCCGGCCGCGGTGGACTTTGATCGTCTTTTCCACAGTGCCGAGATCGGCGGCGATAACCTTGTTGAGCTGTCCGGCGACGACGCGCTCGAGGACCTCGCGCTCGCGCGAGGTGAGCGTCGCCAGCCGCCGTTCGATGGAGCACCGCTCCGCGCGCGCCTGCCGCATGGCCCGGTCCTTTTCGATCGCGGCGCGGATTGCGGCGAACAGCTGCTCGTCGCCGAAAGGCTTGGTGATGAAGTCCACGGCGCCCGCTTTCATCGCCCGCACGCTGGTCGGAATGTCGCCTTGGCCGGTGATGAAGACGATGGCGCGCTCGGCGCCGGATGCCGCGAGTTTCTGTTGCAATTCGAGTCCGCTGATCACCGGCAGGGTGACGTCGAGCACGAGGCAACCGGGAGTCGCGGGATCGTGCCGTTCCAGAAAATCCTGCGGCGAAGAAAAGGCCTGGACGCCGTATGCCTGCGACTGCAGCAGGCGCGTCAGCGCTTTGAGAACGGCCGGATCGTCGTCGACGACGAACACGGTGAACGCGGGAGAGCTCAGGAGGGTCCTCCCGCGTGAACGGGCAGAACGATATGAAAGGTCGCGCCGCGGTCGGGATTATTGGTGCCCCAAAGGCGTCCGCGATGCGCCGCGATGATCGAGCGCGAGATCGACAATCCCAGACCAAGGCCCTGCGGCTTGGTGGTGAAGAAAGGCTCGAAGAGTTTTTCCTGCGTGTCTGCCGGGATCCCATGACCGCGGTCGATGACGGACAACTGCACGCCGTCGTCGGCGGTGGACTCGGTCCTGATCGTCAAGCCGTGTTCCTTCGGATCGTCTGCGCTCATCGCCTCGCAGGCGTTGACGATGAGGTTGAGCAGCACCTGCTGCAATTCGACCCGATCGCCGAGAATGGCGGGGAGCTGCGGGGACGGTTGCGTGACGACCTCGATGTTGCGCGTAATCAGGTCGCTGTGCGCCAGCTCCAGCACTTCGCGCACGAGCTCGTTGGCGTCCAGCATCTGGAATTGCCTTTCGCCTTTTTTGAACAGAGCGCGCAGCCGGTGGATGACTTCTCCGGCGCGCCGGTCCTGGGCGACGATGTCGCCGAGTATCTCGCCCAGCTCCTTGGGGTCGATGCGGCCCTTCTCGAGGTAGTGCTGGGCGGCCTGCGCGTTGCTCAGAATGGCGGTGAGCGGCTGGTTGAGCTCGTGGGCGAGCGCCCCGGAAAGCTCGCCGAGCATGGCCACGCGCGTCAAGTGGGTGATCTGCTTTTGCTGCTCCCGTGCTTCGCGCTCCGCCCGCTTTTGCTCGCTGACGTCGCGAATGGTCTCGATGAAACAGGACACGCCGCCGACTTCGACGATTTCAGCGGCGACCACTGCCTGGTGCACCCGTCCCGGCTGGTCCCGCAAGTCCACTTCGAAATCCCGGACATAGCCTTGGGCCGCCGCCAGGTCGTGGTAGGTCTGACGATCCTTGGGATCGGCGTACACCTTGAGTTCCGCCGTCGTGCGTCCCACCGCTTGCGCGCGGGAATAGCCGAACAGGGACTCCCATCGGTCGTTGACGTCGATGATCGAGCTGTCCGAGCGCCGTATGATCGCCATCGGGTCGGGGCTGGACCGGAACGCCTTGGCGGAGTGCTCTTCGGACACCTGCAGCGCTTCCTTCACCTTGCGCCGTTCTTGCACGGCTGCGGCGAGAAGCAGCAAGGGCACGGACACGACGATCAGGAAGAGCTGAACCGAGCGCGCGTTTTCCTCGGTGGAGCTCGCGAGAAACGGGCCTTGTCCGTGCGTCGTGCCCCAGAGAACGATGACGGCCATCAGAAGAAGGGACGCGCTGGTTCCCACGGGACCGAGGCGCACCGCCGCCCACAGCAGAAAGGGCAGCGGTGCATAAAGCAGCGCGGGTCTGGGACTGTGATCGACTGCTTGCCAGTCGAAGATCAAGATGCTTGCCGTAAGCAAACCGAGGAACAACAGGCCGGACTCGACGTAGCGTCGGAGAGGAGCGTAGCGGATGCCCGCAAATCCGGTTGCGGCCCAGGTCAGTATCACCGGAACCAGGATCAGGGCAGCCAGCACATTCGAGAAGAAGCGCAGCCCCACCAGTTGCCAGTAGCTCCCCTGGCCCCAGCCGATGAGGATGACCAGGGCGGCGTCGAGAAACGAGGAGAGCAAAGGCGCGAGGAAAGTCCCGAAAATCAGGAAAACGCTGACGTCCCGGAAGGAATCGAAACGCAGGGGCCCGGCGACGAGCACACGGATGCACGCGGCGCCGATCAGGGCTTCGCTCGAGTTGCTGGCGAACCAGCCCAGCACCATCGCGACGGGAACGCCGCTTTGCAGCTCGGCCGCCAGATGCGCCGGGAAAGCGGCGAGAAGAAGCAGCCACCACGACCGTGCCGGAGTGAGCAGCAGGGCGGCAAGCAGCAGCGAGTTTGGCGGCCAGAGCGTGGAGATCGGGTGTGGCTGGAACGTGAATGCGAACCCGATCTTCGCACCGAGGTAATACGCGACCGCGACCAGCAGGGCCGCCCGCGCATCGCGGGCGCTCAGACTGAGGGACAGGGCAGAACCCGGATGAGTACGCGCGTCTTGCAGGATGATCCCTCCCCAGTTGGTGCTCGCGGCCCGGGTTTCCCCTCTGCCCCTTCGGGATTCAGGGCCGCATGACATTGGAATTCTACTCTACATCCAAGGTGCGGTGCCGCACATTGGGGGAATGACAGATCGATGACAAAATGTAGCAACCGCGAGGCGCGGACTTCCGATGCCGACGTCATGAAAGCGGGTCAACTTGTCGGGAGTTACCGGCCAGGACGGACCTGACAGAGACGCCTGCAGCGGGCCAACAGAAAAATTGGAGGAAGTCACATGAAAGAGATCGAATTTCTGCTCGCCATGCCTGTCGCCGCGTTGGCGATATTCCTCGCGGCCTGCGCGAGCACGCCCCCGGCGGCCGCGCCCGGGGTGAGAGCCGAGCTCGCCCCGACGGGGACGCTGCGCGTCGCCGTTTTCACCGGCAACCCGGTGCTCGGCACGCGCGACAAGGCGACGGGAGAGGTGAGCGGAACGACGGTAACGATGGGACGCGCGCTCGCCGCGCAAGCTGGCGTCCCCGCGAGGATCATCGAGTACACCGCGATCGCGAAGATGGTCGAGGACGCGAAGACCGGGGAATGGGACATCGCGGTCGTCGCCTTCGACCCCGCGCGGCGCAGCGTGCTCGACTTCGCGCAGCCCCACATTGTCGTCGATCTCACCTACCTCGTCGCACCGGGCTCGACGATCCGCAGCGTGGCCGAGGCCGACAAGGCCGGGGTGAACATCGCAGCTGCGCGCGGCGCCGCGACCACGCTCTACCTGCAGCGCACGCTCAAGGAGGCTCAGGTCGTGCAGGCCGAGAACGAACCGGCCGCGTTCAACCTGGTCAAGGAAGGCAAGGCGCAGGTCTACGCGCAGAACCGCTACATGCTGCTCGGGCTCGCCGACAGTCTTCCCGGGGCGCGCGTGCTCGAGGACCGTTTTTCAGCGGCCGAGATGTGCATCGTCCTGCCCAAAGGGCGCCCCGCGGCCCTCGCGTACGTGAGCGAATTCGTCGAGCAGTCGAAAAAATCCGGGATGGTGCAGCGGGCGATCGAAACGGCGAAACTGCGCGGCGTGCGCGTCGCGCCCTAGCCTAGAAGCTCCCCGCGGCGCGGCTCCTGGCGACGGGGATGCTGGTGCGGAAGGTGAAGTTTCCAGCGGTGATCGCGTTCGGGCCGTTGAAGTTGCCGGGCATGATGCCGGGGCCCACGACGTTTCCGGCGGTCAGACCCGTGAACGAGGTGCGCACGAGCGTGGGACGGCGGTGCCGGACCGGGACCACCGCGATGGGCCCGGCATAGGGCGCGCCGCCGTAAGCGTCGCAATCCACGCGCCGCTCCGAAAGGCAGCGCTCATACGCCGCCTGTGTGAACGAGGCAAGCTCGTATTGTTGCCGGGCCAGCCGCTCCGCGTGCAGCTGCCGCTCCAGCCTGTCCACCCTGTTCGAAAGCGCCGGGTCTGGTAGGGCAGTCGCCGCGGCGCGCGCGAGGAGGGCGGGGTCGGGCGCATAGACCGAAATCCTGTCCGCGACCGTGTCGAGCTTCTTCCTGCCCGCGGGCGCCTGGTCCGAGTAGTGCGTTTTGCCGGCCTCGTCCACCCACTTGTAGATCTGGGCATAAGCCGGCCGACCTGCGGCTGCTAGAAGAATCACGACCGAAACCAGGGATGAGATGAGCGTCTTCATGATCGCGTGCTCCCGGACGATGATTCAATGCTAGCAGAGTCCCGGACCGGGCAATGCGAATGAAGTGTTTCAATTTGTGTGGCCGTAGCACTTCGGCTACATTTAAGGGGCATTGGACCTTGGTCCAATAACCTTCCCGGCCTGCCGTCGCTAGAGTTCGCACGTGAGAATCCGGGTGTCCGGTATCTTGCGCCAACGCATTCCAGGAGACATGAAAATGAAGAGAACTCTTATCGCAGCAGCAATCGCGTCGGCGCTCGCCTTGGCGCCCGGCGTGCAGGCCCAGGTCAAGGGCGGCGCAGTCGCCGTGTCGGTGACCGAAGCGGTCGTCAAGGTAACCAAGATCGATCGCAAGGCGCGAACCGTGACGGTTCGCGGACCCAAGGGGAACACGGTGACGATCAACGTCCCGCCCGAGGCCCAGAATTTCGATAGGGTGAAAGTGGGATCCTCGTTCAAGATGCGCTACGCCGAGTCGGTTGCGGTGGCCGTGGGCAAGGGCAAAGCGTCCGCCTCCGAGCAGCAAAGCGTGCGGGTTGCTCCGAAAGGCGGCACCCCCGGAGGTGTAATCGTCAACGTCAAGCAGATCAGCGGTACCGTCGAAGCCATCGACTACGCCAGCCGCGAGATCGCGTTGAAAGGGCCGGGGGGCAACATACTCGCTTTCAGGGTCTCGGATGACGTTCAGCGTTTCAACGAGATCGCCGTCGGCGACACCGTGGGCGTGCAGTACACCGAGGCGCTGGCGATGGAGATGATCGTGCCGGAAGCCAAGGCGAAAGCCCCCGCCGCGCCGAAGAAATAGCCGCCGCCCGCCCGCGGGCGGGAATTCGAGTTGGAGGCAGAGCGTGCGCAAATCAGGCATCGCAATGGCCTGTGTCCTGTTCGCCATGACGATCGCAACAGGCATGGCGCAAGCGCAAGGTATGGGGGGCGCGAAGCAAGCGACGGAGAGCGGCGTCGCCGTGTACGGCGGCTACCGGGGGAGCAGCTCGCTTACCGAGACGACCACGGGGCAGGACGTGAAGGTGAACACCGGCGCGAGCTACGCGCTGGCGCTGGACATCGGGCTCGACCGCAATAGGCAGGTGGAGATTTTCTACGGTCGCCAGAAGACCGAGCTCACTTCCGGCGGCTTCTCGGCCGCGGCCAACAACCTGCCGCTCACGATCGAGTACCTTCATGTCGGAGGCACGAACTTCTTCGAGGGCCTCGGAAGAGGAGCCTATCTCGTCGGCGGCATCGGCGTGACTCTGCTCCGGCCCGACCGCGCAGGCCTGAGCTCGGAGACCAAACCCTCGATCAATCTCGGCGTCGGCTACCTGCTCCCGATGGGGAGGAATCTCGGCCTGCGCTTCGAAGCTCGCGGCTATGCCACCCTGCTCAACAACAGCAGCAGCATGTTCTGCGGCAGCAACACCGGCTGCATCGTCTCGATCCAAGGCACGGCCCTGTATCAAGCGGAGGCGCTGGTCGGATTGACGGGCCGCTTCTAGCCCGTGTCGCCTTTTTTCAGGAATGCGCCGGCAGCGCTGGCGCTCGCCTTCCAGTTGGCAAGCGTCCCCGGGGCAATCGCGCAGCAGCTGGAGCCGCGAGCTTACGCGAACCTGCCGGTGGGGCTCAATTTTCTGCTCGCCGGCTACGCGCGTTCACACGGCGACGTTCTGTTCGATCCTGCGATACCGGTGACCAACGTGAACGCAAACGTCGATACCCTGGTTCTCGGCTACGTGCGCTCCCTCGATCTTTGGGGGAAATCCGGGAGCGTAGGGCTGGTATTGCCCTACGCCCGGA
>VBCH01000189.1 GCA_005884455.1 Betaproteobacteria bacterium
AAGAGGGGCACGACATCCAGCTCATCAACTTCAGCCGCCCGGGTGAGCCGCTCCAGCTCCAGCTCCAGCGGTTTGCCCACAACAGCACATTCGAGCAGGCGTTCGTGGGGCGGATTCACGGGATCAATCGCCCCGTGGATCTCAAGTTCGGGCCTGACGACTGCGCTTACCTCGTGGATTACGGCGCGGTGCGTGACTTTGGCCAGTCCGACCCGGACAGCAAGTTCCTGGTCGCAGGCGACGGCCCGCTTCTCCAGATTCCTGGGACTGGCGTAGTCTGGAAGATCTGCCGGGCAGGCGAGAGGGAGCCGGACAGCGACCGGGACGACTAGGCGCAGACCTAAGTTATAGTCAGGGGGCGGCTTCGGCCGCCCCCTTGACCATCGCAACAACGCCCACGCCTTTCTTACGGATCGCTCCGCAATTCTTATCTGAGGCTGAGGCGGTTGCGCAGGCGCCGCGTAGAACCGCGGCGATCAAGTGAAAATGCCCGCAACGCGAGTTGCGGGCATTTTTTTACGCCAACCTAATCGATCTTCGATTCGTCGCGGTACATCACCTTGTGCCGCGTTTCCTTGATCCACTCGCTGATTTGATCGAGAGTCATGAACTGCTTCATGTCGAAGCGGTCCCAGCTGCGGATCTCGTCGAGCTTCTTCTTCCAGCGCTTGTAGGGCGCCTTCGCCGCGGGACCGAAGCAGAAGATGTCGATGATCGAGAGCTCCTCCGGCACGCCGAGCAGCGGGCGCATGGCCTTCTGCGCCGTCTCCTGGCCGATCGCCGTCACCCACCAGACGTTGTAGCCGAGAGCGGCCGCGGCGAGATGCGCGGACATGGTCGAAGCCGCCACGCTCTGCAGCAGGATGCGCTCGGCGTTCTCGTGGTACTGGCGGTCGAGATCGCTGCCGTCCATGAGCACTGGAAAGGCGCGAGTGAAGCGGAAGTCCGCGACCACCACGATCATTCCGGGAGCGGTTTCCAGTCCGCGGTAGTTCGGCGTGGGGAACTTCATCTTGAGCTTGGCGCGGCGGCGCTGCTCCTCGACGAAATAGTCGGCGATCTTTTTCTTCGCTCCGGGATCGGTGACGATGATGTAATGCCAGGGCTGCGCATTCGCGCCCGAAGGCGCATGGCGCGCGGCTTCGAGGATGAGATCGTAGTGCTCGCGCGGCACGACGCAATCCGGATCGAACTGGCGCGTCGTCAGCCGGTTGCGCATGATTTCGAGCAGCGCGTTGCATCGGGCGCGCAGGTCGGCCTCGCGGCTCTTCGAAACCTCCTCAGCCATTCCGATCCTCTTTGTAGCGGGCGCGCCGCTAGGCAGCCGCGTCGTCCTCTTCCGAAATCTCCGGCTCGCCGAGCAGTCTTGTCGTTTTCGACGCTGGAAGTGCCTCGACGTCCTTCAGCTTCTTCGCCATCTGGCGCGTGCGAACCTCCGCCTGACCTATGGACATGGTCACCGTCTCTAGCTGATCCCTGGTTTTCGCCAGCACGTCCCCAAATTTACCGAACTCGGTCTTCACTGCCGAGAGTAGCTCCCACACCTCGCTCGAGCGTTTCTCGATCGCGAGGGTGCGGAAACCCATCTGCAAGGCGTTCAGCAAAGCCGAAAGGTTGTTGGGGCCGGTGATCGTGACGCGGTATTCTCGTTGAAGAAAATCGGCGAGACCGGGACGTCGTAATGCTTCGGCGTACAACCCCTCGGTCGGCAGAAACAGCAAGGCAAAGTCGGTCGTGTGCGGCGGACCGACATATTTCTCGTGGATGGTCCTTGCTTCGAGCTTGAGCCGACTTTCCAGCGCCTTGCCTGCCTCTTCGACTCCCGCCGGGTCAGCGCGCTCCTGCGCCCCCAGCAGGCGTTCGTAATCCTCGATTGGGAATTTGGAGTCGATCGGCAGCCAGATCGGCTTGTTTTCACTGCGGCCAGGAAGCCGGATCGCGAACTCGACGCGGTCGCTCGATCCAGGTAGGGTAACGACATTGACATCGTACTGCTCGGCCGTAAGCGTCTGTTCCAGCAGCGCGGCGAGCTGCACCTCGCCCCAAGTGCCTCGGGTCTTCACGTTTGTCAACACGCGCTTGAGATCCCCGACACCGGCGGCAAGCGTCTGCATCTCGCCCAGCCCCTTGTGCACCTGCTCCAACCGGTCGCTCACCTGCTTGAACGACTCCCCAAGTCGTTTCTCCAGCGTTACGTGGAGTTTTTCGTCCACGGTCTTGCGCATTTCATCGAGTTTGGACGCGTTTTCCGTCTGCAGATCCTTCAGTTTGGACTCGAGCGTGTTGCGCACCTCTCGAAGGCGCTGCTCGTTCGTTTCAGTGAGGGCCGTCATCTGCACCAGCAGAGGCTGTGAAAATTCCGAGAATCTAGCGGAAACTTCTATGCGCTGTTTCTGCGCAGCGTCCTGAGCCTCCCTGCGCCCATCGGCAATGTCTCCGCGCAATTCTCGTGTCAGCCGCTCGAAGTCTTCGCGCGATGCCCCCGACCCGCCGCGGGCGAGCAGAATGAGCTGAAGCACGATGATTGCGACCGCGAGCAGCACAACAATGACAAGAAGAGTCTCGGCCATCAGTCTTCCCGATTTCGCGTCCAGTCGTCGGTCTTGAACAAGCTATTGTAAAGCTGTTGCTTGGTCACCTGCATCGCTCGCGGCGCGTGCGAGCCAGAGTCGCGCTCAAGGTGCCGGTCTCGCTCAAATGACCTCCCGCAGCGCGGCCATCGGCGGGCGGCTGAGTGCCGCGCGGGCTCCAGCCCGGGCGTTCAACACGATGCACGCGAGCCCGAGCGCGGGGCCGGCCAGCCAGACCCAGCCGTTCCAGATGAAATCGAGCTGGAACACGCGCGTCGCGAGCGTCCAGCCGATCGCGGTCGCGCCGAGCGAGCCGAGGAACCCCGCGATCGCACCGAGCACTGCAAACTCGGCGCGCTGCGCCGCGAGCACCTGGGAGCGCTTCGCCCCCAGCGCGCGCATCACCGCCGCCTCGTGCGTGCGCTCGTCCTGGGTCGCGAGCAGCGCCGCGTACAACACCAGCACGCCGGCGCCGAGCGCGAACAGGAAAACCAGCTGCACCGCACCGATCAGCTGGTCCATCACGAGCTGCAGCTGCCGCAGGATCACGCTCACGTCGATCACGGTGAGGTTGGGAAACGCCTGCGACAGGCGCAAGGTCAGGAGCGCGTCGCCCGCAGGCGCATGAAAACTCGCGATGTAGCTCGCCGGGAAACTTTCGAGCATTGCCGGAGTGGTGATGAAGAAGAAATTCGGGCGCATCGAGTCCCAATCGAGCTTGCGCACGCTCGTGACCGGCGCGGAGAAGCTGCGGCCCGCAGAGAGAAATTCGAGCGTATCCCCGACCCGGATGCCGAAGCGCTCGGCGATCCAGTGCTCGATTGAGACCGCGCCACGCGCGATATCCTCCGCACCGAACCATGCGCCCTCGCTGAGCTTGTTGTCGGCCGGCAATGCAGACAGATAGGTCAGGTTGAACTCGCGCTCGATCTGGCGCTTCGCGCGCTCTTCCGAAAAGTCGTCCGCACCGACCGGCCTTCCGTTGATGGCGACCAGCCGCGCGCGCACCATGGGAAAGGTCTGTAGTCCCTTCACCCCGTTGCGCTCGAGAAATTCAGCCAGAGGCTGTCGTTGCTCGGGCTGGATATTGACGAGAAACCGGTCGGGTGCATCCGGCGGGAGCCGTCCGCGCCAGGCGTCGAGCAAATCGCCCCGGATCATGGTGAGGAGCAGGATTGCCGTGAGCCCCACTGCGATCGCCACGATCTGCACCGCGTTGGCGCGCGGGCGCCGCAGGAGGTTCGCCAGGCCGTAACGCCAGGAGACGCTGCCGGTCCGGCCGAACCGGCCGATCAGCCGCAGCGCTCCGTAGGCGATCGCCGCGAAAAGGCCGAAGGCAGCCGCAAAACCGCCGAACACGTAGCTCGCGAGCCTCAGCTCGCCGGCATGCCAGAGAAGCAGCCCGAACACCGCAGCCAGTCCCAGTATGTATACAGCGAGCGCCCCTTGTCTCGGAGGGCCGACGTCGCGCCGGATTACGCGCAACGCGGGCACATCCTTGAGTTGGAGAAGAGGCGGCAAGGCAAACCCAAGCAGCAGCACGAGTCCCGTCGCCGCGCCCTGCAATACAGGCGAGAGGCCCGGCGGCGGCAAGAGGCCCGGTATGAGGCCGGCGAGC
>VBCH01000215.1 GCA_005884455.1 Betaproteobacteria bacterium
CGTGTTCTCCGTTGGGTTGGGAGCGGGGCCTCCGGACGGTTTTCGATCGGATGAAAACCTCGCTCTATCTGCACGACGAACGAAGCCGGGCAAAATCGACAGCTTGAACGAACTTTTGCTAGTCGTCGATGTGCGTCTCGCCGCGCCGGCTGACGAGCGTGACGAGGCCGGGCATCCGGCCGCGCTCGACGTGGCGCGACATGGCTTCGTGCATGCGGCCGAGGCGCGCCTTAGAAAACCCGCCCTTGCTCGACGGCGGCCTGGCGGCGGTCTGCGACGACTGCGCGAGCACGCCCGCGGGTGCGGCGAACGCCGCAGAAGCCGCGACCGATTTCAGGAACGACCGGCGGTCTGTGCTCACGACGACACCTCCTTCACCAGGTACTCTCCGAGGCGCGCCAGGGTCTGGTGCATGCCCTCGACGGCGCCGTAATTCTCGACCACGTAGTCGCGCGCCTTGGCGGACGGGAACACCGAGCGCATGTCGAGGCGCGTCTTGCCGCCCTCCTCCGCGAAGGTCACCGTCACGTGGAAACTCACGGGCTCGAGGTCGCGGTCTTCCTTCTCCCCGGTGCCGCCGTGCTTGTACACCAGGCGCTCGGGTTTCACGACCTCGACGAAGGTGATCTTGTTCTGGTAGTCGCGCCCGTCGGGACCGTGCATGACGAAGCGCCAGACGCCGCCCGGTTTCACTTCCATCTTGTGGGTCGTGGTGGTGAAGCCGTGAGGGCCCCACCATTGCCCGATGTGCTCCGGCTCGGTCCACGCCTTCCACACGAGCTCGCGCGCCGCATCGAAGACGCGCGTCCCGCGGATCTCGCGGTCGCCGACGAGCGCGGCGTTCCTACTTTCTGCGGCCATGCTTCGTCTCCTCGGCGATCAGGTCGGCGAGGCGCTCGAGGGTTTCGCTCCAGCCCTGGTTCTGGCCGCGGCCGGCTTCGCCCGGAGGCGTGGTCTGCCGCACGGTGAGCTTCGTCTTGCCGCCTTCGTCGGCGAAGGTCACGGTGGTAACGAGCTCGTGGCCTGGGAGGATGTCCAGGATCGCGGTGAAGACGATGCGCTCGTTCCGGACGATCTCGCGGTACACGCCGTGGAAAGGGTTGTCGATGCCGTCGGGTCCGCGCATCACGAAGCGATACGTGCCGCCCGGGCGGAAGTCCATCTCGCAGCCGGGCAGCGTGAAGCCTTTCGGGCCCCACCATTTGCGGATGTGCTCCGGCTCCGTCCACAGCTTCCACATGAGCTCGCGCGGCGCGTCGAAGACGCGCGTGAGAATCATCTCGCCCGCGTGCCTGCCTTCGACGAAATTCTTCAGCGAAGCGCCCACGATCTCCGTCCAGCCCGCCACGAAATTCGCCTTGGCGAACGCGGGGAGCCTCGGGAAGGTCTCCAGGCCTTCGTGCGTCAGCTTGACCCTGGTCTTGCTCCCCTCGGCAGACAAGTCGAAGGTCACGAGGGAGTCGCCCGCGTGGCCTTCGTACCGCCACGTGTAGGCGAGTCTCCTGTTGGGAATCGCCTCGGTTATCCTGCAGCGATGGGAATACCTGACGCCTTCGTGTTCGACGTCGAACTGGAATTCAAAGCCGACTACCGGCGCGAATTCGCGGAGGTCGAAAGACCATTGCTTGATGTCTTCCTTGTCGGTGAGCGCCTTCCAGACCAGGGCGACCGGAGCATCGAAAGTGCGTTCCACGACGAGCGGTTCGTCTTTCGTCACGACGTTAAGTTTTGCGGCCATCTCTCTTCTCCTTGCGTGAATGTCCTGCACCTTATTCTTGCGCTGGAGCTCCTTCAAATAGCTGTCCAGCCTGTCGAGGCTCTCCTCCCAATGGCGCCCGCGCAAACTCTTTTTTGATGCTCAGGCGGTAACAGGCTCGCGCCGTAGTACGACGTCCAGATTGTCGAGCAGATCGCGCGTGCTCTGCTCGCGCGCGGCCGGACTATCGATGCCGTCCAGAAAGACGGCTTGCTCGGTAAAGATCATTCGGGTCCCGCTTTTCGCGAGCTTGAGCTCCACGCTCGCGAGCGAGACCGATATGCGCCATTTGTCGAGATGCATGTCATAGGTATAGACGATGCGCTCGTCCGGCACGATATCCTGATAGACGGCGTTGAAGAGGTGCGGCGGGCCGCCGGGCGGGCCGCCGCTGACACTCTCCCGCCCGCCGACCCGGAAGTCCAGCTTGTGGTCCGACTTCTCCCGCTCGTCGCAGCCCACGAACCAGCGCGCCTTGACCTCGGGGTCCGCCCAGGCGGCGAACACTTCCGCCGGCGATGCGGCAAAGTAGCGCTCGATGACGAAGGTCGCGGGATGGGTGGAACGTTTGCGCATGGTTTCTCCTATTCAATCTTTGCGAGCCGCATTACTTTTTCTTGCGGCCATGCTCCTTTTCCTTCCGTTGCAGTTGTTTCAGGTAGGAATCCAGCTTGTCCAGGCTCTCTTCCCAGAAACGGCGGTAGTGCTCCACCCAGTCGGCGACCTCTCTGAGTCGGCCCGCCTCGAGCCGGCAGGGCCGCCACTGCGCGTCACGGCTGCGAGCGATCAGGCCTGCGCCCTCGAGCACCTTCAGGTGCTTGGACACCGCGGGAAGGCTGATATCGAAGGGCTTGGCCAGGTCGGTCACCGATGTCTCGCCCGAGGCGAGGCGCGCCAGGATCGCGCGGCGCGTGGGATCGGCCAAGGCGGCAAAGGTGCTGTTGAGGCGGTCGGCTTTCATTTAACCGATAGGTTAAATACAGACGACCCGTTTGTCAAGGGCCTGCGATTTCAATTCTTGAGCCGATAACCGGTCCTGAAGATCCACGCGACTACCGCGAGCGAAATCGCGAGGAACACGCAGGTCATGGCGAGGCTCAGGCCGACGCTCACGTCGGCGAGGCCGTAGAAGCTCCACCGGAATCCGCTCACCAGGTAGACCACGGGGTTGAACAAGGAGACCGTCTGCCAGAAGGGCGGCAACATGTCGATCGAGTAGAAGCTGCCGCCGAGAAACGTCAATGGGGTGATGATGAGGAGCGGTATGGCCTGGAGCTTCTCGAAACCGTCGGCCCAGATTCCGATGATGAAGCCGATGAGGCTGAAGGTCACCGAGGTCAGCACGAGGAAGAGGATCATCCACACCGGATGCTCGATCCGAAGAGGCACCAGTGTCGCCGCGGTCGCCAGGATGATGAGGCCGAGAATGATCGACTTGGTCGCGGCCGCCCCCACATAGCTCAGCACGATCTCGAAATAGGAGACCGGCGCCGAGAGGAGCTCGTAGATCGTCCCGGTGAACTTGGGAAAGTAGATGCCGAAGGAGGCATTGGAGAGGCTCTGTGTCAGGAGCGACAGCATGATGAGCCCCGGCACGATGAAAGCGCCGTAGCTGACGTTCTCGACCTCGGGGATGCGTCCGCCGATCGCCGCACCGAAGACGACGAAGTACAAGGCCGTCGAAATCACCGGGGCGATGATGCTCTGCATCAGCGTGCGTCGCGTGCGCGACATCTCGAATTTGTAGATGGCGCGTATCGCGTATACGTTAATGGCGTTCATTTTCTGTCGCTCACCAAGGTGACGAAGATATCCTCGAGCGAGCTCTGCGTTGTTTGCAGGTCCTTGAAGCGGACTCCCGACGCGGCCAGGTCCGCGAGCAGTGCGGCGATCGCGGCGCGGTCGCCCTGCTCGTCGTAGGTATAGATCAGCTCGGTGCCTTTGCCGGCGAGCTCGAGCCGGTGGGCCGAAAGCGCGTTCGGCACGCGCTCGAGCGCCCGCTCCAGGTGCAGCGTCAGCTGCTTCTTGCCGAGCTTGCGCATGAGCTCGGTCTTTTCCTCCACGAGGATGATCTCGCCCTTGCTGATCACGCCGATCCGGTCGGCCATCTCCTCGGCCTCGTCGATGTAGTGCGTGGTCAGTATGATGGTGACGCCGGCGACCTGGAGCGAGCGCACCAGCTTCCACATGTCCTGCCGGAGCGTCACGTCGACTCCGGCGGTCGGCTCGTCGAGGAATAGGATGCGCGGCTCGTGCGACAAGGCCTTGGCGATCAGCAGGCGGCGCTTCATGCCGCCCGAGAGCGTCATCACCTTGCTGTCCTTCTTGTCCCACAGCGAGAGGTCCTTGAGGACCTTCTCGATGTGCGCGGGGTTGGCCGGCTTGCCGAAGAGGCCGCGGCTGAAGGAGACGGTGTTCCAAACCGACTCGAAGGCGTCGGTAGTCAGCTCCTGCGGCACCAGGCCGATCAGCGAGCGCGAGGCGCGGTAGTCGCGGACGATGTCGTGGCCGTCCACCCGTATCGTCCCTTCGCTCGGATTGACGATCCCGCAGATGATGCCGATCAGCGTCGTCTTCCCCGCGCCGTTGGGGCCGAGCAGCGCGAAGATCTCCCCGCGGCGGATGTCCAGGTTGATGTTCTCGAGAGCCTTGAGGCCGGAGGCGTAGGTCTTGGAGAGTTTCGTGACGGAGATGACGGTCTGCATGGAAACGGCGATGGCTGATGGGTTGGAGTTTCGTATCGAAGGCGCTTCCCTGTCCAAGGGAATCGGCCGGCAGGCGATCTCAGCGCCGGCGCCTGGATTGCTTGCCGAACCCGCCTCGATTCTTCCCGTGTGGACCGCCGCCGGGCCTTGGATTGCCGGTGTTGCTCGGGGCGTTCCGCCGGCCCTGCTCCGGAGCGTCCTGTCGATTTCCCGAAGCGAGCTTGATTTCAAGCTCATTGAGCTCGTCCCATTGAGCGTCGGTACGCTGCCCCTCCGGTATCGCGAGCAGCTCCTGGAGGCGCTGGCGGGGGGAAATCGGCTGGGACCCGTTCATGGGCGGCATTATCCCATCGTTGCAAAAAACGTCCCGGGAGGGATAAAGCCGGTTCGAGACCGGGTAGCGCCGCTGCGTCCGAGCGGCGTCGTACTCCCGGGGTCGTTCGTGAGATCGTCGACCGCGTGGAACGTTAGTCGGTGATCGCCTGGTAGACGAGTTGCTTCACGAGCTTGCGGAAATACGCGCGCTGCGGGCTAGCCGCCTGCGTCAACAGGACTGCGGTCACCTGCTCCTTCGGGTCAACCCAGAAATAGGTGCCGGCGTAGCCGGCCCACATGAACTCGCCGGCCGAGCCCGGCACGCCCGCGACGCCGTCGCCCGTGCGCACCGCGAAGCCGAGGCCGAAGCTGTAGCCCTTGGTTCCGAGCAACAGCTCACCCGGCTGCACCGGCTGCTGGATGAAGTTGCCCAGGTGATCCGAGGTCATCAGCTTCACGGTGGTGCGGCTCAGCACCCGCGCCCCGTCCAGCGTGCCGCCGTTCATCAGCATCTGGCAGAAGCGCAGGTAGTCCGCCGCAGTGGACACGCCACCCGCGCCGCCGGAGTCGTTCTTTGGTGGCGCGGACACGTCGATCAGCGGGAAGCCCCGGCCCGCAAAGCGATCCTTTTCCAGCGACTCCGCGAGCCGTGGCATCTTGGCCGCCGGCACCCAGAAGCCCGAATCCTTCATCCTCAGCGGCTTGAACAGGCGTTCTTCGAGGAAATCCGCCAGGCGCTTGCCCGAGGCGCGCTCCACCACGCGGCCCAGCATGTCCGTGGACAGACTGTAGTGCCAAGTCGTGCTGGGCTGGAACGCGAGCGGCACCGTCGCCATCTTCTCGATCTGCTCGGCAGGGGCGAGGTTGCGCGCCTCGTAGTCCATGTCCTTGCGGTACACGCCGATACGCTCCAGGCCGTCCTTGACCGGCGCGTTCTGCGTGATTTCGCCATACGCGAGGCCCGAGGTATGGCGCAGCAGGTCCTGCACTGTCATCTGGCGCTCCTGCGGCACGAGCGTGTAGCTTGTGTTGCCCGCGGCGTCCTTGCTCGGCACGCTGACCTGGAGCTTGTCGAAGCCCGGCAGGTACTTGCTCACCGGATCGGTTAGCTGGACGACGCCGTCCTCGACCAGCATCATCGCCGCCACCGACACCAAGGGCTTGGTCATCGAATAGATGCGGAAGATCGCTTCCGGCGTCATCTTCGCGGAGGCCGTCTGCATGCCGACCGCGTCCTGATAGACGAGCTTGCCCTTCCTCGCCACCATGACAACTGCGCCGCGGAAGCTCCCGTCCGCGGATTCCTTCTTCAGCGCCTCGCCGATCTTCGCCAACCGCTGCGCGGACATCCCCACCTGCTCCGGCTTCGCCACCGGCAGCGGCTGCGCGCCGACGACCCAGGCGCAAAGGACGAGCGCGAAACCGGCGAACACCGCGCCCGCGCGATTGAAGCGAGTCATGGAACCTCCCTGGAGAAGCTTTTGTCGGGCAACCATTAAGCCAAAAGTGCGCCGCAATATGCAAGCGCCGGCGATCAAACCGCTTTGACCGCGGAACCGCCCGCCGTTAAGCTCGGCTTTCCATGTCTTCGAGCGCTGTCATTCTCTTCGCCCACGGCGCACGCGAGCCCGAATGGTCGCAGCCGCTCGAGGGCATCCGCGATCGCCTGCGCGCGGCCGGCACGCCAGTCGAGCTCGCTTTCCTTGAATTCATGTCACCCTCGCTTGACGAGGCGGCCGCGCGTCTCGCCGACAAAGGAATCGAGTCGGTGGTGATCGTGCCGCTGTTCCTCGCGCAAGGCGCGCATCTGAAACGCGAGCTGCCGGAGATGGTGGCGAAGATCGGGAAACGCCACGCGAAGACCGAGTTCCGCGTGACTCCTGCGCTCGGCGAAGCGCCGGAGATCGTCGCGGCGATCATGGAATGGGCTCAGCGCGCCGCGCGCTGAGGGAAAAAGAAGTGAAGCTGGCCGATAAGCCGGGTTCTGTCGTGGACAGTCATTCCTCTAGGCCCGGGGTTACCCCCGCGCTCGAGCCATCTACCCGCGGACTCGGCGAGCCACGTCGTCGTCCGCCTATTTGATGTTGCTCCGGGTGGAGGTTGCCTCGTTTCACCCGCAACGCGCAGTCTTATCGACCACCCGTCACGACTCGTCTCTGTGGCCCTCTTCGTCGCCTCGCGGCGCCTGGGCGTTACCCAGCACCCTGCTCTGTGGAGCCCGGACTTTCCTCTGGCAGGTGGAACATTTGCCAGCGACCGTCTGGCCAGCTTCGTCGGCGATTTTACCGCATCGCGACATGGACGGCTTGACTTCGGGAGTGCCGCAAGGTAAGAACGTCGGCGAGTCGTGTTTCGGAGAGGAGACGCGCATGAGACGCAGAATGTACTTCCTGTTGCCCGATCTGGGCAGCGCCATCCAGACGGCCAACGATCTGCTGCTCGCGCGGGTCGAAGATGCGCACATGCATTTCCTCGCCAAGCGAGGGATGTCTCTGGGCCAGCTGCATGAAGCGAATTACCTGCAGAAGTCCGACGCAGTGCATGGGGCCGAGCTGGGATTTGTAATCGGCGGCCTGGGCGGGTTTCTGATCGGCATCTACATCTATCTCACCCCGCCCGAGGGGGTCACGCTGCGGCTTGTCACGGTGTTGATCGCCACCGTTATCGGCGCGCTCTTCGGCGCCTGGGCTGCGAGCCTCGTCGCGATGTCCGTGCCGAACACGCGGCTGAAACCTTTCCAGAAGGACATCGATGCCGGCAAAATCCTGCTGATGGTGGACGTGCCGACGTCGCGAGTCGAAGAGCTGCGCGAACTCGTCAGCCGCCGCCATCCGGAGGCGATGGCGCACGGCATCGAGCCCACCATTCCGGCGTTTCCGTAGCAGGGCAGAGCCTTCGCTTCGCTCAGGATGAGGGGCGGGGCCGGAATTGCGAGGGGTCGTCGTAATATTCCTCGGAGTCGTTGGCCGGCACCCAGCCTGGAATCCCGAGAATCGGCAGCGGCGAAAGGCTGCGGGTCGAGGCAAGGGCTTGCGTCGCGGAGAAATAGTCCGCCGCGCGCGCGTCCAGCTCGGAGAGCTGCCGCTCGATCGGCGCATCGAGCAGACCCGGTGCAACATCCAGGATCAGGGCCTTTGCGGTCACCCCCTTGTAAGGTTCCAGCGCTTTTTCGTAGATCGCGTGGCCGAACACATAGAAGCGCATGGATCGCAGCACCTCCGCACGGCGCCTCCAGAAGAGTTCCTTCCACCTGAATTCGCGCAACAGCGCCGGCAGTTCCGGGTTCGCCGCGGCGACCACGATCCCGCCTTCGTCGAAAAGGGTCAGCACGTCGCGGGCCGTACCCCTCAGCCGCTCGCCGCGACGCGCCTGGATCTCGTCGTAATGGTGTCTGTTCAGAACCGCCTTGGTTTTCGCAAACGTAAGCCATACGAGCGCGTTGAACAGATCGTGCCAGCTGCCCGGGCGCGTCTGCACTTCCCCGGTCTCGAAGATGCGGACTTCGTACTGGACGGGGAATTCCTCCGAGGCCGCCGCGGGCGGAACGAAGCGTATCGGCGCGCCGCCGCCGCTCACCACCGCCGGGGCCGCCAGCACGCTGAGCTCGTCGTGCCGGGGAAACCTGTCCGGGGGCAGGCGTCCGAGCAGAGGCATGAGCGCCGTGAAGATCGGCGCATCGGGCGCGGGCATCCCGCGCCCGGCCGTCCCCGTCAGGCGAGCCGCCATCCGACGGATTCGCCCGCCCGCAGCGGCACAAGCGTCGCCGCGCCAAACGGCATCTCGCCGGGCACGGTCCAGGTCTCCTTGCGCAGGGTGATCGTGCCGCGGTTGCGCCGCAGGCGGTAGAAATCCGCCCCGTGAAAGCTGGCGAAGGCTTCGAGCTTGTCGAGAGCCCCGGCCCGCTCGAAGACCTCCGCGTAGAGCTCGATCGCTGCGTGCGCGGTATATATGCCCGCGTGTCCGCACGGCGTCTCCTTGTCGGCACGGGCATGCGGCGCGCTGTCGGTGCCGAGGAAGAATTTGGGGTTGCCGCTCGTCGCGGCGCGCACCAGCGCCTCGCGGTGCTCCTCGCGCTTCAGGACCGGCAGGCAGTAATAATGCGGCCGCAGACCGCCCGCGAACATCGCGCTGCGGTTGTGGAGCAGGTGGTGCGCGGTGATCGTGGCGGCAATACTGGGCCCTCCCGTCAACACGAAATCGACAGCCTCGCGGGTGGTCACGTGCTCGACCACGATGCGAAGCCGCGGGAAACGGCGGGCGATATCGGCGAGGACCGTCTCGAGGAATACGCGTTCCCGATCGAAAACATCCACGCCCGGAGTCGTGACTTCCCCGTGAACGAGCAAGGGTAGGTCGTGCTCCTGCATAGCATCGAGCGCGGGGTAGGCGCGCTCGATGCTCGTGACTCCAGCCCCCGAGTTCGTCGTTGCGCCGGCCGGGTAGTACTTCACGCCGCATACGAAGCCCGATCGCTTCGCGCGTGCGATCTCCTCGGGGCCCGTGCCGTCGGTCAAATAGAGGGTCATGAGGGGCTCGAAATCGAAGCCCTTCGGAAGCGCCTTCAGCACACGGCCGCGGTAGGCGGTGGCGAGCGCAGTGTCCGTGATCGGGGGCCGGAGATTCGGCATCACGACGGCCCGCGCAAACACCCGTGCCGTGTGGGGGAGCACGCTCGCGAGCGCAGCGCCGTCGCGAAGGTGCAAGTGGGCGTCGTCCGGCCGGGTGAGGGTCAGGGATTGCACGGAATCAGGATCGCCGGGCGTTCGCGGCGCGCGCCAGTTGCAAGGCGCGCGCGTACACGGCGTTCTTCTTCGCTCCGGTGAGCTTGCAGGCGAGCTTCACCGCCTGCGCAAGCGGCAGCTCCGCGAGGAGCGCGGTGAGCACGCGTTCCCAATCGAGCTTCGGGCTTTCGCTTCGGGCCGCGGCGCCCTCAACGATCAGCACGAACTCGCCGCGCTGGCGGTCGGTGTCCTCGCGCAGCCAGGCCGCCGCGTCGCTCAAGACGCACCGATGGATCTGCTCGAAGAGCTTCGTCAGCTCGCGCGCGATCACGAGGACGCGCTCGGGACCCAGCATCGCGGACATGTCCTCGGCACATTCGACGACGCGGTGCGGCGCCTCGTAGAACACGAGCGTGTACGGCAAGGTGCTGAGGCGCTCGAGCGCCTTGCGCCTTGGCCCCGGTTTTGCCGGAAGAAAACCTGCGAATAGAAACGATCCGTCCCCGATGCCCGCTGCCGAGAGCGCGGTGACGGCGGCGTTCGGCCCGGGAATCGGGACCACCCTGAATCCCGCGGCGCGCGCTTTTTTCACGACCGTCGCGCCCGGATCGGATATCGCCGGCGTGCCTGCGTCCGTGACCAGCGCAACTGTTTTGCCTCGGGCGAGCTGCTCCACGATCGAATCGGCGGCGCGATGCTCGTTATGGCCGTGCACCGCCATCAGCTTTCCCTGCAGGCGATAATGCTCGAGCAGGCGCGCCGTCACGCGCGTGTCCTCCGCCGCGATGGCGTCGGCATGCGCGAGCGAATGAAGGGCGCGCGGGCTGATATCCTCGAGGTTTCCAATGGGCGTGGCCACCACATATAATTGACCTGCCCCACTCGGGCTCCCACTATGCTTCCCCGTCCTCGCGCCCAAGTCTGCTTCGCTCTGTTGGCGTTGTTGAGTCCGGCATTGTGCGCGGCCGTCGACGATCCGGCAAGCAGACCCCCGGACGCTCGGCCTTTCATAGGCCTGCTGCTTCCCCTCAATGCTCCGGAGTTCTCACGAGCGGCCGAAGCGGTGCGCCTGGGCTGCCAGGCCGCGCTCGTCTTAACGGAGAACCGGCAGTCCCTGCAGGTGGCGCGCACCGATGCCCAACCCGAGAGCATCCTCGCCGAATACCAGGCCGCGGTGCAGCGAGGCGCCGCCGTGATCGTCGGCCCGCTGACGCGCTCCGGGGTCACGGCGCTCGCTCAAGCGGGCCGCGTTAGCGTGGTCACGCTCGCCCTGAACGTCACTGACGGCGACGCGCCGCTCCCACCGCGTCTCTACACTTTCGGACTTTCCGCTGAGACCGAAGCGCGCGCGGTCGCGCGCACGGCTTTCGCGCGCGGACTGCGCGAGGGCGCAGTCGTGCAGGCGTCGAACTTGCTCGCCAAGCGCGTCAGCCGAGCGTTCGCGGACGAATGGTTCTCGCTCGGCGGAAGGATCAGCGACGTGCGGGAATTCGGAGCGCGAGCGGACTTGGTCGACTTGCGTCGGGGTCTGGCGGACTCGCAGGCACAATTCATTTTTCTCGCCGCGGAAGCCGACCAGGCACGCACCGTGCGACCCTATCTGAACAACCAGCTCCAGGTTTTTGCGACCTCCCAGGTCAACGACGGCAAGAACGATCCGCTCGTCAACGCGGACCTGAACGGGATCCGCTTCGTCGACATGCCCTGGCTCGTGCAACCGGACCACGCCGCGGTCATGGTCTATCCCCGCCTGGAAGGCCTTTCAACCGAGCTTCAACGTTTTTACGCGCTCGGCATCGACTCGTGCCGCATCGCGGGGGACCTGATCGGGGGGCGACAGACCATCAACCTGGACGGCGTGACCGGCAGGATCTCCTACCGCGGGGGCAATACGCTTCAGCGCGAACCCATCCAGGCCGTGTTCCGCGACGGCGTGGGTGTGTCGCTCGAAAACGCGAGATGAACGCAGGATGAACGCGAGATGAAGGCCGGCGATCGTGCCGAGCAAATCGCGGCGGGCTATTTACAGCGCAAGGGCCTGGCCTTGATCGAAACCCGTTACCGCTGCCGCTGGGGCGAGATCGATCTGATCCTGCGGGATCTGGATACCGTCGTTTTTACCGAAGTCAGGCTGCGGCGTTCCAAGGACTTCGGGGGCGCCGCTTACAGCGTCGATGCGCGCAAGCAGGCGCGGATCATCGCCACGGCGCGCCACTACCTTGCGGGCAAGAAGGAAGCGGCTTGCCGGTTCGACGTCGTGCTCCTCGATCGCCTCGAGTCGCCGCGGGTCGAATGGATACGCGACGCATTCTCCGCCTGAGCGTCTTGCCGGGCTTCGCACACGCACGCCCACGGCGTTGCCCGGCTGCCCGGCGCGTCCGCGAGGTAGGTTACGGTAGAATAAGGGCCGTATGAAAGCCGTCACCGCCCGCCCGGCCGAGGACAGGGTAGACCTTCTGGCGCGCATCGGCCGCCAGTTCGACGACAGCGCTCAACTGAAACTGAAAGCACGCGAAGCGCTCGCCGAGCCGATCGCCCGCGCCACGGAAATCATGGTGAAATGCCTGCTCGCCAACGGCAAGATCCTCGCGTGCGGGAACGGCGGCTCAGCCGCCGACGCCCAGCATTTTTCCGCTGAGCTGCTCAACCGCTTCGAGCGCGAGCGTCCCGGCCTCGCCGCGATCGCGCTGACGACCGACACCTCCACCTTGACCGCGATCGCAAACGACTACGAATACGAGCAGGTATTCTCCAAGCAGCTCGCCGCTCTGGGTCAGGCGGGTGACGTGCTCCTCGGCATTTCCACGAGCGGCAATTCAAAAAACGTGGCTCGCGCGGTCTCGGCGGCCCACGAACGCGAGATGCACGTGGTCGCCCTCACCGGCCGCGGCGGAGGCGAGATCGGAAAGCTGCTCGCGTCGGAAGACGTGCATATCTGCGTACCCCACTCGCAAACCGCTCGCATTCAGGAAGTGCATCTCCTGACTCTGCACTGCCTTTGCGACGGCATCGATTGCATGTTGCTGGGGGCCGAATGAAAACCTCTCCGGCAGCAAGGCGATACGCGGCGGTGGCGCTGATTTTCGCGTCGGCCGCGATGCTCCAGGCCTGCGTCGAAGCACTCATTGTCGGCGGGGTCGCCACGGGGGTGGTCCTCGCCGCCGATCGTCGCCAGGCTGAAGTGATGTACACCGACCAGCGGATCGAATTCGCCGCGGGGAGCCGCATCGGCGAGGCGCTCAAGGACCAGGGACACGTCAACGTCACCAGCTACAATTACACGGTGCTGCTCACCGGCGAGGTGCCCACGGCGCAGGCAAAAGCGGAAGTGGAAAAAATCGTGAGCGAAATACCCCAGGTGAAGACCGTTGTCAACGAGCTGCAGATCGCGGGAGCGAGCTCGGCTGCCTCGCGCAGCAACGACGCCTACATCACCAGCAAGGTCAAAAGCAACTTTCTCGGAAACGGGAAGGTACGGCCCACCGATGTCAAAATCGTGACCGAGGCGGGGGTCGTGTATTTGCTTGGACTGGTCACGCGTGAAGAAGCGGACGCCGCGACCGAAGTCGCGCGCGGCACCGGAGGGGTGCAGAAAGTCGTCCGCGTTTTCGAGTACGTCACCCCGCCCGCGACGAAATAGAGCGGGTCTAGGGTTTGCGTTCGGATGCTGCGAGCATCCGCTCGATCTCGCCGACGAGCTTGCGGTCGCCGGGTGTTACCGCGCTCCCGAAGGACAGCACTGTCTCGCCCGACCGGTCGATCAGGTATTTGTGAAAATTCCACCGGGGGCGCTCGCCGGTCTTCGCGGCAAGCGTCGCGTACAAGGGGTTGGCGTTGTCCGCCGATACGCCGGATTTCGCGAACATCGGAAAGCTCACGCCGTAGTTGACCTCGCAGAATTTGGCGATGTCGCGATTGCCCCCCGGTTCCTGGCCGCCGAAATCGTTGGCGGGGAAACCCAGCACCACAAGGCCCTTGTCGCGGTAGCGGCGGTACAGCCCTTCCAGTCCTTCGTACTGAGGCGTGTAACCGCATTGACTCGCGGTATTCACTACGAGCAGCACCTTGCCCTCGAATTGGCACAGCGGCGTGGCCTGATCGGTCAGGCTCGGCAGGGTATGGTTGAGCACCGGCGGACACGCGGCGAGCGCGGGCGCGGGGATCGAAGCGGCAAGCAGCAGTCCGAGGAGAATACGCATCGGCAGGAACCTGTAGATGAGGTCAGCCTAAGTTACAGCCGGCGGGTCGTTCTGTCAAAATAGGCGAGATGGAGGTCCCTTTTGAGAAGAAGATCTGCCCGCCGCAACAGCTTGCGGTGCGGCTCGGCTCCCGTGCCCGGCCCCTGGTATTCACCAACGGTGTGTTCGACATCCTGCATCGCGGGCACGTCACCTATCTCGCCGAAGCGAGCTCCCTTGGGGCGACGCTCCTCGTCGCAGTCAACAGCGACGCGTCGGCGAAGCGTCTAGGCAAAGGCGAGGAGCGTCCGTTCAACCCGCTCGCCGACCGTATGGCGGTGGTAGCGGCCATTGAATCCGTCCACCTCGTGACGTGGTTCGACGAGGACACGCCCCTCGCGCTGATACTTGCCTCCCGGCCGGAAGTGCTCGCCAAGGGCGGCGACTGGAAACCCGAAGCGATAGTCGGAGCCGCCGAAGTGCGGGGCTGGGGCGGAAGCGTGCATTCGATCCCCTTCAGGCACCAGCGCTCCACCACTGCGCTGCTCAGGAAAATTCTCGGAGGCTAACTGGCGATTACGAACAGGGGAACCTCAGGTTCCCCCGTTACCCCCTCCTCAATTCCCTTTGCGTTTTTCCTCCGGTGGACAGTCCTTCAGCTCGCTGCCGGCAAAATTCTGGCGCAAGTCGTTCAGTCTCGACACCAACGCATCGGGGACCTCACGAACGCTGAAGTAGACTTTCTGCACGGACGTTTCCCTGAGATCGACCCGGGCCGTCCGAACGCCCTTCTTGCGCAACTCCGCGAGCCGTGACCGCGCTGCCTCCTCGGTCTTGAATACGCCCAGAGAAATCGCAAATCGGAACTTGGAATCTTCCTGCACGATATAGAAGTCCTCGACGCCGAGCTTCTTGAGCTCGGCGGCCTTCTGGTTTGCCGCCTGCCGATTGCGCTGGGGCGGCATGAATACCCAGTAGCTCGCGATCTCCTCCACGCGGCGCTGCGAGAGTCTCGACCCGAGGGCAAGAGGTTCAAGAGCCTGTTGCACGCGCGCTGCGTCCCCCGGGCTGAATGCGCCGAGCTCGAGGCACGCGGCGAGAGTCGCCTTGGGAGGCGGTTTGGGGCGCTCTGCCGTCTGCTTCGTTCGCTCGGCGGCAAGGGCCGCAAGCTGGTCGGCACGGAGCAATCGGATCGCCTGCGGGTTGAGCTGCTGATCCATCAGCTGCGGCTCGTCCGATGCGCGGCCGGCGCCAAAATAGATCCAGGCGAAAAAACCGAGATTGGCGAACAACAGCAGGAAAGTTACGGTTTTCACGATTTCCCGCGGGTCATTTCACCGCGTCCTGTGCAATTCGGACCAGGCCTTCCAGCACCAGATTGTCCACGAGCCGCACGGGAATGCTGAGGTGCCGGGCGATCCGGCGAGCGGCTCCCCCCGCGAGCACGCATGCCGCTCCGTGTTCCATCGCCGCGAAGGCGCGCTCTATCGCCCCGGCTTGCGCGAGCAGGCAACCGGTCTCGATGGCATCCGCAGTATTCCGAGGCTCGGCGGAAAAACGCCCTCTTGCGAGCGGCAGCTCCGCGGTGCCGCGGACGAGCGAGCGCTTCATGAGATCGAGGCCGGGAAGAATCACGCCGCCGACGAACCTGCCGTCGCCCCTCAGGACATCCACTGTGGTTGCAGTGCCCGCGGCGACCACGAGGCACGGCCCGCGGAGAATCGACCAGGCCCCGATCAGCGCGGCCCAGCGATCAGGCCCGAGCTGGTCGGGCCGCCGATAGCCGTTCGTCACCCCGCACTCGTACCGCTTTGCTTTTACCCACGCGGGGACGATGGATCGTCGGGCGAATAGGCGCTCCAGCCTCTTGCGCACGGACTGCCCCGCGACGTTCGCGACGACGACTTTGTCGGCGGGCACGAGCCTCCTCCAGCTCTTCTCCAAGCGCACGAGCCCCGAGACAGGCACTGCGCCGGCATCGCGCCAGCCCCCGTTGTCGTGCAGGCCCCATTTCAGCCGCGAATTGCCGCAGTCGACCGCGAGGATCATTCCGGCCTGAGCGAGAGCTCACCGATGTGGAAACGCTCTATTCCCCCGACCGAGGCGAGCATGAGCGCGCCATCCTCCGCGACCCCGACCACCTTGCCTTCGGCCACGCGCCGGCCGGCCTGCGACAGGGCGACTCGCCTCCCTGTCCAGGCGTGGCGTTGCAGCCACTCCTCACGAAACGGCGCGAAGCCTTCGCGGGAAAACCGCGCGAGAACCCCGGCGATGGACTCGAGCGCGGCGACAAGGACGGTGGTCCGCGATGGCGTTGCCTCGCAGTGGCTCGCGATGTCGGTTGCCGGGACGCCGATCCGATCGCGCGCATGGGCGCCGAGACGCACGTTGATGCCGACTCCCACGATCGCGGCGCTCGGACCCACGATGGCGCCGGAGCTCTCGATCAATATCCCGCCGAGCTTGCGCCCCTCACAATAAAGGTCATTCGGCCATTTGACTGCCACGCCCTGCGTACCCAGGCGCTCGAGCGCCTTCGCGGCACCTACCGCCGCGGCGAGGCTCAAGCCCCCAAGGGCTCCGGCGCCTCGGGGAAAACGCCATAAAATGGAGAAAGCCACACTTCCTCCGACCGCGGAGACCCAGGAATGTCCGCGCCGCCCGCGCCCGGCGCTCTGGTATTCACAAGCGAGCACCGTGCCGTGCGGCGCGCCCGCGGCGGCACGCTCGGCGAGAACGGTATTGGTGGACGGGCATTCATCGAGTACCTCGATGCAAAGCTCGGGCGAGATCTTCTTCAATCCGGCCGCGAGCGCGTCCAGCTCGAACAGGTCGAGAGCCTCGGCCAGCCGGTAACCGCGGCCGCGTACCTTGAGCACGCGCAGGCCCGAGGCTTCGATCCGCCTGATGAGGTTCCATAGGCCGCTGCGGGAAAGCCCCAGAGCCCGGCCGAGCCGCTCGCCGGAGTGAAGCCCGCCGTCGGCCAGCATGCGAAGCAGGGAGAAGGAGGCTGTGCCCATGCGCAAAATCGCGAGGAAAAACCGGACAGATACTAGCACCGGGGGAGCGTGCGCGCGGGAGGTTCCTGCGATTCGTGAAAAAGTCACGAAGGATCGATTTTCAATTGTTCCGCAGCGACTCAGGTGATATGATGCCGTCATAGCGAATTTCATGACGCCCAGCGACGAGTCTCTGGTGGGCGTCTCAGGTTGCCCGCCGGCCCAGCAAACGGCGGCTAAACGGGGGAAACCCTCCCTTCCCCCGTTTTTTTTCGCCCCTGCGCCCGGGAAATCGCGCTTCTGTCGGCTGTCTATAATGGTTAGCCTGATCCCGGACTTCACCTCCGACGCATGCACCGACCCTGGCCTCACCCGCGAGTAGTGGGTCATCGCGGCGCCGGCACGCTGGCCCCCGAGAACACCTTGGCGGGCATTCGCAAGGCGGCCGCAATGGGATTTGGCGGCGTGGAGTTCGACGTAATGCTCTCGGAGGACAAAGTCCCCTTGCTGATCCACGACGAAACCTTGAATCGCACGACGAGCGGGCGGGGCAGCGTCGCCGCGACGCCCTACGCAAGGCTCGCGAGCTTGGACGCCGGCGCCTGGTTCAGCCCGGAATACCGCGGTGAGCGCGTGCCGTCGTTCGAGGAGGCCGGGAAACTTTGCGCCAAGCTTGGCCTCTGGGCCAACGTCGAGATCAAGCCCGCGCGAGGGTTCGAGCGTGAAACCGCTGCGGCGGTCGCGAACCTCGCTTTGAAGTTATGGAGCGCTCCCCCCGCACCCCTGCTGTCGTCGTTCGAGCCGCTCTCGCTCGACGCGGCGCGCGCTGTCGCGCCGGATCTGGAGCGCGGATATCTTACGGACCAGCTCGCGCCGGGTTGGGCCGAAGCCGCGCGCGCGCTCGGCTGTGTGTCGGTGCATTGCAACTCCAAGTATCTGACTCAGGCGCAGGCCGATGAAGTCCGCAGCGCCGGCTATTGGCTGCTTTGCTACACGGTCAATGAACCGGCGATCGCGCGGCGCTTGTTTTCCTGGGGCATCGACGCGATCTTCACCGACAGGCTGGATTTGATACCACCGGACTTCGCCTGAGCTGCCGTCCCGGGAACACAGGTTCCCCTAATCGATCTGCATCGCCACCAGGAAGCGCGACACGAGGTTGTACCCGGCGATCGTCGCGGTGAGTTCGACCGTTTCCCGATCGTCGAAGTGCCGCCGCACTTCGGCGAAAATCGGATCGGGTATGCGGATCCCGCGGGTCATGCAGTCGGTATGGGCGAGCAGCGCTCGCTCGCGATCGTCGAAGCACTTCGAAACCTGCCAGCCGGGAAGCGCATCGATCTGCTCCTGGCTCACGCCTTCCTTCAGCGCGAAGGGCAGGTGCGCGCGGTATTCGTATTCGGCGCCGTTTAGGAGCGCCACGCGCAGAATGGCGAGCTCGCGGTAGCGCCCGCCGAGTTTTGCTTTTTGACGGATCGCGGTGAAAAGCTTGAGCCAGCCTTCGGCCACTGGCGGGCTGTTCAGCAGCGCGCGGTAGAGGTGCAGCAGCCTTCCCCCGCGTTCGGACTTGATGGTCGCGATCAGCCCGGCCAGCTCGGGGTGCTCTCCCTCTTCGATCAGCGGTACGCGCGTCAAGACGCCTCCTTCACGACACTAGAACGGCAATTTCGCATCAGGTTTCGCCGAAAGCAGAACCCGTCGGAATTCGGATTTGATGCGATCGAGGCCCGCCTCGTCCTCCGCTTCGAAGCGCAGGACGACGACCGGCGTGGTGTTCGACGCGCGCGCGAGCCCGAATCCATCGGGGTACTCGACCCGTAGCCCGTCCAGCCTGATCACTTCGGTCGCGCCCGGGAATGAGGCGCTCTTCCCGAGAGTTTCGATCAAGCGATGCGGTTCGCCCTCGGCGAGCTTCAGGTGCAATTCAGGCGTACTCATCGAATCGGGAAGTGCGTTGAGCGTCGCCGTGGCGTCGGGAGTCCTGCTCAGGATCTCCAGCAGGCGCGCCCCGGCGTATTGCGCGTCGTCGAACCCATACCAGCGCTCGACGAAGAACGTGTGGCCGCTCATCTCGCCGGCGAGCGCCGCACCGCGCTCGCGCATCCTCGCCTTGATGAGCGAGTGGCCGGTCTTCCAGAGGCTCGGCACGCCGCCGTGTCGGCGGATCCAGGGTGCGAGGTTGCGCGTGCTCTTGACGTCGTAGATGATCTCGGCGCCCGGCTGGCGCGAAAGGACATCCTTCGCGAACAGCATCAGCTGCCGGTCCGGAAAAATAATCTTCCCCTCGGCCGTCACCACGCCCAGCCGGTCGCCGTCGCCGTCGAAAGCGAGCCCGACCTCACAGCGGTCCCTTTGCACCAGGGCAATCAGGTCCTTGAGGTTCTCCGGATGCGACGGATCGGGATGATGATTGGGAAAGCGGCCATCGACCTCGCAGTAGAGCTCCAGCACTTCGCAGCCGAGCCGGCGGTAGAGCTCGCCCGCCGTGACACCGGCGACGCCGTTACCGCAGTCGACCGCGATTTTCATGGGACGCGCAGGCCGTACGTCGGCGGCAATGCGATTCAGGTAGGCTTCGCGGATGTCGACACGACGGTGCCGCCCCGCGCCACGAGCGAGCTGGCCGGACTCGATCCTCTTGCGCAACCGCTGCACTTCCTCGCCCGCGAGAGTTGTCCCGGCAAGCACCATCTTCAATCCGTTGTATTCCGGCGGATTGTGGCTGCCCGTGACTGCGACCGCGCTGCCGCAACCCAGTTCGTACGCCGCGAAATAAGCGACTGGAGTTGCGAACATCCCGATCTCCGCGACGTCCACGCCGCTTGCACGGATGCCCTCCATCAGCGCTTGGGCGAGCTCGGGCCCGGATACCCGGCCGTCGCGGCCCACTGCGATCTCCGGCCGGCCGCCCCGGCTGCTGCGCTCGAGCAGCTCGCTGCCGAGCGCCTGCCCGATCAGCCGCACGCCCTCGCGGGTGAGCGATTTGCCGACGACGCCACGGATGTCGTAGGCTTTGAAGATTTCCTGAGGGGGTAAATTCATCGGGGAACTTCCGCGAAGAACGCCGTCACCCGGCGCGGCATCCATCCCAGATTCCCGGGAAACGGACCGCTGACGAACGCGGCGTGCCCGCCTTCACCGGGAAAATCGCACTGTACGTGAGCGGAAACCTCGTCTGGGCGCGGCAACGCCGCAGCTGGGAGGAAGGGGTCGTTGCGGGCGTTCAAGAGCAAAGTCGGCATCTCGATTCGCCCGAGCACGGGCTTCGCGCTCGCGCGCGTCCAGTAATCGTCGGTGTCACGAAATCCATGGAGGGGCGCTGTAACGATGTCGTCGAATTCACGCAGCGTGCGCGCGCGCCGCATTGCCTTGCCGTCGAACAGTCCCGGAAAACGCTCGATCTTATGCTCGCCCTTTTTCTTCATCGTCGAGAGAAACGCTCGCGTATAGAGAAGGTTGAATCCCCGGCCGAGCGCGTCGCCTGCCGCCATGAGATCGACCGGGGCCGACACCGCGGCCGCCGCGCTGAGGACGTCCTTCGCCCGCGCGTCTCCGCCGAGCCACTTGAGAAGCGCATTGCCGCCGAGCGACACGCCTATCGCGAAGAGGGGTGCGCCGGCGGCTTCGCGCGAAAAACGCCGAAGGATCCAGCCTATCTCCTCCGCGTCACCGGAATGATAGGCTCGCGGTAGTCTGTTGGGCTCGCCAGAGCAGCCGCGAAAGTGCGGCACCGCGCACCGCCACACGTTTCGGGCGAGCTCCCGCCCAAGCGCCCCGGCGTAATGGCTGCTCGAGCCGCCCTCGAGACCGTGAAACAGCACGACAAGCGGCGAATGGGCCGGACCTGACAGACGATCGACATCGATGAAATCGCCGTCCGGCGTGTCCCAGCGCTCCCTCGTCCAAGGGGGCTTCGAGCCGCCGATCAGCGGGCCGTACAGGGTTTGGAGGTGTCCGCCGGGCAGCCACCACGGAGCTCGGTAGGGGCCTGGGCTCAATGCAGGATTTTCGGCGACTCGGCGGGAGCGCGCGGCGTCTGAGGCGCGGGCGAGCCGTGGTGCAGGATCATTCGCCAGCCGTTGCCGGTGCGGAGATAGACGTTGGTGGCGGCGACCGGCGGGCGCGAGCGCGGCTCGCCCTGCACCAGGATGTTCTCGTGCACGCTGTGGACCGCGAGCATCATCCCCGAGAGCACCACTTGGTTGGAAACGTGTACCTTGAGCCGCTGGCCCGACGCGAAAATCTGCGCCCAGCTCTCGCGTACCTGATCGTAGCCAGCGAGCCTCGCTCCTCCCGGATGCACGCACACGATCTCCTCGTCTTCGGCCCACACTTCCATCATCGCCTCGAGCTCACCTGCCTCGAGCGCCTCGTAGAACGCGGCCTCTGCATCCTGCGGCGTCGGAAACGTGCTTTTCTTCACGAGGTGCGGCTCCGGAGCCGCGTAGCGTAGCCGAAAAGGCTAGTCGCTGCCAGCACGCGAGACCCGCATCGAACGCGTTTCCGAGACTCACCGGGGAGAACCTTTGAAACCGAACACCGCTTCGCACCAGCTTGCGACGCGCAAAAGCCGATCATCGCCGCCCGCGGGACCGGCGAGTTGCATTCCGTAGGGTAGGCCGCCGTCGGACAGCCCGGTAGGCAGCGTAAGGGCCGGGAATCCAAGGAGCGTCCAGAGCGTGCAAAAGCTGGGATCTCCCGTGACGTCGAGCCGCTCCGGAGCTGCGCCGGGCGCAGGAAGCGATGCGAGCGCGTCGCAGTCCTCGAAGAGGTCGAGCGCGAGCTCGGCGAGCGCCGCGCGCCTCACGAGCGCGCTGCGATAGTCGTCGTGCGACATCGCAAGCCCCTCGTCGATGGCGGCGTTCAACACTGCGCTCATGACGCGCCGATAGGTCGCCTGCCTGGTAGCGTGCTCACGGGCTCCCTCGTAAAGCATGATCGTGCGGTGCACCCGATGCGCTTCGTCGAAGTCGTCGGGCAGCGCCACCGTTTTCAACTCCGTTCCGGCGTCGGCGAGACGCTTCAAGCTCGCTTGCAAATGCCGTGCTGCGCCCGGTTCCGCCGCGTTCCAGGGAAAGCGCGGCAATACGGCGATTTTCGGCGGACGCGAGAGCGCCTCGATCTCGGGGGCAAACGTTCCGGAGTCCGCGAGGCTGGCGGCGAAGTAGGCGGCGTCGGCGACCGTGCGCGCAAACAACCCCACCTGATCCAGGGTTTCGGCAAAAGGAAGCGCGCCTTGGATAGGCAGGCTGTCCAGGCTCGGCTTGAAGCCGACCACTCCGCAAAACGCCGCAGGCCGGATCACCGAACCGTTGGTCTGCGTCCCCACGGCGACCGGAACATGGCGCGCCGCAACGGCCGCGGCTGACCCGGAGGAGGAACCACCTGGCGTGTGCCTGGGGTTCCAGGGATTGCGCGTCTCGGCGGGATGCATGTAGGCGAATTCGGTGGTGACGGTCTTGCCGAGCGCGTAGCCCCCGGCGGCGAGGATCCTTCCGACGAGCTCGGCGTTTTTCCCAGGCTGGTTCCCGACGAACGCGGGCGAGCCCATTTCCGTGGGCAAGTCCTCGGTGTCGTAGACGTCCTTAACCCCGACCGGAACACCGTGCAGCGCGCCGGTGTGCCCGCCTTGCGCGCGCTCGGCGTCGCGCGCGTCGGCGATGGTGAGCGCCCGCTGATCGTCGAGCGCAATCCACGCTTTCAGCCTGGGTTCGCTCGCGTGGATGCGCCCGAGGCAGGACTCACAGTAGGCCCGAGCGGCCAGTGTACCGTCGGAGATCGCCTGAACGGTCCCCTTCAAGTCTTCGGGCGAAGCCGGCTTCGCGGCTGGGCTCCTGAGCGGCATGCGGCGATGGCGCGTCCTAGCGGCGCCGCTTCGGCCAGGCTTCCGGGTTCAGCAGATTGGGCGGACGTCTGCCCGACAGCGCGGCGCTCAGGTTCCTGCTCGCGAGCATGGCCATCGCCGTGCGCGTCGCACGCGTGGCGCTGCCGATATGCGGAACCAGAGCGACGTTGTCCACCTCCAGGAACCCGGGATTGAATTTCGGCTCGCCTTCGAACACGTCGAGGCCTGCCGCTGCGACGCGCCGTTCCCTGAGCGCCTGGACGAGCGCCGCATCGTCGATGATCCCGCCGCGAGCGGCATTGACGATCACCGCGGTCGGCTTCATCAGGGCCAGCTCGCGAGCGCCGATAAGATGGTGGACTTCAGGCGAGTACGGCATGTTGAGGCTGACGAAATCGGATTCCCTGAGGAGCTTCTCCATGCTCGCGTACTTCGCGCCCAGCTGCTTTTCGACCGCCTGCGGCACGCGCCTGCGGTTATGGTAGAGGACGCGCATCGAGAACCCCTTCGCGCGCCGCGCGATCGCCTGGCCGATCCGGCCCATGCCGATGATGCCGAGCGTCGCGTGGTGCACGTCGACGCCGAGGAACTGGTCGTTCTTCCACCCCTTCCAGTTCCCGGCGCGCAGCCAGCGCTCGGCTTCGGTCACGCGCCGCGCAGCGGCCATGAGCAGCGCCCAGGTCATGTCTGCGGTCGTATCGTCGAGCACGCCCGGCGTATTCGTCGCGAGGATGCCGCGCTCAGTGCAGGCCGCGAGGTCGATGTTGTTGTAGCCGACCGCGATGTTGCATACGGCCTTCAGTCGCGGCGCCGCGTCCAGCGTCGCCGCGTCCACGCGGTCTGAACCCGTGGGAAGGACGCCGTCCTTGTCGGCGAGCCGGCGCCGGAATTCCTCGGCGCTCCATGGGGCATCGTCTTTCTGGTTGTCCTCGACTTCGAATCGCTCGCGCAGCTTTTCGATGACGTCGTCGAAGGTCGCGCGGGTCACGAGAATTCTGGGTTTCACGTCTTCTCCGGAAAGCTATTCCTGCCGCCGGCTGCGCCGGCGGCGATACGAAATATAAGGTGAATCTCCGCCAAAAGGAAAGGGCGGCTCGGAGCCGCCCCTTTTTTCAGCAGAGCGCGAGCCCGGATTCAGCGGCCATAGACCAATTGCGGCAGCCAGAGGCCGATGCCGGGAAACAGGTACAGCAGAACGAGCGCGATGAGCTGGATACCCATGAAAGGCATCATCCCGGCGAAGATCGCGTTGAGGGTCACGTGCGGCGGGGACACTCCCTTCAGGTAGAACGCCGCCATGGCCACCGGGGGCGACAGGAACGCGGTCTGCAGGTTCAACGCCACCAGCAATCCGAAGAACAGCGGATCGATGTGGAAATGCGGCAGCAGCGGCAGGAAGATCGGCATGAAGATGATGATGATTTCCGTCCACTCGAGCGGCCAGCCGAGGATGAATATGATGAACTGCGCGAGGATCATGAACTGCACCGGCGTCATGTTGAGCGACAGCACCCACTTCTCGATGACCTCCTGCCCGCCGAGCAGCGCAAACGCCGCCGAGAAAATCCCCGAGCCGACGAACAGCCAGCAGACCATCGCGCTCGTCTTGGCGGTGAGGAAGGACGATTCCTTGACGATGACGCCGAGCTCCTTCACCGTGCTCCAGACCGCCTTGCCGGTGTCCTTGCCGCCGGACTTCCCCTCGCGCCAATAAGCGATGAAGCGGTAGACCCCCGCCAGGATGAATCCGCCGAATCCGCCGATTGCCGCCGCCTCGGAGGGCGTGGCCAGCCCGAACACGATCGAGCCCAGCACTGCCAGGATCATCAGCGCCAGCGGAAAGAACGAGGTGAGCAGCATTTTGAATACTTCCAGCCGCTCCCAGCTCCACAGCCAGTAGATGACCGCGATGATGGCCACACAGACGCCGAACGTGATCCAGAGCCAGAGGGGCGCCGCCAGCCGATCGGATTCCGTCGCGTCGGCAGTTTTCCCGGCGGTGGCCGCCCCGGTCGTGGAGGGTTTTGCGGCCTCCGCGCTTGCTTGAGGAGCGGGCGCCTCCGACGACTCGGCTGAAGGTTCCTTGACCCCCGATTCCTTATCTTCCGGTTCCTGGGACCCGATGAGGCCCGTCGACTGCTCTCTTTCCTGTTCGGGCGCCGCGACGAGGCCCCCGGCCTCGATCAGCCCGGCCGTGCTGGCCTCGACTTCAGGCGCCGTCGCCATGCGATAGGTGGCGCCCAGCAATGCCGCAATGAAGAGCGCTGGCAGCAGCGTAACGAACAGCTGCGTGAGCACAGTGCCTTTCGCGACGCCGGTGCCACCTCCGGTGAGTGCTCGCCACAGCCCCATCAACGCGTTGCTGCCATGCGGCGCCAGCGCCCGAGCAAAGGGCGGAAGCTCCACGTGCCGCTCGCTCGCGGGGAGCGGAGGCATGAGCTTGGGTTTCCACTTTGCGAGCACGATGACGTAACCGATATAGAGCCCCGCGAGCATGAAACCGGGCAGGAAGGCGCCGGCGTAGAGCTGCACGACCGACACGCCCGCAACGGAGCCATAGACGATCAGCAGCACCGAGGGCGGGATCAGGATGCCGAGGCAGCCGCCCGCGGTCACCGCGCCCGCCGCCACCTTGACGTTGTAGCCCGCCTTGAGCATGGCCGGAAAGGCGAGCAGTCCCATCAAGGTCACCACCGCGCCGACGATGCCGGTGGCGGTCGCGAAGATCGCGCAGGTGACGATGGTCGCCACCGCAAGCGCCCCCGGCACGCGCGCGCTCGCGAGATGCAGGCTCCTGAACAACTTGTCGATCAGCTGCGCCCGCTCGACGAGATAGCCCATGAACAGGAACAGCGGAATCGCGATCAGCACGTCGTTCGACATCACGCCGTAGGTGCGCTGCACGAAGAGGTCGAGCACCTGCCGGCCGGCGGTCGCCGGATCCACGCTGCGGTAGGCGAGCCAGGCGAAGAACACGCCCATTCCCATGAGCGTGAAGGCCGTGGGAAAGCCGAGCATGATGCCCACGCAGATCAGCGCGAGCATCATAAGGCCCAAATGCCCGTTCGTCAGATGTCCCCACGGCATCAGTACGATCACCGGGATGATGATGGCCGCCATCAGCGAAAAGCCGAACCAGAGTTCCTTGCGCAGCTTCATTTGTGCTGCTCCTGCTGCACGACGAACTTATCGAGCTTCGCGATATCCTCGTCCTTGACGTGCACCATTTCCTTGAGTTTCTCGACGTCGACTTCCTCGACGTCCGCCTCGCGCAACGGCCACTCGCCCTCTTTGATGCAGATGACGCAGCGGATGATCTCGACGATGCCCTGCACCAGCACGAATGCACCGGCGAGCGGGATGACCGTCTTGAAGGGGTACACAGGCGGGCCCTCGGCGGTGATGTTCGAATGCTCGTTGATCGCCCAGGACTCCGAGGCGTAGAAGTACCCGGCGTAGGTCAGCGCGACGATTCCGGGAATGAAGAACACGATGTAGAGCGTGAGATCGAGGATGGCCTGCGCCCGCGGCGTGAAGAAGCCGTAGATCACGTCCCCGCGCACATGGCCGCTCTTCGCGAGCGTATAGGCACCGGCCATCATGAAGAGCGTCCCGTACATCATGATCATCGCGTCGAAAGCCCAGGCGCGCGGGTGGTCGAGCACGTAGCGCGAGAATACTTCCCAGCTGATGTGCAGGGTGAGGGCCACGATGAGCCACGAGAAAGCCTGCCCTACCCAGGTGCTTATCTTGTCGACGAATAGCAGTACTTTTTGCATTGATGGTGACCTGCGAGTTGGCGGCGGAGGGAGTTTATTCCGCTGATCCTGTCACATCTCTGACTGAGATCAAAAAAAACACCATCCGGGACTGCCGGATGGTGTTCCCACGAGCGCGTTCGCCGTCAGGCCTTCTTGGTGGCCGGCTTCTTGCCGAAGTACCAGTTATACGCCATGCGCCGGCCGACGATGGTGTCGAGGTCCCAGCGCACCGCGCGCTCGGCATACGTTTTCTGCGATTCGCTGATCTCCTTCCACATCGGGTTCTCCGCTGACTTCTTCGCGTTGACCTGGTCGAAGACTTCGAGCTGCTTCTGCAGCACCGAGTCCGGAGTCTTGTAGAACCTGACCTTGTCCTTGGTCTGCAGCTCGATGTAGTCCTGCGAGTAGCGGTTGATCGCCTTCCACGACATGTCGGCGGAGGCCGCTTCCACTGCGTTTGCGATGATCGACTGCATCTTGGGCGGCAGCGTGTCGTATTTGGTCTTGTTGAACATGATCTCGAACTGCTCGCCGTTCTGATGGTAGCTCTGCAGCATGCACACTTTGGACACGTCCGGGAAGCCGAGGATGCGGTCGGAGGTCGCGTTGTTGAACTCGGCCGCATCGAGCAATCCGCGGTCGATCGCCGGAACGATCTCGCTGCCCGGCAGCGCGTTCACCGCAGCGCCCATGCCGTTGAATAAATCGATCGAGATGCCGACCGTGCGGTATTTCATGCCCTTGAAGTCGTCCGGCTTGGTGATCGGCTTCTTGAACCAGCCGAGCGGCTGCGTCGGCATCGGCCCGTAGGGGAAGGACACCACGTTGGCTCCGATCGAGGCGTAGAGCTTGTTCAGCAATTCCTTGCCGCCGCCGTACTTGTGCCAGGAGAGCAGCATGTTGGCATCCATCGCATACGCGGGGCTCGAGCCCCACAGCGCCAGGGCGTTCTGCTTGCCGTAGTGGTAGACGAGCACGCCGTGCCCGCCGTCGAGTGTGCCTTTCGAGACCGCGTCGAGAAGGCCGAACGCCGGCACCACCGATCCCGCCGGCAGCACTTCGATCTTGAGATCGCCGCCGGTCATGTCATTCACTTTCTTGGCGTAGTCGAGCGCGTATTCGTGGAAAATGTCTTTCGAAGGCCAGGTACTCTGCCAACGCATGCTGATCGGGCCTTGGGCCTTCGCGATCATCGGGAAGCCCAGCGTCGCTGCGCCGGCGGTCGCTGCGGCCGCGCCCGCCAGGAACTTGCGGCGCGAGACGGCCTGGGGCTTCTTGATTTGCTCCTTGCTCATTGAATCCTCCATTGGATAAACGGTTGGCTAATTGGCTGTCTCGGCGTTATTCTTCTTGGAACCGGGAATTGCTCCGGGTAAACGCCCCACCGGGCCGTTTTCGTCCGGCGTCGGCCCTCCGAGTGTTACGACGCCAAAGCCCGCGAATCGTATTCCTATACCGCCCCGAAATCAAGCCGTTTCAGGACCTTGCTTCTCCTGCCGGCGCGCTCGCCGCCGGAGCGTTGATCGGAACCACTCCCGCCTTGTGGGGCGGGTTGGGATGCCAGCCCATGACGAAAAGCAGGACGAAGAATCCGATCACGTAGGCGAGCGTCACGTGCCAGCCGTGATAAAGCCAGCGCCCCACCGACCTCGATTCCGGAAACATGTTGGAGAGCGCCACGCCGGCGCTCGATCCGAACCAGATCATCGATCCGCCGAAGCCGACTGCGTAGGCTAGATAGCCCCAGTCGTATCCCCCCTGTTTCAGCGCCAGCGCAGTAAGCGGGATGTTGTCGAATACCGCGGACACGAAACCGAGTCCCATCGCCGTATGCCAGGATGCCGCGGGCAGCTTCCCCACCGGCATCATCGTCGCCGACAGGACGAGCGACAGGAGGAAGATGCTTCCCTTGAGGGCCTCCGGCAGCACTTCCCAGTCGGGGCGGCGCAGGGGCGCGCTGAGCAGGAGCGCAACCACCACGGATGCGCCGATAAAGGGAAAATGATCCGAGATCTCCGGAAATTTCACGTTCATCGCCACGTTGGTGACGATCGCAGTAATCAAAATGAAAAACACGATCCCCAGCCGGGTCCAGTCGACGTGAATATGTTCGTGCTCGTGATGCAGAATCGGCGAATGACGCTGTTGCTGCATCGCCGCGGGAATGCCGCACACGACTAGCGCGACGCTCGCCGCCACGTACGCTTCAAACACGTCGAGGGGAGCCACACCGTCGATCCACATCATTGTGGTGGTGGTGTCGCCCACTACGCTGCCGGAGCCGCCCGCGTTAGAGGCCGCGACGATCGCCGCGAGATAACCGATGTGAACCTTGGCGCGGAACAGCGTATGCGCCATCGCCCCGCCGATCAGGGCCGCCGCGATATTGTCGAGGAACGACGACAGCACGAACACCATCACGAGCATGATGAACGCGCCCTTCCAGTCGTGCGGGAGGAAGCGCGGCAACACCGCGGGCACGCGTGTCTTCTCGAAGTGCCGCGACAGCAGCGCGAAGCCGAGCAGCAGGCACAGCAGATTCGTGAGGATCACCCACTCGTGCTGCAGGTGGACCAGGAGTCCCGGAATGCCGTTCCCCGTCTTGAATCCGGTGAAGCCGAGCTTGTACAAAGTGATGACCGCGAGGCCCGCAAGCGCGACCCGCAGCGTGTGGCGCTGAAACAGCGCCACACCGAGCAGCGTGATACCGAACAGGATGAAATCAACCGGGACCCCCAGCACGGCCGGGCCGTCGGCCGCGCAAGCCGGGGCCGACGCGGTCAGCGCGACGGCGCCCCCAACGATACCGTGTGCAGACTGCAGCGTTCCTCCCCGAGCGAGGCGGCGATTGTAGCATCCGCCCGGGGCATTTTTCCTCCGGGTCGTATCGTGTTACATTGCCTCCGAGCCTCGTTTTCCGCATGTCGCAGAAACCCGACAGGAGTCCACATGAGACTGTCGCTTCGGTTCATCCTTCCCCTCGCCATCACGCTCGCGGCCATCGCGTACGCGGTCATACCGCTCGTCGACAAGTTCACGCTCCAGTGGTTCGTGCGCGACCTCGACATCCGCACCTCGCTCATCGCGAACACGATCCAGGATCCGTTGCGGGACCTCGTTCGGGAAGGCTCGCGAACGAAGATATTGCGCTTTTTCGACCGGATCATGCAGGACGAGCGCCTGTTCGCGGTCGCTTTCTGCGACCCGTCCCGCAGGATGATCTACAAGACAGCGGTGTTCCCCGCTTCGATCACCTGCGCGGGCGACGACGGTGACGCGGTCGTCAGCGAGAGCCGTCTGGTCAACCTCCAGCGCGGTCCGATCCACGTGGCGATCCACCGCGTCGAATCCGAGGGCACGGCCTACGGCTATCTGATGCTGGTGCACGACATGAGCTTCGTCCAGCGGCGTAGCGACGACACGAAGAAATACATCTTCTATCTCTTCGCCGCGATCGGCGCGATCGTTTCGCTGGTGACCGTGGTGATCGCGGAAATCAGCTGGCGCGGCTGGGTCGCGGGCCTCAAGGCCGTGATCCGCGGCGAAGCGTTCGGTCGCGGCGAGACGGAAGTGCCCCTGCGCGAATTGCGGCCGGTGGCGCGCGATCTGCAGGCGCTGATTCGGGATCTCGAGTCGGAGCGCAAGGCGCGCGACGAGAGCCAGATCAACTGGTCGGCCGACACGCTCCGGGCGATACTGCGCAACGACCTGAAGGGCGAGGAAGTGCTCATCGTTTCCAACCGGGAACCCTACATCCACATGCGGCGCAACGAGCGCATCGAGGTGCAGCGGCCCGCAAGCGGCCTGGTGACCGCGCTCGAGCCGGTGATGCGGGCGTTCTCGGGAACGTGGATCGCGCACGGTAGCGGCAACGCCGACCGCGAAACGGCGGATTCGAGCGACCACGTGATGGTGCCGCCGGAGCGGCCGGCTTACCGGATCAGGCGGGTCTGGCTCTCCAAGGAGGAGGAAGCCGGGTACTACTACGGGTTTTCGAACAGCGGGCTGTGGCCCTTGTGCCACATCGCGCACACCCGTCCGATCTTTCGCACCGCGGACTGGAACGCCTACGTCACCGTCAACCGCCGGTTCGCCGACACGGTGGTGCGCGAAGCCAAGACCGCCGATCCCATCGTCCTGGTCCAGGACTATCACTTCGCGCTGCTGCCCCGCATGATCCGGGAGAGGCTGCCGGAGGCGACCGTCATCACGTTCTGGCATATCCCCTGGCCCAACGCCGAGGCCTTCGGAATCTGCCCATGGCGCGAGGCGATCATCGACGGGATCCTCGGCAGCAGCATCCTGGGCTTTCACACCCAGTTCCACTGCAACAATTTCATCGACGCGGTGGACCGCTACGTCGAGGCGCGAATCGATCGCGAGACCTACACCATATCCTACGGCGGAGACCAGACCGCGGTGCGGCGCTATCCCATCTCGATAGAATGGCCGCTCAACTCCAGGACCATGCAAAAACCTCTGGGGGAATGCCGCGCCGACGTGCGCAAGAGGAACGGCCTCGCCGCGGACGCGCTGATCGGCGTCGGCGTGGACCGCCTCGACTATACCAAGGGGATACTCGAGCGATTCCTCGCGGTCGAGCGCTTTCTCGAGCTCGAGCCCGAATGGATCGGCAGGTTCGTGTTCGTCCAGATCGCGGCGCCTTCGCGCTCCAGCATCGACGAGTACCAGAACTACGACGCGCGCGTGCGCGCGCTCGCGCGCCGGATCAACGACAAATTCTCGAACAAGCACCACGAGCCGATCCTGCTCAAGATCGAGCATTACGACCCCGACGACGTCTACGAGTACTACCGGGCGTCGGAGCTCTGTTTCGTGAGCAGTCTGCACGACGGCATGAATCTCGTCGCCAAGGAATTCGTGGCCTCGCGCGACGACGAGCGCGGGGTGCTCGTTCTCAGCCAGTTCACGGGGGCGTCGCGGGAGCTGCCGGAAGCCCTGATCGTCAATCCCTACAACGTCGACCAATGCGCGGCGGCCCTGAAGGCGGCGCTCACGATGCCGCCCGCGGAGCAGCGCGACCGGATGCGCAGCATGCGCGGCCTCATCCAGGAATTCAACGTGTACCGCTGGGCCGGGCGCATGCTGCTCGACGCGGGCCAGATGCGCATGCGCTCGCGCCTGCTCGCCCGCGCGGACCGCGGGCGCAAGCCCGTTCCGCTGCGCAGCGTCTGATCACGGGTGCCGATGCCGAATTCCAGGAGGCGGAGTCGCGACGTGTCCCCCGTGGGACCCCGAATACAGCCGCGCCAGGAAGGGGCTGTTGCGGACATCGGCTTCCCGCTCGGAACCGTGCCGCGCCTGCCCGCGGACGCGGGATTCTTCCTGGACATCGACGGGACGCTTCTGGACATCGCCGAAAGGCCGCAGCTCGTGAGGATCGACGACGATCTCGGGCATCTGCTCGCGACGATACGCGACGCTTCGGGCGGTGCGGTCGCCCTCATCAGCGGGCGCCCGGTCGCGGAAATCGACCGGCTTTTCGGCAGGAATTTCTGCGTCGCCGGACAGCACGGAGCGGAGCGCCGCGACGCCACGGGTAAGATGCACCAGCACCGCGTCCCGCTCGCGGGACTTCGCAAGGCGCTGAAGCGCTTGAGGGCGATGGCCGCCGAACACCCCGCGCTCGTGCTCGAGGACAAGGGCATGAATGTCGCGGTCCATTACCGCTCGGCGCCGGAGCTCGGCGCGACGGTGCGCGAAGCCCTCCGCCGCCTGGTCGAGGAGCTCGGCGACGATTTCGAGCTGCAATCGGGAAAAATGGTGATGGAAATAAAGCCGAGCGGAAAGAACAAGGGTACGGCGATCGAGGAGTTCCTCGCGGAGGGCCCGTTCCGGGACCGCCTCCCGGTGTTCATCGGCGACGATCTCACCGACGAATTCGGCTTCGAGCTGATCAACCGGGTGGGAGGCTGCTCGGTCAAAGTCGGCGAAGGCAACTCGGCTGCGCATTGGCGGCTGCCGAACGCGGACGCTGTCCGGGCGTGGCTCAAGCGCTTCGTCGAGCGCGAGCGGGAGGAGTCATGACCAGCCTCGACCTCGCCCTGATCGGGAACTCGAGCGTCGCGGCGCTGATCGATGCGAACGGGACCATCGTCTGGTCCTGCCTGCCGCGCTTCGACAGCGACGCGGTGTTCTGCTCCCTGTTGCGCGACGGGCGCGGAGCGGACGACCACGGGTTCTTCGAGATCGAGCTCGCCGATTTCGCCCGCTCCGAGCAGGCCTACATCGCACACACGCCGATCCTCAAGACGCGGCTTTTCGACCGGCACGGCGGCGGCGTCGAAATCACCGATCTCGCCCCGCGATTCGAGCAGTTCGGCAGGCTCTTCTGCCCCGTGATGCTCATTCGCCAGGTGCGCCCGATCTCGGGCAGCCCGCGCATCCGCATGCGCATCCGGCCCGCGTGCGAGTACGGAGCGCGCCGCCCCGCGATCACCTGGGGCAGCAATCACGTGCGCTACGTCATGCCCGAGATGGTCCTCCGGTTGACCTCCGACTACTCGATCACAGCGATCCTCGAGGAAACGCCCATCGTGCTGCGGGAGCCGGTGTCGGTCGTGCTCGGGCCGGACGAGACCCTGCAGGGCTCCGTCGGGGAAGTGTTTCGCAGGTTCCTCGACGACACCGCCGCCTTCTGGCGGGCCTGGGTGCGCAATCTCGGCATCCCGTACGAATGGCAGGAGAACATCATCCGCGCCGCGATCACGCTCAAGCTGAACGCATACGAAGATACCGGCGCGATCGTGGCGGCAGTGAGCACCTCGATCCCGGAATCGGGCGGCAGCGGCCGCAACTGGGATTACCGCTACTGCTGGCTGCGCGACGCGTACTTCGTCGTGAATGCGCTCAACCGGATGAACGCAACGCGACCGATGGAGCGCTACCTCGACTACATCATCAATATCGCCACGAGCACCAACGGCCGCGACCTGCAGCCGGTCTATACGATCAGCGGCAAGGCGGGGATCGAGGAGCGCGAAATCGGATCGCTGCCCGGCTACCGCGGCATGGGGCCGGTGAGGATCGGCAACCAGGCGTATTCCCAGGTCCAGCACGACGTCTACGGCGCGGCGATCCTCGCCGCGGCGCACGTGTTCTTCGACGCGCGGCTCGCCTTGCGCAACGACGAGTCGCTCCTGCGGCAGCTCGAGCAGCTCGGCGAACGGGCCGCGGCCCTCTTCGACCAGCCCGACGCCGGCCTGTGGGAGCTGCGCGAGACGAAGCGCGTGCACACCTTCTCGAGCGTCATGTGCTGGGCCGGATGCGACCGCCTCGCGAAGATCGCCGCGCGCATCGGGCTCGCCGACCGCGCGCGCGCGTGGCGCGCGCGCGCCGACACGATGCATTCGGCGATCTGCGACCGTGCCTGGAACGGGAAGCGCAGGACCTTCGCCGCCACTTTCGGCGGCGAGGACCTGGACGCGAGCCTGCTCCTCCTTCACGAGCTCAATTTCTTGCGCGCCGACGACCCGCGCTTCGCCTCGACGGTCCAGGCGGTCGAACGGGAGCTGCGGCGCGGCGAGTACCTGTTCCGCTACAGCGTGCCGGACGACTTCGGCGTCCCCGAGAACGCCTTCGTGGTCTGCTCCTTCTGGTATATCGATGCGCTGTCGGCGCTGGGACGCAAGGACGAGGCGCGCGCGCTGTTCCAAAGCATACTCGCCCGCTGCAACCGACACGGTCTGCTCTCGGAGCATATCGACCCGCGCACCGGCGAACTGTGGGGGAATTTCCCGCAGACCTACAGCATGGTCGGCATGATCAATTCCGCGATGCGTCTCAGCATCCCCTGGGACGAGGCCTATTGAATTCCCTCGCGGTCGACTCGCGGCCGAAATGATCCGCATCGGCTTGGACATCGGCGGCAGCAAGATGGAAATCGCCGCGATCGACGAATCGGGCGCTGAGCTGCTGCGGCGCCGCGAGTCCGCGCCCCGCGGGAGCTACGCGCAGGCGGTCGAGGCGATCGCGCAATTCGTTCTCGAAGCCGAGCGCGAGGTCGGCGCGCCCTGCACCGTGGGCATCGGCACGCCGGGCGCGGTGTCGCGCGGATCGGGAGTGCTCAAGAACGCCTATGCGAGCGCGCTGAACGGGATGCCGGTCAGGCCCGATCTCGAGCGGCTGCTCGGCCGCGAGCTGCGCTTCGCCAACGACGCCAACTGCTTCGCGCTCTCGGAGGCGATCGACGGCGCCGCCAAAGGCGCGCGGATCGTGTTCGGCGTGATTCTCGGCACCGGCGTGGGCGGCGGGGTCGTCGTCGACGGCCGCGCCATCGAGGGCGCGAACGCGATCTGCGGCGAATGGGGCCACAATTCGCTGCCGTGGCCGGCGCCCGAAGAAATGCCGGGCCCGCGCTGCGCGTGCGGCCGCGACGGCTGCATCGAAGCCTTCCTGTCGGGTCCGGGACTCGCCCGCGATCACCTGCTCGCGACGGGAGAGGCGCGCGCGCCGGCCGACATCGCCGTGCGCGCCGAATCGGGCGATCGCGGCTGCGCGCTCACGCTCGAGCGCTACGAGGGGCGGCTCGCGCGCGCGCTCGCGAGCGTCATCAACCTTCTCGATCCCGAGGTCATCGTTCTCGGCGGGGGCCTGTCGAACACCGATCGCCTGTACCGCAACGTGCCCGCGCGCTGGAGCCGTCACGTCTACTCGGACACGGCCGTGACCCGGCTCGTGAGGGCGGCGCACGGCGACGCGAGCGGGGTGCGCGGCGCGGCCCGCCTTTGGTGAGCCGGTTCGATCAGGCGCGCACCAGAACGATGTGCACGCGGTACGGGCCGTGCGCGCCTAGAACGATCGTCTGATCGATGTCCGCGGTGCGCGAAGGACCCGACACGAAGTTGATCGCGCGCGGCAGCTGCCCGAACTCCGCGCGCGCAAGCGCCCATGCGTCCTCCATGTGCGCCACGATCCGGCCCGCGGAGACCACCGCGACGTGCGTCTCCGGCAGAAGGCTCACGGTAGAGGGCGTATCGGGACCGGAGGCGAGCATGAGCGTTCCCGTCTCGGCGATGGCGGCAAAGGCACCCGTCACGCCGACGGCGTCGTCGCCGCTCGCCGCGCGCGGCTCGAGAGCGAGCCCCGCGCTCCTCCAGTCGAGATGCGCGAGCTGGGGCCAGGCGCAACCGGCCAGGGGAAGGCCGCCCGCTTTCAGGTATCGCGCCACGGCCGCGGGAACGTCGCCTTCGGCGGCAACCTCCTCGGTCGTGCTCTGCATCGCCTCGGCCCGGGCGCGGAAGCGGGCGACGAGATCCGCTTCGACCGGCGGCAGCGTCCCGCGCGGATGGGCGCGCAAATAGGTCTCGACCGCCTCCAGCTCGGCCTTCGAGGGCCTGTTTCCGCCGCGGCCTTGCGCCTTGCGGATGCGCGCGAGAATTTTTTCCCTTGCGCTCAATCGAGCGCTTTCACTATGTCTTCGACGACTTTCTTGGCGTCTCCGAACACCATCATGGTCTTGTCCATGTAGAAGAGCGGGTTGTCGAGGCCCGCGTAGCCGGCGGCCATGCTGCGCTTGTTCACGAGCACCGTGCGCGCCTTGTGCGCCTCGATGATGGGCATCCCGTAAATCGGGCTGCCCTTCTCGTGGGCGAGCGGATTGACCACGTCGTTCGCGCCCAGCACGAGCGCGACGTCGGTCGTGCCCAGCTCGCCGTTGATGTCCTCCATCTCGAACACCTGATCGTACGGCACTTCGGCTTCGGCAAGCAGCACGTTCATGTGGCCGGGCATGCGGCCCGCCACCGGATGGATCGCGTAGCGAACGCTCACGCCCCTGGCGATGAGCTTCTGCGCCATCTCCTTCACCGCATGCTGGGCGCGCGCGACCGCAAGCCCGTAGCCCGGCACGATGACCACGGACTCGGCGTTGGCGAGCAGGAAGCTCGCGTCTTCGGCCGATCCGGAGCGCACCGTCTTGTCGCCGCTGCCGGCCGCGGCCGCGCCCTCGGCCGCGCCGAACCCCCCCATGATCACCGAGATGAAGGAGCGGTTCATCGCCTTGCACATGATGTAGGAGAGGATCGCGCCCGAGGAGCCGACCAGGCTTCCGGCGATGATGAGCATGGTGTTGTTGAGCGAAAACCCGATTCCGGCTGCGGCCCAGCCCGAGTAGCTGTTGAGCATCGAGATCACCACCGGCATGTCGGCGCCGCCTATGGGGATGATGATCAGCACGCCGAGCGTGAATGCGATCCCCAGCATCACGAGAAACGGCATCCAGGCTTTGCCCTCAGCGAAGAAGAACGCGAGGCCGAAGCCGATCATCACGATCGCCAGAATCAGGTTGAGCGGATGCTGGCCCTTGTATACCACGGGCGCGCTGGAGAAAAGGCGGAACATTTTCCCGAGGCCTGCGAGCTTGCCGAAAGCGATCACGCTGCCCGAGAACGTAATCGCGCCGACGAAGCTGCCGATGAATAGCTCGAAGCGGTTGCCGCGCGGCAGCGGATCGTGCTCGCCGAACGCGCCCGGGTTGTTCACCACGGCGACGGCGATGAGCACCGCCGCCATGCCGACGAGCGAATGCATCGCCGCGACCAGCTGCGGCATCTGCGTCATCTGCACGCGCTTTGCGACGAAGGCGCCGATCATCCCGCCGATCGCGGCGGCGACGAGGATGAAGGCGACTTTCTTGGTGATGGCGAGCGTGACCAGCACCGCGATCGCCATGCCGATCATGCCGAAGAGATTGCCGCGCCGCGCCGCCACGGGCGAGGAGAGGCCTTTCAGCGCTAGGACGAAAAGGACGCTGGCGACGAGATACCAGAGCGCGAGCTGGTTGGCGCTCATGCCTTTTCCTTCTCCGCCTTCGGCGCCTTTTTCCTGAACATCTCGAGCATGCGCTGCGTGACCAGAAACCCGCCGAACACGTTCACCGCGGCAAGCCCGACCGCGACCGCGCCGAGGATCGCGCCGAAATCGGTCTCGTACGGACCCGCGGCGAGGATGGCGCCGACGATGATCACGCTCGAAATCGCGTTCGTCACGCTCATGAGCGGCGTGTGCAGCGCGGGCGTCACGTTCCAGATCACGTGGTAGCCGACGAAGACAGCGAGGACGAACACCACGAGATTGATGACGGTCGGGTCGATGGTTCCGGTCATGTTCAGCCCTTCTTCACGACTTCACCGTTGATGCAGACGAGGCTTCCGGCGATGATCTCGTCGGAGCGGTCGAGCTTCAGCTCGCCGGTCTTCGGATCGACGAGGAGGGCGAGGAAGTTGAGCAGGTTCCTCGCGTAGAGCGCGCTCGCGTCCGCTGCGACCAGCGCCGGCAGGTTCGAGAAGCCGACGAGCTTCACGCCGTGCTTGACCACGATCTTGTCTTTTTCGGTCAGCGGGCAGTTGCCGCCCTGCTCGATCGCCATGTCGACGACGACCGAGCCCGGCTTCATCGCGCGCACGGTGTCCTCCTTCAGGAGGACGGGCGCCGGGCGGCCGGGTATGAGGGCGGTGGTGATGACGATGTCCGCGGCCTTGGCGCGCTCGTGCACGAGCTCCGCCTGGCGGCGCATCCAGTCGACCGGCATGGACCGCGCGTAGCCGCCTGCTCCTTTCGCGATGTCGCGCTCCTCGTCGCTGAGGTAGGGAACGTCGAGGAATTTCGCGCCGAGCGACTCGATCTGCTCCTTCACCGCCGGGCGCACGTCGGAGGCCTCGATCACCGCCCCCAGGCGCTTCGCCGTGGCGATCGCCTGCAGCCCCGCGACGCCCGCTCCGAGGACGAGCACGCGCGCAGCCTTCACAGTGCCGGCAGCCGTCATCAGCATGGGCATAAAGCGGCCGTACTCGTTCGCGGCGAGAATCACCGCCTTGTATCCGCCTATGTTCGCCTGCGAGGAGAGCGCGTCCATGGACTGCGCGCGCGTGGTGCGCGGCAGCCATTCCATGGCGAAGCAGGTGAGCCCCGCGCCGGCGTAGGACTCCATCGTTGCGCGGTCGTAGGGATTGAGGAGCCCGACGAGAATCGCGCCGCGCTTGAACAGGCCCACCTCCCCTTCCTGGGGACCTCTCACCTTGAGCACGATGTCTGCGATGGAAAGGTCTTTCGCCTCCGCAACGATTTTCGCCCCGGCCGCCTCGAAATCCTTGTCGGGAACGCTCGCGGCAATACCCGCGCCGGACTGCACCAGGATCGCGTGGCGCCCGCCCGCGGCGAGCTTCTTGACGGTCTCGGGAGTCGCTGCGACGCGCGTCTCGCCCGCGCGGGTTTCCGCGGGTATACCGATGTTCATGGATTTTTTTCCCTGGCGGCCGAAACGAAGTCCGATGATACACGGCCTCGTATAATCGGCTCAACAACAAGGAGGAGTCATGACCATCAAGGTGCGGCGCGTGGTGACCGGGCACGACGGCAAGGGGCGCGCCGTCGTGAAGATCGACGAAGCGTCGCAGAACATCGTCTCGAACCGGCCCGGCGCCTCGGCCTGCGTCGTGTGGACGACCGACACGATCCCGGCCGACAACTCGGGCGATTCCGACGCTTCCGAGAAGAAAGTCGGCACCACGCTTCCCGGCGGCACGGTTTTCCGCGTCATCGAGTTCTCGCCCGGCGTGGCGCCACGCGTGCACCGCACCGACTCGATCGACTACGCGGTAGTGATCTCGGGCGAGATCGACATGGAGCTCGAGAAAGGCACCGAGGTCCATCTCAGGGCGGGCGACGTGCTCGTGCAGCGCGGCACCGTGCACTGCTGGATCAACCGAAGCAAGGCCCCCTGCGTGATGGCCTTCGCGCTGGTCGACGCGAAACCCGCGGTGGCGGGGGGCAAGGTGCTCAGCGCGTTCGGGTGAGTTTGGGGCAGTTACAGCACCCGCCAGAACGGCAGGGAGGTCTAAGGTGTGACGTCATTGCCGCTACACTGCATTGAGCGCGACCTTTACAGCGTCGCTGAACACCTTGATGGCAGCATTTGCCGCTTTCTGCGCCGCCATCTTGCCTTTCACCTCGCACGCGAGCAATGCGGCTCTTAGCGCCTCTTTCTCATCCGCGATCTGAGACTTCATGTCCGCGTCATCGATTTCGTCATCGAGCCTTGCCTTCGCAATCGCCTCCAGCGCGTCCTTTTCTTCCTCGATTGCGGCCTTGATGCAACTGTTGACCTTTGGCCCTTCCCCGGAAAGCACATCGCCCGCAGCCGACGCCATGTCCCTGAGCACTGCCCCAATGTCGAATGCCATGGTTGATTCTCCCCGGTGACTTGTCACTTGCTGTCTTTGCTGTCGTCCTTGTCATCGACGGAGAGCTTCTTGGCTTCCTCCGCGCTGGCAGCCGAGGCGAAGAGGCGTGCAAAACGATTGCGGTCGAGCTTCGCGTTGCCATCGGAATATGTGTTGCGAGCCTTGTGCTGTTCTTTGTGCTTGATGAACAGGTTGAGAATGATGCGCGAGATCTCGGTCGATTCGGAGTTCAATGCTCGAGCTTGATTGCGGGTGAGCATTCCGCGGATGTCAGTCTCCAACCCCACGTACTGCTCAGCGAACGCCGAGTACTGCCGGCTATCGGCTTTCGTTTCCAGAAGCGTTCCGTAGAACCTGTCGACCTTCTTTCCGACCGCCAGAATCTCCTCGAAGGCGGCGGAGTCGTAGTCTGCAACAAGCTTGACCGCGCAGCCCGATGTCGCAGATGAGAGTACCAGCACCAGTAGCACCGCCAGCAGGTGCCGGGGAAGCGCGGTTAGGGTATGCATCCAATCCCTCCTTTTCCTGCTTGATGACGCCTAACGCCCCGATTCAGCCGCGCTGCTTCCCGCGTCGGCTGCAACCAGCGGCTAGGCGTGCTGTCCTTCTGTGGTGGTGCCCGCGACTCAGCGAATGGTTATCCGGGCGCACATAGGCCAATTCGTTCTCCGACAGGACGGATTGAGGGGCACAGAGCTCGCACTTCTCAAGTTGTTCCATCGAAGTCCTTTCGTGCTGCGCCCCTCGGCCGCGCAAGCGAATCCGCCACGACCCAGGCGGCGCCGATCAGGGCGAGATTCAAGGCGTTCTCGGACCAGTTCATATGGCTGGAGGGATCGGCCAAGAGCATCGGCGCGTGCCTCTTGCGTAGGCGGCAGCCATTTGGGGACCAACGGGGCTGTCAGGTTCACATAGAAAAAATGCGCTCCACCGAATAACAGCGCACAAACCCCGAACGCAAGTTGGCCCAGGCGCGTGAGGCGCGCGGTCAGGGCCGCATCGATCTTGGCGCTGCCGGCGTAGATGATCAGCGCGCCGGCCGCGATCGCGAGCTGCTCGGCGACGCCGCTGTAGGTGCCGAACTCGGCGTAACGGGCGAGCACCACGCGGCCGTTCATCAGGATGACGACAATGAGCGCGTAGTAGGCGGTGAGCGCCGCGGCGCCCCAGGCCGCGGTCCGGCGCCACTCGACGGCCGCGCCCGCAACGAGCATGAACGCAGCGACGGCATAGGCCAGGGCGGTGCGGATGGGAAAGTCCTTGGGCACCGGCTGCCCCGGATCGAAGTCTCCCAACGCCAAGCAGACCATGCCCAACGCCATCACGCCCAGGCCGTAGACGCGCCAGCCGAAGGCCATCGTCGCTTTTTCCCCGGTGATGGTCATTCGCCGGTGCTGCCTAACGTTCGCGTTTTGCCGCACCGCGCTGAGCGCGCAGCGGCGAAGAATAGGTGTTGGTCAACAACGCGCTGTTAGGCGACCACGCCGTGTGAAGCGACATATCCGCGATGCTGCCAACAGTCAATGGCCGCACTAAGCCAAAAACATCACGCATCGTGGCGCCTGTGTGTGTGAAATGCTCACGCTACTCCGATGACCACTTTTCCCGTCGCTCGACCGGATTCTGAATACGCGAGCGCTTCACGCACCTGCTCGAGCGGAAACACCCTATCGACGAGCGGTTTGATAGCGCCGCCTTCGACTAGCCGCGCGATCTCTCTCAGCTGCTCACCGTCGGCACGCATAAAGAGGTACTCGAAGCGGGCGTTATGGTCTCGCGCTGCGGCCGTCGCCTTTCGGGACATCACGCTGATCGCCAGGACGATGATCGGGTTGAGTCCCCAACTCCGCGCAAAGGCCTTTGACGGAGTGGTGCCTATGCTCACCACCACGCCGCCAGGCTTCACGCAGTCAAAACACCTCACCAGCGTGTCGCCGCCAGCGCTATCCAGGACCACGTCACAATCTTTGGCCACGCCTTCAAAACGCGCGCTCCGGTAATCAATGGGGACGTCGGCCCCCAGACGCCTCACCAGTTCCATGTTGCGTTGCCCGACCGTGGTGAAAATCATTGCACCCAAGTGACGGGCGAGCTGGATCGCCACGCTTCCCACGCCGCCGCTGCCCGCGTGAATCAACACGCGTTGATTGGCGCCCAGCTTTCCAATCTCTACTAAGGCCTGCCAAGCTGTCAGCGCAACCAGTGGCAGTGAGGCAGCTTCTTCAAACGTTACGTTGGTGGGTTTGAGGGCGGCGGCGCCTTCGCGGACCACGGCAAATTCCGCGAACGTTCCAATACGGTCCTTGTCCAGCCGCGCATAGACCGCGTCGCCCTTCTTGAAGCGCGTCACGTGTGCGCCCACGTCGGAAACTACGCCGGAGAGGTCATTGCCCAGCACCAGCGGGAACCGGTATTTCAACAGCGTCTTCAACTTTCCATCGCGTGTCTTGACGTCTAGCGGATTCACACTAGCGGCGTGTATTCGAACCAGCACATCTTTCGGGCCCATCATGGGGACGGCAATGTCTGCCACTTTAACCAGGTCATTGCCTCCGTAACGGTCGATAAACGCGGCTTTCATAGGTACTGCATAAGTTGGTGCAGTTCAATCACGTTGCGATCCGGGTCGCGCACGAAGATTCCCTGCGCTCCGGGCCCGAAGCGGACGGGGCCGCCGCTCAGCGGGATACCGGCCGCTTCGAGCCGCTCCTTCGCGGCCATGATGTCGGAGCACAAGAGGGCAAAGTGCGTGATGCCGGGATGTTTGTCGGGTACGTCCATGAGGATGTTCGGTTCGTTCGCGCTTGGCGCGTTGAGCACCAGATTGAGTTCCACCCCGGACGGGTGATCGAGGATAGCGACGGGCTCCGGACCGATCGGACCGGCAGTCTTGGTGAAGCCGAGCAGTGCGTAGAATCGCACCGAGCGCTCAAGGTCGTGCACGCGAATGCCGATGTGGGCGAGGCCCGAGATGGGGACTGGAGCCGTCTTCGTCTTTCGTTCTGCCATTGCTTATCTTAGCCCGATCGGGAGGAGCTACTGCGTACGCCCTGCGCGCGCGCCATCCAGCCGAATTGCCGTTCGCCGAGCTCGAATGCGCCCTGGATCAGCAGGGCGAGCGCCGCCGCCGGTATGGCGCCCGCGAGCAGCGTGACGTTGTCGTTCAACGCGAGCCCCGAGGCGATGCGCTCGCCGTAGCCGCCTGCGCCGATGAACGCGGCGATGGTGGCGGTGCCGACGTTGATCACCGCCGAGGTCTTGATGCCGGCTAGGATCGAAGGCAGCGCGAGCGGCACTTCGACCAGCCAAAGGCGGTCGCGCGGTTCCAGGCCCAGCGCCATCGCCGCCTGGCGCATGCCGCGGACGATTCCGGTCAGCCCGGTGCAGGTGTTGCGCACGATCGGCAGCAGCGCGTAGAGGAGAAGCGCTATGAGCGCGGGCCACGTGCCGATCGTGCCCGTCAGCGCGATGAGGAACGCGAAGAGCGCGAGCGACGGAATCGTCTGGATCACGCCCACCGTTCCGAGGATTGTTTGCTCTGTTTTCGGCAGCTTCGCCGCCGCGACGCCGAGCGGCACCCCGAGCACGATGCTCGCAGCGAGCGACACGAACACGAGCAACAGGTGCTCGCCCGTGAGCCGCAGGAAATCCGGGCCGAACAGCGTCGCGAAAAAACTCCGTCGCGCGGCGCTTTGCGGCTTCGCGTCAGAGTCAAGGAGCGCTGCGGCTTCGGCGAAGCTCTTCCCTTCCAGCTCCGCCGCCGCGTTCATGCGGATCATGCGCCGCGCGTCGATCCGGCCTTCGAGCGCCTGGAGCGCGCGCCAGGCGTCGGGGAAGCGCTTCGGCACCTCGAGCCTGTAAAGGAGCATCGCCTCGTAGCTCGGAAAGTATCTCCTGTCGTCCTCGAGCACACGCAAAGCGTAGCGCTCGATCTTCGCGTCGGTGGAGTAGATGTCCATGACGTCGATCCTGCCGGCGGCGATCGCCTCGTAGGCGAGGCCGTGATCGAGTCCCGAAGGCGTGGCGTAGGGCATTTTGTACGCCGCCTTCAACCCCGGCCAGCCGTCGGTGCGGCCGATGAATTCCTGCGACAGGCCGAGCTTCAGGCCCGGGTGCTTCGCGAGGTCCGAAAGCGTGCGGATCGCCAGTGCCTGCGCGCGGTCCTCGCGCATCGCGAGCGCGTAGCTGTTGTTGAAGCCGAGCCGCACCGCGACGCCGAGGCCCTGAGGCGCGAGGGCTGCGTTGAGATCCTCGATGCCCGGATTGCCGTCGACCTTGAGGATCTCCCTCGCGATCGTCCCCGTGTACTCGGGGTAGAGGTCGATCGAGCCTGCCTTGAGCGCCGCGAACACGATGCCGGTGTTGCCCAGGCCGGGCCGGTGTTCGACGGGAACTTTGCCTTCGACCGTCCGGCGCAGCACCTCGCCCAAGATGTAGGACTCGGTAAAACGCTTGGAGCCGATGCGTAGCGTGTCCGCCTGCACCGGCAGCGCGATGAGCAGCGCTAAGAGCGGAAGGACCCTCATTCCACCGCCGCCGGCGAGATTTCGCCGAGAAACTGCAGCGCAGCGAGCCTCGCGTACAGCCCTTCCTCGCGTACCAGCTCCGAGTGCGTGCCCGCGGCGATCACCCGGCCATGGTCCATGACGACGATGCGGTCGGTGTTCTTCACCGTCGCCAGCCTGTGCGCGACGATAAGCGTGGTGCGGCCCCGCATCAGGTGCTCGAGCGCCTTCTGCACATAGCTTTCGCTCTCGGCGTCGAGCGAGCTCGTCGCCTCGTCCAGGAGCAGCACCGCGCGGTCGGCGAGCAGCGCGCGGGCGATCGACAGGCGCTGGCGCTGGCCGCCCGAGAGGCGCACGCCGCGCTCGCCCAGGAATGAATTCATCCCCTCGGGAAGACGCTCGATAAACTCGCTCGCGTAGGCCGCCTTGCAGGCGGCGATGACCTCGGCATCGCTCGCCTCCGGCCTGCCGTAGCGCACGTTCTCGGCGACGCTCGCGGCGAAGATCACCGGGTCCTGCGGCACGAGCGCAATGCGCCTGCGCAGCGCCTTCGGGTCGGCTTTTTTCAGCTCGACGCCGTCCAGCGTGATCGCGCCGGCGTCGGGATCGTAGTAGCGCAACAGCAGCTGGAACACCGTGGACTTGCCCGCGCCGGAAGGCCCCACCAGCGCGACCTTCTCGCCGCGCGAAACGGAAAGCGAGAAATCCGAGAGCGCCGCGGCGTCCGGGCGCGACGGATAGTGAAACGTGACGCGCTCGAAGCGCACTTCTCCGCGCGGGGGGGTGGGCAGCGCCTGCGGATTTGCCGGCGCGCGGATAGCCGGCTCGGTCGCGAGCAGCTCCATCAGGCGCTCGGTCGCGCCCGCCGCCCGCTGCAGATCTCCGATCACTTCGGACACCGCGCCCACCGCTCCGGCGACGAGCACCGCGTAGAACACGAAGGCCGAGAGCTCGCCCGCGCTCAAGCGCCCGGCGAGCACGTCGTGGCCGCCGATCCAGAGGATGACGCCCACCGCGCCGAAGGCGAGCAGCATCACCAGAGCGACTAGGAGCGCGCGCTGGCCGATTCGCCTCACCGCGGTGCCGAAGGCCTGTTCGACGCGCTCGGCGAAGCGCTCACTGTCCCGGTCCTCGTGGGCGTAGGACTGCACCGTGCGGATCTCGTGCAGGGCTTCGTCGATATAGGCGCTCACGTCGGCGATCCGGTCCTGGCTCGCGCGCGAGAGCTTTCGCACGCGCCGGCCGAACAGCAGGATCGGCGCGATCACCAGCGGCACGCCGAGCACCACCAGCGCTGTGAGCTTGGGACTGGTGATCACCAGCATCACCAATGCGCCGAGCATGATCAGGGTGTTCCGCAGCGCGAACGAAGCCGAGGACCCGATCACCACTTCCAGGAGCGCCGTGTCGTTGGTGAGGCGCGAGATCGCTTCGCCGGTGCGCATGGTCTCGAAGAACCCGGGAGACTGTTCCAGCAGGTGCCCGAACACCGCCCGGCGGATGTCGGCCGAAACGCGCTCGCCGATCCAGGACACGGAGTAGAAACGCGTATAAGTCGCCAGGGCGAGCACGCAGACGATGGCGAGCAGCGCGAAGAGCGCCGTGTCCAGGGAAGTGGCGTCGCTGCCCGAGAAGCCGGCGTCGACGACGCGCTTCAAGCCCTGGCCCAGGACGAGCACGCAGCCCGCCGCAACCACCAAGGCGACGCCGGCGACAGCCATGCGCCCCCGGTGCGGCCAGAGGAAGCGCAGCACCCGCGCCAGCTGCCGGATGTCGCGGTTGGGCGGGCGCTCGGGGATGTTGTCTATCAGTCGCGCCAAGCGATGCTCCTCAACTCAAGCGCTCTTCCAGCGCCGTGATCCAGTGCCTCACCGGCAGCTCGGTGCCGCTCTGGAGGTGTGCGAGACAGCCGATGTTGGCGGTGACGATCTCTTGGGGCGCGCCGGAGGCGAGCGCCGAAAGCTTGTTCCGTTTCAGTCGCGCGGACAGCTCGGGCTGCAGGATCGAATACGTGCCGGCCGAACCGCAGCACAGGTGCGAATCGGGCACCGGCGTCAGCTCGAACCCCGCGCGCGCGAGCAGGCGCTCGGTCAGGCCTTCTATGTTTTGCCCGTGCTGCAGGGTGCAGGGCGGATGGAAGGCCAGGCGAACGCTCTCCTTCTGGGCGAGAATCGGCTCGATGCGGCCGAACTCCGCTTCGATCACCTCGCTGATGTCGCGCGTCAAGGCGCTGATTTTCGCGGCGCGCGCGGCGTAGCGGGGATCGCGCTCGAGCAAGTGAGCGTATTCCTTCACCGTGACGCCGCATCCGCTCGCAGTCATGACGATCGCTTCCACGCCGTTCTCGACGTGCGGCCACCAGGAGTCGATGAGCGCGCGCATGTCGGCTAGCCCGTCCTCCTGATAGTTCAGGTGGTAGCGCAGCGCCCCGCAGCAGCCCGCGCCCTTGGCTTCGATGAGCGAAATTCCGACGCGATCGAGCACGCGTGCAGCCGCCGCGTTGATGTCGGGCGCGAGGGAAGGCTGCACGCAGCCCGCGAGAGCGAGCATCTTGCGCGCGTGCCGCGGCGCCGGCCAGGCGCCCGCCGCAGGCGCCGAGGCCGGCACTTTTTCGGCGATGCCCGCGGGGAGCACCGGCCGCGCGAACCGGCCGAGCGCGAGGAGCAGCGCGAACAGGGAACGATGCGGCAGGACTGCCGCGAGCGCGCGACGCTTGACGCGTTCCCACGCGGGCCGCGCCGTTTTTTCCTCGACCAGCTTGCGCCCGATGTCGAGCAGGCGCCCGTACTGCACGCCCGACGGGCAGGTCGTCTCGCAGGCACGGCAGGTGAGGCAGCGGTCGAGGTGCAGCCGCGTCCTGTCGGTGATCTCCTGCCCCTCGAGCGCCTGCTTCATGAGGTAGATGCGGCCTCGCGGGCCGTCGTTCTCGTCGCCGAGAAGCAGATAGGTCGGACAGGTCGCGGTGCAGAAGCCGCAGTGCACGCACTTGCGGAGGATGGAGTCGGCTTCGCGCCCTTCGGGCGTGTCGCGGATGAAATCGGCGATAGCGGTCTGCATCAGCGAATTTCCGTCATAGCTCCGGATACATGCGGCCGCGGTTGAAGATTCCCTGCGGATCGAACTCGCGCTTGAGCTCCCTGTGGATCTTCGTGAGGGCCGGGTCGAGCGGCTGAAAAACGCCGACCGACTTGTCCCCTCCGCGAAACAGCGTGGCGTGGCCCCCGGCGCGCTTCGCCGCATCGCGGACGGTGCGCGCGTCCGCGCGCGAGCAAAGCCAGCGCAGCGCCCCGCCCCACTCGATGAGCGGCTCCCCGGGAAGCCTGAGGGGCGGCGTGGCCGACGGAACCGAGACGCGCCATAGCGGCGCGCCGTCGTCCCTGAAAAACGGGTCGGTCTGTTCGCGAATCCCCGCCCAGAAACGCTCGCCTTGCGCGGCGTCGACGAGCTCGCCGCCGATTTTTTTCTGCGCGGCGGCGACCGCGGAAGCCGCGCCCGAGAGACGCACGCCGAGCTCTCTCCCGGTCCAGGCGCTCGCGCTGATCGGCAGGGGCCTGCCGCCCCACTTGTTGAGCGTTTCGATCGCCTTGTCCTCGGGTAATTCCAGCCTGAGCGTCGCCTCGGCCGCGGGGCGAGGCAGCGCCTTGAGGGACACCTCCAGGATGATGCCGAGGGTGCCGAGCGACCCCGCCATCAGGCGCGAGACGTCGTAGCCGGCGACGTTTTTCATGACCTGCCCGCCGAAGGCGAGCACTTCCCCGCGCCCGTCCATGATCTTCACTCCGAGCACGAAATCGCGCAGCGCGCCCGCCGCCTGTCGGCGCGGCCCGGAAAGCCCCGCCGCGATCACGCCGCCGAGCGTCGCACCTGAGCCAAACTGAGCGAAATGCGGCGGCTCGAAAGCGAGCATCTGGCGGTGCTCGCTCATCGCCGTCTCGATGTCGGCGAGCCTCGTGCCGCAGCGTGCGGTGATGACGAGTTCCGAGGGCTCGTAAGCGACGATCCCGTTGTAGCCGCGGGTATCGTGAACCTCGCCTTCGAGAGCCTGACCGTAGAAGTCCTTGGTGCCGCCGCCGCGCAGGCGCAGCGCGCGTTTCGCGCGACCCGCCGCGCGCACCAGCTCGGACAGCTTCTCCAGCACCGAATCCATTGCCTCGGACAGTATCACTCCTGTCTCAATTGAAGGAAATCCCGACGATAGCCTTGACGGTCCAGTTGTCCGTGGCAGGCGTCAGTCCGTGGCCGATCCCGAAATTGAGCGACCAGGACTTGCGCTCGATCTCCATCACCGCGTACAGCGTGCGGTTCTGCTGGTCGCGCGGCAGCCGGTTCGCGAGCGTGCCGATATCGTCGTAATACTCGGCGCCGAGCGCAAACCCCTGAGCGACGTCGTGCACCGCCTTCCAGGCGAGGGTGACGTCGGGACTGCCGCGAAACCCGGGTGAGAGCCCCCACTCGAATATGGGATTCACTCCGATCAGCCAGTCGGTGCCGCGGTAGCCTCCAATGACACGCACCTCGTCGTTCCAGGGGGAGTCGGAGAAGGCCTTGGTGAGGCTGGAGAGCTCGTTGTTGATCCCGAAGTACCAGCCGCCCTTGCCTTCCACGCCGTGCACCGGCAGCCATTTCGTGCGCAGCTTCACGCCCCCCCAATGATAGTGCCCCTGCGCATCGGTCGTGGTCGGAAGATATAACCCCCAATCGAGATCATTGCCCAAGCCCCAGGAGAATTCCGGCGTGATCCGGACTCCGTGGTCAGGCGGCACATCGCCGGGGTAATCAGGCGTCCTTCTTCCGCTCGGCGTGCTATTGACGTGCAGCTCGAGGCCGCTCTCGCCGCGGTAGTCCAGATCGTCGGTGTAAACCTGGATCTCGTCGAGGATCGCGAGCGCATCCGGCGCCCGGCACAAGCCGGCGCCGAGCAGCAGCGCGGAGACGAGCGAACCGGCGCGCACCCTCTCGCCAAAGCGCACGTCTAGAATCTCGGCAGCTCGGAGTGCGGCAGCTGCCCGCCTCGCGCTCGCATGCGGCCGAACTCTGCGCAGCGGTGCAGGGTCGGGATGTTCTTGCCGGGATTGAGGAGGCCCCCGGGATCGAAGGCGCGTTTCACCCCCTGGAAGCGCTCGATCTCCGCTCGCGCGAACTGCACGCACATCTGGTTGATCTTCTCCACTCCCACACCGTGCTCGCCGGTGATGGTGCCGCCGACCTCGATGCACTTTTCCAGCACTTCGCCCGCGAAGCGCTCGGTGCGCTCGAGCTGGGCGGGGTCGTTCGCATCGAAAAGGATGAGCGGATGCAGGTTGCCGTCGCCGGCATGGAACACGTTGGGGCAGCGCAGGCCGTACTTCTTCTCCATCTCCGCGATGAATTTCAGTATCTCGCCCAATTTCTTTCGCGGAATGGTCCCGTCCATGCAGTAGTAGTCGGGCGAGATGCGGCCCACCGCGGGAAATGCCGCCTTGCGACCGGCCCAGAACCTCTGGCGCTCCGCCTCGGAGCCCGAGACGCGGATGGCGGTCGCCCCTGCGCGCCGCAACACCTCCGCCATGCCGGCAATGCCCTCCTCGACTTCCTCGGGGGTGCCGTCCGCCTCGCACAAGAGGAGCGCGGCAGCTTCGAGATCGTAGCCGGCGTGCACGAATTCCTCCACCGCGCGCGCGGCCGGCCGGTCCATCATCTCCAGGCCGGAAGGCACGACGCCCGCCGCGATGACCTCGGCCACTGCATTGCCCGCCTTCTCCACGTCGTCGAACGAGGCGAGGATGACCCGCGCCGCCTCGGGACGCGGCAACAGCCTCACCGTGATCTCGGTCGCGACGGCGAGCATACCCTCCGAGCCGATCATGAGCGCAAGCAGGTCGAGCCCGGGCGAGTCGAGCGCTTCGCTGCCGAACTCCACGACCTCGCCCTCGATCGTGACCGCGCGCACCCGCAGGACGTTGTGCAGCGTGAGGCCGTATTTCAGGCAGTGCACGCCGCCCGAGTTCTCGGCGACGTTGCCGCCGATCGAGCAGGCGATCTGCGAGGAGGGATCGGGCGCATAGAAAAGACCGCAGGGCGCCGCCGCATCCGAGATCGCGAGATTGGTAACTCCGGGCTGCACGCGCGCCGTTCGCGCCACCGGGTCGAGCGCGAGGATGCGCCGCATTTTCGCAAGCGACAGCAGCACGCCGTCCCCCATTGGGAGCGCGCCGCCGGAGAGGCCGGTGCCCGCGCCCCGGGCGACGACCGGCGCTTTCAGCTCGTGGCAGGCGGCGAGCACCTGCCGAACTTCCTCCTCGTTCGAGGGCAGCGCCACCACCATCGGCAGCTGCCGGTAGGCCGAGAGGCCGTCGCATTCGTAGGAGCGCGTGTCTTCCTCCGCGTGAAGCACGGCTTCTGCTGGCAGTATTTGGCGCAGACGTGCGGCGACTTCCGCTTGGCGGATAAAGTTGATGCCGGTCACCGCGATGTTCATCCCGACCAGCTTACAAGTATTTCTTCACCCACGCCAAGCCGTCTTCGGTTTTCCCCGCGGGGACGTATTCCGCGCCGATCCAACCCTGGTAGCCAAGCCGGTCGACGAGATCGAACAGGCGAGGGAAATCGATCTCTCCGGTTCCGGGCTCGTGACGGCCGGGAACATCGGCGAACTGCATGTGCCCTATTCGAGCGAGGTTTGCCTCCAGGGTCTTGGCGAGATCGTCTCCCATCATTCGCATGTGAAAGAGGTCGTACTGCAATTTGAGATTGGCTGCGCCCACTTCGTCCATGAGCGCGAGCGCCTGGGCCGAGTTGTTCAGATAGAACCCGGGTACCGTTTGCGTATTGATGGGCTCGACGAGCAGCGTCATGCCGTGGCGCGCCAGCTCCACCGCGGCGTAGCGCAGGTTCCATACGTACGGGCAGACAGCCGATGCCGCGGTCGCCCTTCCCGGGATCGCCCGCGGGGATATTGATGAGCACCACCTCGACGCCGGCGTGCCGTGCGATCTCGCCGAGTTGACTCTTGCTCCACCCGTAGGGAAACTGGATCTCGACCGCCTTGAAGCCCGCGTGCGCCGCCGCGTCGAAGCGCTCCGGAAACTCGAGCTCCTTGAACAGCATGCTGATGTTGGCGCAAAACCTCGGCATGGTCCCGGGCCTCGAGCGGGAACCTCAGGCAGGCGCGGGCTTGCGCACAACCGGCCGCTCGTCGATCGGCAGATTCACGACGACGGAAATCACCGACAGCCCGATCGCGATCAGCCACACGAGCTGGTACGAGCCGGTGCGGTCGAAGAGATAGCCGCCGAGCCAGCCGCCGAAGAAGCTGCCGAGCTGGTGGAAGAAGAACACGAAGCCGGACAGCATGGCGAGGTGCTTTACGCCGAAGATCCCGGCGACGACGCCGTTGGTGAGCGGCACCGTGCCGAGCCAGAGGAAGCCCATCGCCGCGGCGAACAGGTAGGCCGACACGGGCGTGAGCGGAAACGCGAGCAGCAGCGCGATCGCGACCCCGCGCGCGGCGTAGAGGCCGGAGAGCAGGTAGGTCTTCGAGAAACGGCCGCCGAGCTGCCCGGCGAGGTAGGAGCCGAAAATATTGAACAAGCCGATAAGCGCGAGCGAGATGGTACCGTCGCGAACGGTGAGCCCCTGGTCCATCAGGAACGCCGGGAAGTGCGTGCCGATGAAAACGACCTGGAAACCGCAGGCGAAGTAGCCCACCCCGAGCAGCCAGAAGCCCCTGTGGCGAAAAGCCTCCGCGAGCGCTTCTTTCAGCGACACACCCGCGCCGGCGGTGAGCGTGCCGTGGTAGCCCCTGTCAGCCACGCCGAACGAGGCCGGCATCACCACGGCCACGAGCAGCGACAATGCGATCAGCGCGGAATACCAGCCGAGGCCGGTGATCAGGACGAGCGCAAGGGGCAGCAAAGCGAATTGGCCGAATGAGCCCGCGGCGCTGGCGATGCCGAGCACGACGCTCCTCCTCTCGGCAGAATACGCGCGCCCGAGCGCGCCGAAAACGATGTTGAAGGTGGTGCAGCTCATGCCGATGCCGACGAAGATGCCGATCGCGAGAGTCAGGCCCAGCGCAGTGGTCGAGTTCGCCATGAGCACGAGACCGAGCGCGTACAACAGGCCTCCCGCGAAGAGCACCGGTCGGGCTCCGAAGCGATCCGCGAGCATTCCGGTGAAAGGCTGCGTGATGCCCCACAGCAGGTTCTGCAAGGCGACGGCGAAACCGAACACCTCGCGGCCCCAGCCGTTGTCCA